>JBBDNJ010000373.1:40082-45097 GCA_040877705.1 Binatia bacterium | reverse complement strand
CGGTCACTCCACCGAAGATAATCAATTGCCTCATAACCGTCCCGTATTTTCCCTGTTATGCGCGGCGGATGCTAGGTTACCTCTGGAAAAACCGGAAAATCCGGGTGCAGTTGCTGCTGGGCCATCGCGGCATAGATACCGCGCTGTCCGAGCAGTTCTTGATGGCTGCCCTGTTCGACGATCCTTCCCTGGCTCAAGACACAAATGCGATCGCAGCTCATAACGGTGCTGATACGGTGACTGACCAGCACGACGGTGTGCTTGCCTTTTAGAGAATGCAACGTGTCGTTGACGATCTGTTCGTGTTCGGCGTCGAGAGCGCTGGTGGGCTCGTCGAGCACAAGAATGGGAGCCTGGGTGAGAAGCGCCCGCGCCAAAGCGATTCTCTGGCGCTGCCCGCCCGACAGGTTCATTCCCGAGCGACCAGGGGTGTTTGATATTTCTCCGGCAACGCTTCGATAAAAGCGCTCGCGCCTGCGAGGCGCGCCGCTTCCCGGATCTGTTCGTGAGTCGCTGCCGGACAACCATAAGCGATATTCTCGGCTATCGTCGTCGGCAAAAGGACGCTCTCCTGCAAAACCAACGCAATATGGCGGCGCACGTCTTTCAGCTTTATCTGCTGGAGATCAAATTGATCGAGCTTCACGGTTCCAGCGGTAGGATCGTAAAAGCGCGGTAACAGATTGAGCAGGGTGCTCTTGCCGGCGCCGCTGGATCCGACGAATGCGACGCTTTCCCCAGGCTCGATGGTCACGTCGATTCCGTGCAGGATCTTTTGACCGCGAGGATATTCGAAGCCAACGGTCTCAAGTGTTAGGGTGCGCGGCTCGAGCGGTAGGGAATTTGCCCCAGGCGCGTCGCCGACAACGGCATCGCGATCAAGGAAACCGGAGCGGCCAGATAAGGAGAGTGCTCGGCTGAAAACCCTTTCGGCTTTTCAAATCTTAAGCAAAGAAAGGGATGTGACTTTCTTGAAATCGCGGGTATTGCGCGTGATAAGCGTGCTGCCGGTATGCATCGCAGTTGCCGCAATCACGCTGTCAGGAACCTTGAGCCGATACTGTCTGCGCAGGACGGAGGCAAGCCGGGCAATATGAGAGTCGACAGGAATGATGGGATCGTCGTCAAGATGTCTTCAATGAGCGCTTCTTCATGAGCGTTAAGACGCGAATAAGCGAAAAGTTCGAGCTCAGTTATCGCTGATACGTATAACGGCGCCTCGTGCGAAAAAATCTCCCGCAACAAGGATACGGCATTCGAATCATCTTTGAGGTAGTAAAGGATCGCGTTGGTATCGAGCGTGTAGGCCAATGGACGTAATCAGCTTATGGAGACTTTCTGGACCATTCCCGGCGCATTTTTCTCAATTCGCGAATTGGGTCAGGATGGCGTCGCTTCCAGATTCCGCGAGCTTTTTCCCAGATCGTCAGACGCTCTTTTGGGGTTATCAGCGGATAAATTCGTGTCTTTCGTTCGCTCTGTGCGCTCTTTGCCATAAGCAGATAATATATCAGCCTTCACGGGAATAAAAGGCGCGCCATCCTCGGAGAGCAGAAACAAGGGACATTCTGAATTTACTCCCGTGTGGCTATTATTGATGTTTACGACCTGCGCGAGCGAGCCGACTTTATGCTCAGCCCCAGTAAACTTGACGCCCACGGAAAGAGGCCATCTCTGCAGCTCGCAACGTTCCCGATTTGTTTGCATTACTAGGCGAGAAGTCGCTTAGGTCTCATTCCGCTCAGAGCATAGGATTCTTACTTGATAATGAACTACCCCGCAGCAAGCTGACGGGGTATCAGCAGCGATGAGAATTTACCCCAAAGGCGTCACCCCCGAATGTCTTAATCGGGGTCCAGTTCCGGTCTCGCCTGGATTCCCGCTAAAGACATGCGGGAATGACGGCCCTAAGAGAACTGGGAATAACTCTTTACCAGCAAGCTGCGGGAATTAACCCGCAGCGATTAAAATAGGCTCCTGAATACCATGCTACCGCGCCGGTAGAGGCTCAGGACCGGCCAGCTTATTAAACAATTCGATGACATCGGCGTCACGCGGCATTTCCTTGATGGCCTTCTCGAGCACTTCCGCCGTTAGAGGCGTCGGATTGTCTCCCGTGAGTTTGTGAAACTCTTTCTTGAACTCCGGATCGGTGAGAGTCTTGCGCATTGCGTCTCGTAGAATCTGCACCCGGTCCTTCGGTGTTCCCGGGGGAAGAAAAAAGCTCTGGCCCGACAGCCTGAACGAGCGAAACATTTCGAGTAGCCTTTTTTCTCTTGCCGATCCGGCAAAGCTCTCAAGCTCCGGTAATTGGGCAAAGCGCGGATGTCTTTCTCCTATGGGAATCTCGATGCTGGCGTGAATATCCACAAGTCCTTTTTCAAGCCATTCGGGGGAACGGAGAATGATCGTTTCTCCCGTACCCGCTCTTGCGTCTAATTCACCGCTCATGAGAGCGATGTCGATTTCTGGACCCTTGTATCCGGTAACGAATCTCGGCTCTTTGAGGTCAAGGAAATACCCGAAGAGCCGGCCGACGATGTAAATCGGGTGCCCTACCGATTGCGCTCCGATCCGTACACCGGACGCAGATCGTAACTTCTCCAAACTGGTCAACCCGGCATTCCTATTGGTCATAAAAATATAATGCTGGGCGCTGTCGGGAGTGCCGAGATAAATGAACTTGTCGATGTCATATTGAACACCGGTTACTCCCAGGACCGCGTTTGCCACCAGGGCTGCTCCCATGCTGCCGATTGTGAGGCCGTCCGGCCGCGCCCCTCGATAGACGTGGTTTGCCGCCTGGCGGCCTCCCCCTGCCGCCATCGATTGAATGACAAGGGTCGGGTTTCCCGGAATGTGTTTGCGCAAGAGTGAAGTGACCGCCCTTGTTCGCATGTCCGCCGAGCCTCCGGGAGGGCCGCCCAAAACAACGGAAATTGTCTTGTCCTGATAAAAAGGGTCTTGGGCCAACACGACCTCGGCGCCAAATCCGAAATAGAACAACGCAACGAGAAAAATCGTTATCACTTTTCCCTCCTGCCGGCGGTGAATGCGACGTAATGTTGATCAAAGCCAACTCGACGGGGCCTGGTTTAACAGCCTCGTACCGCAATTGCGGGCAGATGTCTATCTTAAAGTTCTTGACAGAATCAGCCACCGCCACGCTGAAGCGATCGCTTGACTCCGACCAGGCTTTTTCGATATTACGCCGCACGAGGGGTCAGTATTCAAAGAAGGAAAATATGTTTGGCCGTCAGAGTCGCAAGTGAGCGGAGTTTCTAGTAAAGAAGTTGTGACGGCACGCGCGGGATTGGAGGATGATGAATCGCCGAGGTGTCGCAATCGCAAGAAAGTTGTTCAGGGAGGTATGAGAAATGCCGACCATTGATTCCGATGCTCATGTCGTCGAGAGCGAACGCACGTGGGATTTCATGGAACAGGCGGATCAGAAATATCGCCCGCATGTCGTGCGACCGAATGGCGAGGGCGGCGCCGAATACTGGTTCATCGACGGCAAGATCCGTGGCCTGGTTCGCATTGTCATGACGGCGCAGGAAATGGCCGACGTTTCGGAGCGGACGGGGCGCGATATGAGAACGCCCAAAGAAACCCGGGAGATGGAAAACGTGGCGGCTCGCGTACGTCACATGGACGAGCTGGGTATCGACATCCAGGTGCTCTATCCGACCATGTTTATCGAACAAATCACCGAAAAGCCGGCGTGGGAAATCGCCATCTGCCGAGGTTACAACCGCTGGCTCGCCGACATTTATGAGCAAGGGCGAGGACGGCTCAGGTGGATTTGCGTTTTGCCGCTGCTGGACATGGCTGCGTCGTTGGAAGAGCTTAAATTTTGTGCGCAGCACGGCGCCTGCGGTGTGTTCATGCGCGGCATTGAAGGGCACCGCCTGATCACCGATCCATATTTTTATCCGCTCTATGATGAAATGAGCAGGCTCGACCTGGCGGTGGGAGTGCACGTCGGCAATGGCAGCCCGCAGAACATCGACCTGGTATCGCAGTATAACGGCGGCGGCAGCTTCTGGAAGTTCCGCATACCCGTCATCGGTGCGTTCCATTCGGTGCTGATGAGCGAAGTGCCGAGCTTGTTTCCTAAGCTCAGATTTCACTGGGCCGAGGCGGCTGCGAATTGGGTGCCTTATGTCGTCAAGGACTTGCAGCGCCGCTGGGCCACCCAGGGGAAAGAGCTGCCGGAGAATCCACTGAAAGAATACCGGCAATTTGTCTCATGCCAGACCGATGACGATGTCGATTACATTTTCAAGTACGCGGGAGAAGATAATATCACCATCGGCACCGACTATGGCCACAACGACCAATCGACCGAGGTTGAAGCGCTACGCAACTTGAAAGAAAAAGGCGATATCTCCCCAAGCCAATACGAAAAAATAATTTACCATAATCCAAAGGCGCTGTTTGCGCTGGCCTAGAATCGTTGCCGGCGCCGAGCGCGAGACAGCACCGGAAATGCGTGTCGCGGCAGCAACGAAAAAAACCGGATTGACAGACTCGGATGAGTTGGAGCAAGAATGACGCATTACATAGAGAAGGAGGTATCCATGGGATTACTGAAAATCGAGGGAATTACGCACTGGTCCATTCCGGTCAACGACCTGGATGAGTCGGAAAAATTCTATGGTGATCTGCTCGGTATGAAGCCATTGGGGCGGCTGGGCAATTCAGGAATGTCCTGCTTCAATATCGGCGACCAAAACATTTTACTGTGCCAGCGCGCAGAGAACGTTGATAGGTCTTTCGTCGAGGAGCAGAACGTGCACCATTCCTTCACCGTTAGTCCGGAGACGCTCGACCAGGCGTGTAAAATTTTTGCCGACAAAAAGGTTTCCATAGACCGGCTGTATTATCGGGCGAAAGGTTATTTCCCGGGAAGGGAGCTTTACTTCTTCGATCCCAGTGGCAATCGGCTCGAATTGCGCGATCCGACGTGGAAGGCGGGCATGCCCGAGCCCACCTTCGAAGAAGTGGCCCGC
>JBBDNJ010000373.1:0-40072 GCA_040877705.1 Binatia bacterium | reverse complement strand
CACTTCGGTTCAAGCCGTTCAAAACGTTGCGGCACTACCTTGCCGCGGATCTTGGGAAAATACCTAATACTGGCTTTTTGTAACGCTGAGGTGAGCGAGCACGACTTGAATGGCTTGAACGATTTGAACTTTTGAGAAGCCAAATCGTTCAAGCACATTTCAGATGACATTAACTACTTGGCTTCTGGCACTCCCGGCGGTTTGGTTTTCCCGTCGTAGTATTCCTGGCTAAATTCAGGTTTGCGCCTCTCCGAGAAAGCGGCTGAACCTTCGTCGTAATCTTTGCTCTGGCGCAGGTGAGCATAGAATTCTCTATGCACGTCGAAGGCTTTCTCCCAGCCCTGAATCTCGTAGAGAAGCTTGTCTTCAATGTACTCCGTGGTGTGGGCGGCGATTAACCGGCCATTGCGATTAATGGTCGTGCAGAGTTCCACGCAGTCGTCGATGAGCTTGTCCGGTTGGCAAATTTTCTGCACCAGTCCCAAGCGAAACGCAGTATCCGCATCGATCATCTGGCCGGTGAGAGCGAACCAGTACGCCCAACCCGTCGGCAGTTGGCAAACGTAACTCGGCCAAGCGGCCATGTGCGACCAGCGCACCTCGGAGCAACCGAACTTGGCGGCGGGAACGCAATAGCGAATGTTACATGCCAGCGCCAAATTGAATCCGCCGCCGACGGCGTAGCCATTGATCGCGGCGATGATCGGTTTGTGCATTTGCAAAGCCCGTAGATTGGAATATTGTCTCGGACCTGATCGGGGGCCTGTCATTTCACCTTTGGCAAAGGCGAGATTCTCTTTCAGATCGCCGCCGACGCAAAAGGCGTCAGCCGTGCCGGTGAGAATGATCGACCAAACGTCGTCGTCATCTTTGGCTTTATGCCAGGCTTCGTCGAGAGCCCAGTAGAGATCCCGGCTAATCGAATTCTTCTTTTCCGGGCGATTGAGACGAATAATCGCGATATGCGGATCGCGCTTCTCGTATAAACAAATTGGTTGTGGTTCGGCCATTATTCCTCCTTGGTTTTAATAAATCAGTAGTCAGAAGTCAGATGTCAGTGGCCAGACTTCAGAAGTTCAGGTCACGAATCCGTCGTCTCTGACTTCCGACCTCTGACCTCTGATCTCTGTTTTGCTAGTATAATACTTTTTCTTCATCCAATTTCTTGATCTCTTGGTCACTAAGACCGAGTAGCTCGCGGGCAATCTGCTGGGTGTGCTCGCCCATGAGCGGGGCGAGCCCGCGCACCTTGCCGGGTGTTGCGGAGAGCCGCATCGGCACACCCTCGGTGACGACATCGCCGGCTTCGGGTTCTTTCATCTTGACCAGGAATCCGGTTGCGGCGTACTGCTTGTCTCGTTTGAATTGATCCTCGACATCCTGGACGACAGCGGCGCAGACATCGATGTCCTGCAACATTTCCATCACTTCGTAAGGATCATGTTGCCGGGTCCAACGGGTAATCCACTTATCTAAATCATCTTTGTGCCGGACGCGTTGCAGGTGGGTGGCAAATTGGGCGTCGCGCTTCAGGCCGAATTTTTCCAGCAAACTTGCCAATCGCTCCCATTCGTCTTCAGTGTAAACCGAAATCACGCACCATCGGTCGTCGCCCTTGCACGGATAGGGACCGTAGGGCGCGGCGGTCAAACTGCGGTTGCCCTGAGGTTGCGGTTCGCGGCGGTTGACGGAGTATTCGAGATATTTCGGTCCGAGCAAGGACGCGCCGATTTCCACCTGGGCGCTATCGATCCATTGGCCGCGGCCGGTTTTTTTGCGATGGATGAGCGCCAGCACGACCGCAAAGGCGCCGGTTACACCGCCCATGAAGTCGGGGTGTTGGGTGCGCGGCTCGGCGGTGGCCGTGGTCGCGCCGGGATAGTTCCACAGATAGGTCGTTCCCATGGTGTTGCCGACGTTGGGACCATAGGTGAGATCGGCGGCATGCGGCCCTGTGCAGCCCATGCCTTTGACGCGGATTAAAATACACCGCGGATTGATGTCTTTGAGCTGCGGCCAATCGAGTCCCCACTTTTCCAAAATGCCCAGGCCGAAGTTCTCCACCAGCACATCGGATTTCTTCACCAATTCTTTAACCAGTTCGCGGCCCTTGGGTGTCTGCATGTTGACGGTGAAAGATTTCTTGCCGCGCTGGAGCTTCATGAAGTCAGGCTTCATGTTCCACAGCTTTGGGTCCTCGCCGCGGTGGCCGTCGCCGCGCAAGCGGGTTTCGCAGCGAATGACTTCCGCGCCGAACTCGCATAGCACGCGCGCCACCGTAGGGCCGGCGGCGCCGGTGGTCAGCTCTACAACACGTATTCCTTCCAGGGGTAAATGACTCATGATATCCCTTCTCAATCCACCATTACGTTCACCGAAAAATGGTGTATTGGAGTGTTGGAAAACCCAATACCCAGAAACTCCATCACGCCAATTTGCTTTTTCCTAGATCACACCGCTCGCGCGCAGAGCCACGAGATCGTCGTTGCCGATCCCCAGCTCGCCGCAATAGATTTCTTTGTTGTGTTGGCCGATCAGCGGGGCGGTGCGGGTTATTTCGCCGGCCGATTCACTGAATCTCGGCACGGGGCCGAAGTGCGCGTACTTGCCGATGACGGGGTGTTCCATGTCGACGAAGGTCTCGCGCTTCTTGACCTGCTCACTGTGGATGAACTCCCCTGCGGTATTGATCGGAGTAACGGCGATCCGGCGCTTTTGGCCTTCTTCGTAGAGTTCTTCTTTGGTATAACGGCGACAAAATTCCGCGATCGCGCCAACGACGATCTCAGGGTGTTGGCGCCGATAGGACATCTTTTCGAATTCCGGTCCGGAGATCGCCGCCGGCCGTCCCAGCCAGTCTACCAGCCGGCGCCATTGCTCGACGGGAATGATAAAGATGCGCGCGTAGCCGTTCTTGGTTGCGTACGGATCGTAGAGATCGGTCTCTTCGCCTTTACGCGATGCGCGCGCCGGCTTCGCGCCGGTGTAACCGTAGTTGGGAATGAAATAGCCGGCGATATGGCCGGCGCATTCGTGCATCGAAACGTCGATATGCTGGCCCCGGCCGCTCTCCAGACGATGATAGAGCGCCGTGGCGATGCCGAATGCCCCGTAGGTGGACGCCATGCCATAAGCGATTTCACCGGGCGGTTGCAATGGCGGCTCGCCAGGCTCGCCCGCGAGATAGAGCAAGTTGCCGAGAGCGATGCCCGCTATGTCGTTGGCCTTGTAGTCGCGCCAGGGGCCGGACTGACCGAAGGGAGTGATCGAGGCAACGATCAAACCAGGATTGCCGGCACTTAAATCCGGGTAGGTGAGTCGCAGTTCCTTGGCGCGCGACGGACGAAAGGTTTCGATCACGACATCGGCTTTACCGGCCAGTTCCAACAAAATCGCGCGGCCGTCGGGTTTCTCAATGTCCAGCGTGATGCCGCGTTTGTTGGTGTTGAAATGAAGAAAGTAAAGGCTCTTCTCCGAATGGGGTAAATCATCTTTGAACGGCGGCACGCGCCGTGATTCATCGCCCGACGGCGGTTCGATCTTGATGACGTCGGCGCCCATGTCGGCTAAAAGTTTTGTGCAGTGGAGAGCCAGCGGCCCGCCTAGGTCGAGAACTCGATAGCCGGCCAGCGGTGCTGTTCGATCGGATTCGTTCATACAAGTCCTGTGAAAAAAAGTGCTTGGGTTTGACGGTACAGTTACTGGGAACCGGGAACACTGTCAAGCAGCGACGAAAGTTTTTTTGCTGCTTGACGTGAGTTTGTTCGAAGTGGTAACGGGACTCATTGCATTCGTCGCATCACACAGGAGGAGAAGGTTTACATTTGGCTGGTAGGATCGCTGATCACCTTGTCGATTTCGTGCATGCTGAAGGACCGATGCGAACGATCATCGATGCACGGAAGAGGCGGCGCTTTTCTCACGGCTCCGATAGAAAGTTGGCTTATGAAGTCGCTTGCAATCCTCATCGATTTCGGCAGCACGTTTACTAAAATCACGGCTGTCGATCTCGGCAAGTCTCAAGTGGTGGGGAGAAGCCAGGCGCCCTCGACCGTGCTTACGGACGTGCGTGAAGGTCTCATGCGAGCGCTGCAGAGTTTGCATGAGCGCTTTCATGTCTTTCCCGGGCGTCCGTCTAATCTCGACATGTTGGAGGGTCATGTCGTGCTGGCTTCGAGCAGCGCGGCGGGCGGCCTGCGAATGGCGGTGATTGGATTGGTTCCCGGACTAACCGTTCAGGCCGCGACCCAGGCGGCTCTGGGCGCAGGCGCGAAAGTTGTCGGATCGCTGGGCTTTAAGCTTGATGCTAAAGCGATGCAGGATATTGCCATCATGCGGCCTGATATGGTGCTCCTCACCGGTGGCACGGACGGCGGGGATTCGGCGACTATTTCGCACAATGCATCTTTACTGGCGCGATCGGCTTTGTTTGTCCCGGTCGTGGTGGCGGGAAACGCCGCGGTCGCGGATGCGGTTTGCGAGACTTTGAAAAATGGCGGTAAGGAAGCGCGCCGCGCGGACAACGTTATGCCGCGGCCGGGAGAACTGGCAGTGGAGCCGGCGCGCGAAGAGATTCGCAGGGTTTTCATGGAGCGGATCACGGAAGCAAAGGGTCTCGATAAAATCCGCGCAACGATCCCCGTGGTTTTGCCCACTCCCATGGCGGTGCTGCAGGGAGTGCTGCTTGGCGCACAAGGACACGATGATGTGCCAGGCTGGGGCGATATGCTGGTGGTCGATGTCGGCGGCGCGACCACTGACGTTCATTCGATCGGCTACGGCCATCCGGGAGGCGAAAGCATCATCGCGCAGGGTTTATCCGAGCCCTTTGCCAAGAGAACCGTCGAAGGGGATTTGGGGATCCGTTTTAACGCCGGCACGCTCTTGAGCCGAGTGGGTTTGGAGTATCTCGCAAAAGAGCTGCGCAGGGCGTTTCCGGCGTTCGCCGCATCCAGCGAAGATATTTCGGAGTACATCGCGGGCGTCAGCCGGGCGACTGATCGAGTTCCGCAAAAGCCATGGCACGCGGCGGTGGACGCTTTGTTGTCCCGCGTCGCCGTCGATATCGGTGTGGAGCGTCATGTGGGGAGGCGGGAAAGAATTTTAACGCGCGAGGGCGAGGCGTGGCTGCACTATGGAAAAGATTTGCGGGAAACACGTACGTTGATCGGCACCGGCGGCGTGTTTATTCATAATCCCCATGCTTTTTTTATTCTCCAGAAGGGCGTTGATGCGGGTACTGCTTTCGACGTATTACGGCCGAAGGATCCACAGATCTTCATAGACTCGTCTTATTTACTTTACGCCATCGGACTGCTCGCGGAAAACTACCCCGCTATAGCGGCGCGAATTTTTCACCGGCATATGCGAGCGGTAGCGCTGGAATAATCGGATTGTTTAGTGCTATTCGCTCCATCATTTGTTAAACGGATCGACATTGCAGTTTAAATCTATTTAAGAGGAGAACCCTAAATGTTGCATGGAAAGCTCAGAATTGCTCCGACCTGCTATCATGTGCTGCACCTTGTGCCGATTATGTCGGCTCACGAGATGAATTTCCTCTATGATGAGGGACTTAAAGCAACGGACGGGTCGCCGGCCTATGAGATTTTACCAGACCCAATGGTGCCTTTCGGTCTGGAAAAGTTGGGAATTTCCCAGGCGATGAAGGAAAAATCGGTGGATATCGCATTGGACGTTCAGTCTCGGACCGTCTTTTTTCAGCGTGCTCGGGGGGCGGACCTATACATCATCGCGGGATGGAGAAACCAGCACACCAACGTCTGGGTTGCGCCGCCGCACATCAAGTCGCTGACCGATTTGAAAGGCAAGCGGGTCGGCATCAGCGACTTCAATAGCATTCGCCATTGGGCTATACAGATCCAATTAAAAAAGGCTGGGTTGGATTTGGAGAGGGATGTCGAGTGGGTGAGGATCGGCGTCAACTCCCGGCTCCATATGGAGGCAATCCGCAACGGTAAAGTCGAGTGCGCGCCGGTGCCGCCCTGGTACGCAGAGGATCTCAAGAAGGAAGGCTGCAACGCGCTTGTCATTCCTGCCGATCAATATCCCGACGGCCGCCCTGAGCGAATCATTGCCGCAACCGGCCGCATTCTCGAAGAGCGGCCCGATTGGGTCAAGAGTTTTCTCAAAGGATTGATTCGCGCGTATTGGTTTATGCGCGATATGCCGAAGAATCACGAGTACGCCAACAATCTCGAAAAACGACTGCGGCTTCAGACCGCTGACCCGGAAGAGCGAGTGGTCACGAATGCGTCGCGCACAGCGCGCGACCTGGAGGCAATGCCCTTTCCGCTGGACGGCAAGGCAACCGGGTTTGCAGATATGCTCAAGGAAGAAGAGCGGCTCGGCGATCTTAACTATGAAGTTCCGGCGATCCAGGATGTCTGCGCGCAGGATTTGGTCGACGAAGCGTTTAAAGAGCTACGAGAACGCAAGGAACTCGATGCTGAGTATCAGCGCGTGCGTACGATCGCGCAACGATGGGGTTATTAGCGCAAAGCACGCGATTCGAGGCGAAAATCTTTTAAACGCCGACCCCCTGCTTACTGAACCCGGGCGGTTTGCGCCGCGCCGTTTCTAGGCCGCTCGAAAAAGGCATCCTCGCGATGAACATAACCACGGATCGTTTTGCCCTCCACGGAAGCCCGTATTCGAAAATAGTCGCCTTTGGCGCTCACGACCTTTACCTGGGTGGCGGGTTGTAAGGTGGCAATGATTTTGGCGTCGTGCCTCGGGGCGGCCCGCACGAATGAGAGGGCTCCGACGATCTCGAAGGTTCCTAGAAGTGACCTCTTTTCTTGCGCTTTAGCGGGAGGTTTTTGCCGCTGTGGTGGGTCGGCCTTGGACGTGATCGGTTGTAGCTTGACTCGGTGCATTGCCGGGTGCTCCGCGGCCACGCCATTTGCCGCGATGCTCTGGCCTTGTAATACGGATACGCGAGACTGGCCGTTTTGATTTGTCACCGGATAAGCCTGATATCGATCCTTTGTTGCCAGCCGGCGTTCTTCCGGTGCGTTTGGCTGGCCAAGATAACCCTTGATTTGCTGGGAATAGAGTACTCCGGCGACGCCGCCAAGGCTGAAGAGCACCACTAAGATTGCGATCGGTACCCAGACCCAGCCGTTTTTCCGGTGGTGGATGGGAGATGTTCGAAGCTCGGCCGGGTCTTGAGAGCCGGGTAAACCTATACTCCACGATTCGTCGGCGGTGTTTGTTGCTCCTGCCGCCAGAACTTGGGTTTCTTTCTCAGGCTGGTTTGTGAGTCCGAGATCGCGGCCGACCTCCTGAACCATTTGGGTGCTGACCCTTCTTTTCGATCCGGCGTAGGCGAGCAGTAAAGCGTTGTCGCAGACAATGTTGATGAGTCGGGGAATTCCGCCGGAGTAAAAGGCAACACGGCTAAGTACGTCAGTATCGAACATAGCCTCGCCTCGATAACCCGCTTCTTTAAGCCTGAATTCGATATAGCGACCCACCTCGTCACTCTTGAGCGGGGCCAGGCGGCAGCGAAGGACTATTCGCTGTTTGAGATGGCGAAGACTCGCCTGGTTGAGCCGCGTCTCAAGCTCAGGTTGGCCGGTTAATACGATCTGTAGTAATTTCTCGCCGTCGATTTCGAAATTTGAGAGAAACCTGATGGCTTCAAACATGTCATCGCTGAGGTTTTGAGCCTCATCGATGAGCAGAGCGACGATGTGGCCCTTTTGATGCTCAGCGATGAGGTGATTCCGAAGCTGTTGGACACTCGCCAGCCGGTCTTGCGAGTCGCTTGCCAAGCCCAGTTCGCGCGAAACGAGCCGAAGCAGCTCGGTGGAGTTGAGTTGATCGTAGGAGACAAAAACGCCGCGGGTGGTCGTTTGTAAACTGCGCATCATTTTATCCAGCAGGGTGGTCTTTCCCGTACCGACCTCGCCGGTCATGAGGATCAAACCTTTCCTCCACTCGATACCGTAACGCAGATTCGCAAAGGCCTCCTGATACAGAACGTTCGTGTAGAAGATCCGAGAATCGGGGGCGGCGCTAAAGGGTGATTCTAAGAATCCAAAATATTCGTTGTACATAAGAAGGCCGATCCAGCCTCTATGACAGTCTCATGAGATGGGGCGTCGAGGCTTTTTTGAAACTCTAACGCGAGTTGCGCTTAGCTTTGATGTTGGACTTAAAGATTTTGGTGGATTTGTCGGGAGACTATCCTTGGTGGCGGTGTCGTCATTGACCCAAGAGTAGGTCCTGTTCATTGGCATAGTCACCAAGCAAGTCGCCATCTAAGATGGTAGCTGAAATAAAACAGGTTTGTATTATTGGCATAAGGTGGCTCGTTTTGTCAAGGACATTTTGGCGGCCGTTTTTCAACTCGGCTGAAACTCCCTTCAGCGGGAGCTCGACGGCGTGACTCGAAGAATGCGCCCATCACGGCTGTCGGTCACGAGATAGAGCAGTTCATCCGGACCCTGCTGCACGTCGCGGATGCGTTCTCGAAGGTCGCCGAGATATCGCTCTTCTTGCGCGACCCGACCATCCTTCATTATCAGTCGCACCAGCAGTCCCGGATTGAGCGACCCAATGAGAATACTTCCTTTCCAACCCGAAAACGCACCACCCGTGTAGAAGGCCATACCCGAAGGCGCGATCACCGGATCCCAGTAGTACACAGGCTGCTCCATCCCGGGCTTCGCCGTGCCCTGGCCGATTTTTGCTCCTGAATAATCTACGCCGTAGGTAATGATGGGCCAGCCGTAGTTCTTACCGGCCTCTATACGATTTAGCTCGTCGCCGCCGCGGGCGCCGTGCTCGACGGTCCAGAGCTGGCTGTTCTGCGGATCGAGGGCGGCGCTCTGAATGTTTCGATGGCCATAAGACCAGATTTCTGGCCGGGCACCCTGGCGGTTAACGAACGGGTTGTCTTTCGGCACCGAGCCGTCCGGATTGATGCGCACGATCTTGCCCAATCCCGACGCTAGATCCTGAGCCTGCTCACGATAAGCGGAGCGGTCGCCTTGCGTGACGAATAGGGTACCGTCGCGGGCGAAGACCAGGCGTGAGCCGAAGTGATTCCCGCCATCAACCTTCGGTTGCTGGCGATAGATCACCTGCACATCTTCAAGGCGGCTGTCACCAAGCCGGCCGCGCGCCACCGACGTCCCGGCTGTGCCACCCTCGCCGGTTTCCGCATATGACAGATAAACGAGGCGATTACCGGCGAAGCGCGGGTCCAGTGAGACATCGAGCAGGCCGCCCTGCCCACGGGCGAAAACCTTCGGCACGCCGTCGAGCGGCTTGGAAACTCGACCGTCTTTATCCACGACCCGCAGTTGACCGGGACGCTCGGTGACAAGCATGCGCCCGTCAGGTAGAAAAGCCAGCGCCCAGGGATGCTCGAGCCCCTTGGCGACGGTGTCGGTGCGCACAACGCCGTTGATCGGCGCCGGTGTCGGCGAGCGCGGCGCTTGGCCATATGCGGGGGCGGTCACGCCCAATATCACAGAGACGCTGATCGCGATTCTCGCCAACTGATGGCCGAACCGTTTAGAGTGTTTGGCGATGAGCCAAACAGAATCGTTGGGCCTGAAGTATTTCAAAATGCTTGTCACAGGATTCTCCTAACGACGGGTAGGCGTTGCGCCGAATCCGGGGTTGCAGAGGGGACCTACAAAGATACCCTGGAGCGTGCCGCGCGGCATCGAGATTACTCGATACGGCCTAATGAAAGCTAACGCGAAACACCGATCAGGCGCGATCTATTTACCGGCGTCTTCGGAAGCCGTGATCGTGCAGATTGCATCCGGCGCTTCAATTTTGAGAACCAAAGACTCGATCACCGTGAAGTGTTCGTGTGCCGCATCGGGGCCGAGATAGTTTACGTGCAGGTCCTGACCCAAGACGATTGCACCGACATCTTTCGCCACCAATACACCACCTTCGATATCGGCCTTAACGATCCCGCGCGTGCATAATCTTTTGAGGTGCTCGATCTGCAGAAGCTCCGAGCCGGCATAGCGGCGAAACAGATTGTTGTAGAACGCAGGAGCCAGAGCCAAGCCGTAATGGCCGCGATACCCCTTGCCGTCGAGAATGTTGACGGCGGCGAGGACGATGTCCAACACTTCGTCGACGTTGCCCCATTTGCCCTTGAGGACATTTCGCCCTTCGGCTGTGAGCAGACCCGATAGATGAAAACCCGGCTGGCCCCGATAAACAAATTCCTCTTCGCGAGCCGCCACGGCCTGCGCTGCGTCTTCCGCAACTTTGAGGTTCAGCGGCTGATTGGTTTCCCGGGAGGCAGCGATCCGGCGTTTGGAGAGTGAAAATCGGCGATAAATCATCGGAACGGATAGAGCATGGCTGACAACCGCGCTTGCTTCTCCCGGAGCCGGTTCACGGCAAAGGTCATCGTTGCCCACTTCCAAAGTCGTCAAGCCGAGGCCGTAAGGCCCGTCGACATCGATAATTCTCCGCCCCGTCAGGATGTCGCGAGCCGCGGCAATTGCCGCCTGCTCGACTTTATTCAACAAATCCGGTGCTACCATTCCCGCTGGAGTCAATTGATCGTCCATTTCAATTTCCTTTCATGTCGCCGATGGTCGTCCGATTGTTCGACGCTTCGCGTCCGGCTGAACGCGGCTCTTGGCGGTTTTCTACGGCTTCTTCGATCTTGGTGATGTCGCCGCTGGTAAAGAGATAAGTTTTCAGCGCTTCGTCGAATTTCGGCACTCTGCGCCGTATCCATTCCAGAGTCATGGAAGCGTGCTCGATTTCCTCGTTCATATTGTGCGCCAGCACCGCGCTGAGCTCCGGATCGGAGGCCGCGTCGACGCGTTGCCGATACCAGTCGATCGCTTCAAGCTCCTCCATCAGTGAGATGATCGCGCGATGAATGTCGACTGTTTCAGGTTTAAGTTTTTCAATCGGTTCATGTAATCCTTCGCTGGCCATGAAATCTCCTTTGCTCCAGACTCTATCAGGTACTCTCACTCAGTATGGTAAACATGCCGTTGCCGATCAAGATAGGCTAACAGTTTTACGGGTACAGATTCCGGCGTGCTTTCGACGAGTTACCAATTCGTGAGATGCTTTGCCCGCAAACCGCCTATTTTATTTTGCTTGACGCCCGGCCATCATTACGGTAATAACTCTCCGCCGAGCTTTTTTTCAGAGGAGTACTCTTGATGGCGCGAAACATTGCAAGAATCTGCCCCCGCTGTAACGGTTACTTGGGCGTAGTGTTAGGTGAACGCTCTCGCAAATCCATGACTCAATCAGTCAATGGATCGTGTATCGTGTGCAGTCATAAGCTAACGTGGACATTGGTTCATGGCTCCCGTCCCGCCGGTGCCGATTATTCGGGCCGTATTCCTAAATTGTTTGGACCCTCTAAACGCGATCCCTCAGTTGCGCCCTCCGATAATTGATCGGAGGTTTATGGCGTCTTGTGGCGCGGGCTAGTCCAGTTGGGAATATGGCCAGAAAAGCCCTGATTTGGTCGATAAGTAATTTTAGTTAGGTTTCAAGACGATTTTTATGCACTCATCCTGCTTATTCATGAAAATATCGTAGCCTTTAGGCGCATCGTCGAGCGACATTCGATGCGTAATAACGAAGCTCGGATCGATCTCGTCTTTCTCGATTCTCTCCAGTAAAGGGACCCATAAAAAACTGCCTGTGTTGGGTTGCTGCAACAGCCGGCGCGAGGTAAGGTAACAAGATGCGTATATTTCTAATTCACATTCGCGATCCGCAATTCTATGCGCTGCCGGCTGCGACCCGGGCCGCCAATGGCAATATCAGGGTCATGGGCTTTCCGCCCATCGGCATCATGTCGCTGTCGGCGGTGCTGAAGCGCGCCGGCCATGAGTGCGTGATGTTCGACCAGGCCAACCCGGAGACACCGAACAGGGTCATTATCGACGAGATTCGCCGCCAGCAACCGGTTCTCGTCGGATTGAGCTTTTTAAGCACGACAAGCTATCCCTATGCGAAGGTCCTTGCGCGTCAGATCCGCGCGATCGATTCGCAAGTGCACCTGGCATTCGGCGGGGTTTTCGCGACGTTGAATGCTGAGCTCGTCAAGCTCCAATGTCCCGAGGTGGATTTTGTCTGCCGCGGCGACGGCGAACAGCTCATCCTCGATCTGCTTGAACGGCTGGAGGATCCGGCCGGCGTCGCGAGCCTTACCTGGACCAAGGACGGTCGGGTCGTCAATAATCCGAACCGCACGTTGGACCGCCATCTTGACCAATGGCCCTTTCCCGACAGGGAGAGCTTGCCGCTGGATTTTGTCGAATCCATGCCGCTTGACGTGCCCGCTGTTTTGTCGATGGAGCGCTTTACTACGATGCAGACTTCGCGCGGCTGTCCCTGGCCCTGTGTGTTCTGCGATATTCCGATTTTTAATGAGGGCAAGTGGCGCTCGCGCAGCGCGCAGCATGTCATCGACGAGTTCACGCACTTGCAGAAACTTGGATACGGCTCGGTGTATTTCGTTGACGACCATTTTCTCCTGCAGCCCAAGCGCATCGAAGCGATTTGCAAAGGAATCAATGAAGCCGGCGTCACCATCCAATGGGGCTGCGAAGGGCGGGTGGACTCCACCGCGCAACACTTGTTCCCGGCGATGGCCAAGGCGCACTGCCGCACCATTATGTTCGGCGTGGAAAGCGGCAGCCAGAAGGTTCTCGACCGGTTAAAGAAGGATCAAACTCTGGCCCAGGTCGAGAGCGCAGTCGATAACGCCAAAGAAGCCGGGATCGAGATCGTGCACGGTTTTTTTGTCGTCGGCAGCCCGGACGAGACCGTCGAGGACATGCGCGCCACGTTCGATTTCGCCTCGCACTTAAAGCTCGATACCTTCGGCTTCAACCGTCTGTGCGTCTACCGCGGCACGCCGCTTTGGAAAGAGTATGTGGCGCGCAATCTGGTCGATGATTCGGCGGACTGGTACAAATATTTCAAATGCTCGGAAATCGATCCCACTTGTCTATCGGGACCGGTTATCAACGAGGAGCGCGCCGCCGGTTTGCGCCGGCTGTTCCGCTATAAGCTGACCCATTATCCGGTGCAAACTTTCCGTCTGTTGCGCCGGTTCTTGCGCCACATGCCGTTGCGTGATGTCGTCTACCTCATCGCTAAGCCGTTCATGGGCAAAAAGCAGGGGCCGACCAAGAACGAGGTGTTGTCGCGGGCGGTCGAGTACCGCGCGCTCAAGGATAACGCCGCCGAGCTTACAACCGTCCCGGATGCGCTGCTCGAACGAGCCATCGACGGCGAGGCGGTTCAGAATGCCGCGGCCAAACGGATGCCTGTTTAAGATGTGAAGAGGATCGGTTCGATCGGCGGACTCAATACCCCGTGAGCGGTGTTTCCGGCGGTTCGCACGATCCGTTGTGAATTAAAAAGTATTGCCAGCGAGCTAACCCCGGATCCCTTTGCGGTTCAAAAAATCCTTGAATCCTTCGCGCGGATGATTCGATTTCAGCCGGCTCTTCCGGGCGTTTTGTTCGTTATCAAAACGGCCGCGCCAGTCCATGCCGACGTCCTCATGCAGGAGTCTTTTAATGCCTTGTACCATGCGTGAATCGTTTTCGCTGATGAGTTGCGCCATCTCGATGGCTTTAACGCGCAGCGCAGTGGACGGCACGACTTGATTGAGCAAGCCGATCTTTTCGGCTTCATCGGCTTTGACCGCTCGTCCGGTATAGAGCAGCTCTTTGGCTTTGGGCATACCGACGATAAGAGGCAGCGACCAGGAAGAGTTGACGCGCCCATATCGCGCCGCCAGGAAACGAAATTCCGTGAGCTCGCAGCCGATGCGAATGTCCAACATCGAAGAGAGTTGGGCCCCGGCGCCGTAGGCTAGACCGTTGATGGCGCCGATGATCGGCTTGGCGAAGGTGGCGATATGCCAGTTGGCCCGACTTCGAACGTCAGTGCGTGCGGCCAGTTCCTCGGCGCTCGATTTTGCCATCTGGTGAATATCGCCGCCCGCGGAAAACGCGCGCGGACCGGCGCCGGTCAAAATGACGGCGCCGATGCTTTCGTCGTTCTCGATCTTGGTCAGTTCGGCGTCGAGCTCGCACGCCAGTTCGTAACTCATGGCATTTAATTTTTCCGGACGGTTGAGAGTGATCACGCCGACCTTGTCGATACGCTCGGTTAGAATATTCTGATAGCTCATACTTTTCTCCTTTACCCCGGCGGATCATCCGTCGTGGCGGCATTACAACAGAAAGACCGAGGAGGCGCAAATTACGGCGCGAGCGCGCCGGCGATAGCCTGGCCCCTCAAGACGATCAGGTTCGGTACAATCACGTGCGACACCATCCCATGCTCGACGAGAATAACCAGCAGCGCGTCAAGCATTTTCGCTTCGTTCGGCGTCGGCAGCCGTCCGCGCAGCATGAGCGAGGTCATGTCAGTGAAAGTGATTTTGCCCACCAGGTCTTTATTGAGATCGTATCCGCGGACGAGAATTCGGTGCAACTCGGCCTTGCCGATTCCCGTGACGATTCTAGCTTGTTCCGCCATATTCATTCCTCCTGTGCGTTGTTCAGATGCGCGGATTCTAGGCCAGGCGATTCTTAGCCGTCAAACGGTTAGGATCTAAAAAGAAATTTGCCCAACCTGGATCGCAGAGCTTTTTCGCGAATACGCTGCTGAAGGGGAAAACTAAACCTCTTTTGACGGCGAGCCGCCAACGGCAAGCCCGCAGCGGTTTCGGGTCAACCCGTGCACCAGCACGAGCACGATAAGGACTCCTATCCAGGTGGCGATGCCGCTGACGATCTTGGGATCGGCAGATCCGAACAGCCAGCCCAGATCGTCGCGCGTGTAATTGCCGAGAATTCGGTTCGATTTCAGACTGAATATCCATCCCGCGTGTAAGCCGATGGCTAAATACAAATTCCCCGTGCGCAGGAATGCATAGCTCAACACGAAGCCGATCAGGAAAAGACCGAAAATGCCGGGGAGAAGAGTCACGGGGTCTAAAAATGGCGTGAACGTATAAAAGAGATGGCGAAATCCCGCGAGCGGGTCGAAGGGGTCGACGAAGTAGGCTTCTCCAGGTTTAACGAAATGAATGGCGGAATAAAATAAGTTCGCCAGGATGAAGGCGCGAACCCGCCTGCCGTCCTGGAGCAATCCTTTAAAAAGAATTCCGCGAAAAAAAATCTCCTCGAGAAATCCGGCAAAGACTCCGGACGCGAGCGCGCTGGCGCCCCGGGATAGAGATCGCGATAAGGAAAGCCGAAAAAAAGGCTCAAACACATCGGCGATCGACATGGCGATGATTAAACCCGCCATCGAGCTTACCGCCAATGTCCAGCCGATGATCAGGTCTCCCCGGCCTTGGCGCAGTCGCACGACGCCTAACTCGGAGAGTTTGCCGATTTTGAGAAAGCGGCGGAAAAGGAAGAATAGAACGATTGCCGAAATCATGAATGTGCGATTGAAGATGCGCGAGAACGGATAGCGTTCCAATTGCCATCGATCAACGAACCGATCGGCGCCGAGCGCAAACCAGGGGCTGAGTGAACTGGTGAGTGCCAGCGCGCAAAGTAAGAAGATAAACAGGCGCTGATAACTATTCATGGATTTCATGAGAAAGTTAACTATGGTATACGCAGTACCGCATGGCAAGAATGGACGAGAAAAAACTAGCCGGTAAAGTTGCGCTCGTCACCGGCGCCACTCGGGGTATCGGCAAAGCAGTGGCCGCCGCCTACGCGCACCAAGGCGCCGGTGTCTTTATCTGCGCGCGCAACCCGAGCGAAGTCGAGCAAACCGTGCGCGATTTGCGCGATATCGATGCGCAGATCGACGGTTGCGCCGGCGATGTCGGCGAAGTGAACGACGCCAGGCGCATCGTCGAAGCCGCTTTAACGAAATTTGGCTCGATTCAGGTTCTGGTCAATAACGCGAGCTTGGTGGGACCGCGCGTGCCTATCGCGGAGTATCCGATGGAGCAGTGGCAAGATGTGATTCGTGTTAACTTGACCGGTTTGTTTCTGGTGACCCAATGCGTTCTCAAGCCGATGATGGCGCAGCGCCAGGGTTCGATCATCAACGTTTCCTCGGGTGTGGGGCGAACCGGCAGGGCCCGCTGGGGCGCCTATGCGGCGTCCAAGTTCGGTGTGGAAGGACTTACCCAAATTCTGGCGGACGAGGTTAGGGAGTTCGGTATTCGCGTGAATAGCGTGAACCCAGGACCTACTCGTACTGCCATGCGCGCGGCGGCCTATCCGGAAGAGGACCCGCTGACCCTTCCTGTGCCGGAGCAAATTACACCTCTGTACGTTCATTTGGCGTCAAACGATTCGGTTGGCGTGACCGGGCAAGCTCTTGAAGCACGTGATTGGCTCAAACCGGCCAATTGACGCATCAGGCGATTTGCTATAAAACCCTGATACTTCAGCCAGCCGGCAACGACTTTAACTACGATCAGGAAGGGAAAACCATGAATCAAAGTATCGGCAAGCAATTTCCCGATTTCGCAATGATCGATCATGACAGCCAAGCGGTTAAACTTTCGCAGTACGCCGGCAAGTTTCCGTTAATCGTCTCCTTTTATCGCGGCTATTGGTGAGGCAAGTGCCAGGTGCAGTTGCGCCATTACGTCGAGTTTCAAAAAGAATTGGCAATCAACTATTGTAAGCTGGTGGTCGTGAGTGTCGATCCGCCCGAGATCAACGCGGCTTTTCGGACCGGTCTCGGCGCCGAGTTCCCGTTTCTCAGCGATCATGACCGCAAAGTCGTTCAAGCGCTGGACATGACCGAGACATCGCAATCGCGCGGTGTTACGGCGATCCCCTATACATTCTCGCTGATGCCGGACTTGACCGTTCACAACCTTTACTGTGGCTACTGGTACTTGGGCCGGCCGACGCTCGACGAGCTGCGCATGGATTTACGCGCGATAATGAAGAAAGTACGGGCTGATTTCGACCCTCAGGCATAACGTTCAGCAAAGCGCCGTCTTGGAGCTTGCAAGGGAAGAACCAAGTCGGTAAGCTCTCACTATGATTACGCCGGAAGAAATCAAAACTACGTTGGAAAAAGCGCTGCCCGGCTCGACCATCGAAACGCAGGATCTCACCGGTGGCGGAGACCACTGGCAGGTGTCGATCGTGTCACCGGCGTTTGAAGGCAAGGGCCTGATCGAGCAACACCAGATGGTTTATGCGGCGCTGCAAGACGCCATGGGAGATCAACGCATTCATGCGCTGGCCCTCAAGACGTTCACTCCGGCGCAATGGGAAAAGCTTGGATCGTGAATACGCCGATTAAGAAGGAGAATAGGTTATGGCAGAAGATGTTTTGACGAAAATTGATTCGAAAGTTAAAGGCAATAAGGTGATGCTGTTTATGAAGGGCACACCCGACTTTCCGCAATGTGGTTTTTCAGCTCACACGGTGGAGATTCTCAAATCCTACGGGGTCCCGTTTGCAACCGAAGATGTTTTGGCGGATGCGGCGGTGCGCGATGGTATTAAACGCTATTCAAACTGGCCAACTATTCCGCAGATCTATATTGACGGGAAATTTGTCGGTGGTTGCGACATCGTGCATGAACTGCATGAGCGCGGCGAGCTGGAGCCGATGCTCAAGACGGCATTTGGGAAATAAAAAATCTGCCGCTCTCGGCATAAAGACGGCGGGCCGTTCGTCTAATGGTAAACGTGGAGGTCACCGCAACGTGCGAAAGACGTTTGCCCCATTAGCTTTGCTGCTGGCGGTCGTTTTTTTGAGTTCGTGTTCTATGCTCAAAGTCTTTAATCCTGGCTCCGATAGTTTCGAAGAGGGACTGGTTTTGTTCAACCAAGGCCACTTCGATACCGCCATTCATCATTTCAAGCAATCGACCATCGAAAATCCCAATTCCGCGCAAGGCTATCTCTACCTGGGCAGATCCTACATCAGCATGGGCCGTTGGAAACCCGCGATCCAGCCGCTGCGCACGGCCTTTCGACTTTCACCCCATGAAGCCAAAGATGAAATCATCAATCTTTTGATCGACGCCGCGTTCGCGGCCGCACTGAACGATCCGCGGTTGGGTGAAGGCGAATCGTCGCCTGACCGTTTTAAAGAGTCACTTTAGATAACCGGCATAACTCACCTACTCGCTGCTATTCGTGCGCCTGCGCCGGCTAAGACCTGGTTGTGAAACAAAGGAGCATTGTAATGATCAAGGTTGTCGCAACGTTGTTGTTTTTGTGCTTGGCCGCAAGTCCAGCCGGGGCGCAATTTGATAAAGTTTTAAAAGAATTGGGCGGTGTCATGAGCGGTGGCGGCGCGGGCCTCAGTGACGCCAAGATCGGCTCAGGCCTCCAGGAAGCGCTCAAGGTGGGAACGGAAAATGCCGTGCTTCAGACCGGTTCTCTTAACGGCTTTCTCAATAATAAGGCGATCAAAATTCTGATGCCGAGACCCCTTCAGAACATGGAACAGCCGCTCCGTCTGGTCGGTTACGGCCCGCAGATCGACGAGTTCATCGTCAGTATGAATCGCGCCGCCGAGAAGTCGGTGCCGTTTGCGAAGGAGATATTTTGGGATGCCATCGGCCAAATGAGCTTCGATGACGCGAGCAAGATTTTGAACGGCAACGATACGGCGGCTACTGATTACTTCAAAGCGAAAACTTCGAAGAAGCTCCACGCAGCGTTCAGACCTACAGTCGAAACAGTCATGGCCGATGTCGGCGTTACACGGCAATACAACGATCTGATCGGGCGCTACAAAAGCGTGCCGTTTGCTAAAAGCATTGCTTTCGATATCGATCAGTACGTGACTGAAAAGTCAACCGAAGGTCTGTTCTTCGTTGTCGGTGAAGAGGAAAAGAAAATCCGCACCGATCCGGCCGCGCGGGTGAGCGATTTACTCAAGGATGTTTTTGGCCGGAGGAAGTAGTCTCGAAAGCCGTTCTTCTAGTTTATCGGCGAGCGCACAGGGCATGCCCTTTGACGCTCGCCGATTTTTTTGAGTTCATCCCTGCAATTCAGCTAATTTGCCAGCGACGCCATCAGCCGGCCGAATCCTTCGACGGGTTGTTTGACCTTGGCCATTTTCAGGGCGTGCCAGATGTAGGCTTGGCAACTGGTTACCACCGGTTTGCCAATCTCATGTTCCAATAGATCGACATCGGTGATGGTGGGCCAGCGCGGGCAAGGGACGAAGATGCCGTCGGCATCGGTCGCCTGCTCGTAAAGTTTTTTGGCGATCCTGTAGGCGGCATGGCTGTCCATGTCTGTGAGATCGGCGTTCTTGCGCACGCCGTAGCCTTGTATTTTTAGAACCTTAAAGCCGGATGCTTCGAGAAAGGCTTTCATTCGCTCATTGAGCGAATCTTCATGGGGAGTGGCGACTACGAGCTTTTTAATGTTGAGCGATTTTAAAGCTTCCACTTCGCCGGTGATCCCGGGTGCGGTGGGAACGCCGAATTTGGCGGTTAACTTCTTACCCATTTCAATATCGCTGCCATAACCAAGCTTGGTGAACAGCGGCGAACCGCCGATAATAATCGCATCACACTTGTTCTCGACCAGATCCTGGGCTGCTTCTTCAATACGCTGCAATTGTCGTTCGAAATCCGCATCGACAAGTTGACGGATCGTTCCCGTGCTATTCAGTATCATGAAACCCGCCGGCATCATTTGATAAAACTCGTACACCAGAGTGTCGCCGCGAGACGGAGCGACGTGACCAATTTTTGCGCGCCAGCCGTACATATTCTTCTTCCTCCTTGCTAGACTCTAGAAAAGCACATTGGCTTCGACGTGACAATCTAGGCAAATGGTCGTGGTCCGTCAATGATTTCCTTGTCAGCGGTAACGCCGGTGTGTTAGACAACTTCTGTCTACAATATCCACACACGAGGAGATGAGAACTAATGCAACAAGTGTTTGAGCAGGTAGATCGTGAGCGAATCGTCGAAATGGCCTGTAACTTGGCGAATACCGTCAGTATTACCGGTGAGGAAAAAGAAGTCGCGGAATACCTGGGCGGCGAATTCGAAAAGCTCGGGATGGAAGTTGAGTATCAAGAAGTCGAGCAAGGAAGGCCCAATGTCATCGCCACCCTAAAGGGCACGGGCGGCGGCGCGACGTTGATGTTCACCACTTCGACAATCCGCAGGAAACGGTGGTCGACGATGACCGCATTTACGGCCGCGGTCTGGTGAATATGAAGGCCGCGTTTCCCTGCTATATCGAAGCTGTGGCGGCGCTTCAGAAAGCCGGAGTGCAACTCAAGGGCGATTTGATTATCTCCGGCGTTGTCGGTGAAATTGAAAAGGCCCAGGTCGGCAGATTCCAGGGCAAGAATTATCGCGGCGCGGGCGTCGGCGCGCGCTATATGATGGATCATGGCGTGATGGCCGACATGTGCATCATCGGCGAGCCCACCGGTCTGCATTTGCAGATCGGCAATGCCGGGCTGATCTGGGCGCGCGTCAGCGTCGACGGCAAAGCGACAAAGTTCGTTCTCGCAGCGGCCAAAGTCGCGCAGGCGATTCAAGACTGGGAGAAAGAGTATCAAAGGAAATACACTCACAAATTCATGCTGCCGACGGTCCAGATCGGCGCCATCGACGGCGGCAACCCATTTAAACCGGGTACGCGCCCGACAACCGATATTTTCGTCATTGTGAAGACCTTGCCCGGCACCGCGCCGCTGGCGATCAAACGCGAGCTGGAACAGGTGTGTGCCAAAGTGCAAAGGCGTGAAAGCGATATCCTCGGCGTTCGCGTCGATCTCTATCTATCGACGGATGGCTACGAGATTCCCAAAAGCGAGTACGTCGTCAAAGCGATGGAGCGAGCGCATAAGACTGTTTTCGGCAAGCCGGTCCCTTATTCCAAACCGATCCGCTACGGTATTACCAGCGATGGCTCGCGCATTGCGGCTTATGGCGTGCCGAGCATCACTTACGGCCCCGGTTTCGGCACTCACCTGATCGATCCGACGGAAACCAAGGCGGCCGCTGAGTGGGACTCGCCCACCGGTGTTCGACGCGGCGTGGGGATTGAGAATATGGTCAATTGCACCAAAACCTATGCCATGGCCGCGCTCGACATCTGTAATCGAAAGAAGCAAGAGGTCGCCAAGTCCTGAGTGCGCAGCGCACGTCATCTTTGCGCATGATCGCAATCGCATCTGCATGTATCGGGACCCGTTCGGCTCTGCGAACAACTTTATCGTGCCGCTTGAAACCAGCGGCCGCCATCGTTTTGGCTTTTCTGAGTACTTCCTGTACGTTAACGCGGATGCCCATCGAGAACCAACGTCAGCTGCTTCGCGACGCGTCGATCACCATCCATGAAATAAAGGCCTTCGAAAGAGAGCTTGGTATCGAACCGACGGAGGCTCTGGCCTGGACCAGCGCGCAAAAAGCGCCGTCTTCCATATTGTGGCTCTGGCTGCAGCGCGCCGGTACGGTGGCTTTGCACAGTCCCATCGACGTTCGTTTGGCCATCGGCTTTTCTAACGTCAAGGAAGAAGTTCCGTTCGAACAGGTCTACAAGGTCGATGGCTACAGTGCCTATTACCGCCAGGGTAACGAATTTGCCGATGCCCGTTCCGTAACCACCGTCAGTTTCGCGCGAGAGGCAGCCGCGCGGCGCGTCGCCGTGGTGATCCATGAGGATCTGCACGGCGATCGCAATTTCGATCTGCCCTGGGAGATCGAAGAAGCGCTGATCACGCCGCTGGGTTCCCTGGCGGCGGTGGAGTTCTTCAAACGCAAGTCCGATTTAGCCAATCTTCAGATTGCGCAGGCGCTGGTCGATGAGGAATTACAGTTGTCACGGGAGCTCAATCAGCTAGTCGCGGCGGCGGAGCAGATCTTTCGCAGCGACGATATCGACAGCGCCAAGGAGAAGATTGTCGCTTTGATTCCCTCTTTTCCGACCTATCATCGCCACTTTCAGCGCCAGACCCGAGGACAGCACCCCGGCACCGTAGTTGAAGCCAAGCTCAGTCATGATTTGGCGTATTTTCGGTACTTCGATCGTATCGTGGGCCTCCATGAAAGAACCGGCGATTTGAAGGCGCTGGTGCGCGATCTTCGCCGCGTTTCCAAAGAAATGCTCCCCCACGAAGTCACCGCTTATCTTGTCGCATTGGAACAACGGGCGGACGCCGTGGCGGCCCGTGAGTAACTCGAAAGAATGTTCAAGTTTCAAACGTTCACCGTCTGAGATCTTAAACGGCGATGAGCAAAGAAGCGTATGATGCGTGTTTCGTTTTGACCGCGGTTCTACTCTCCTGTTTCTATCTCGGGCTGTGTTGACGCCGGTGCGCCCTTCGAAAAGCCTCATTCACTTGTTATGATTTTATGTTGCTTTCGTATGGGTCGAACAGGAAAGGCGGAAATATGCGAATGAGGTCTTGGCGAGTTTTTATTATCGCCGTTGTTTTTTCACTGCTGAACCTTGCCGGCTGCGCTGCCTCACGAATGGTCGTTAGCGAGTGGAGCAATCCCGCTTATAGGTCCTCTTCTTTCAAAAAGATCATGGTGAGCTGCTCAGATGGGCATGCCAGTATCCGGCGCAACTGCGAAGATGAGTTTGGCGCCCAGCTTAGACCAGCCGGGGTGGAGGCGCTGCCGAGCTACCGATATTTTTCGGATGACGGAAAGATCGAGCAAGCGAAAGTCAAACAAGCGGCAAAAGAGGCCGGCGCCGATGCAGCGCTCATCGTGCGATCGGTGGGCGTGGAGCACAAGACCGAGCTTGGCCCAAGTTTTTTCCCTTCGTTCGGCTTTGGTATTTTCGGCAGCAACGTTTCTGCATCCTGGTACCCATGGTACGGTACGCCGCGGGTGGACCGCTATGAGGTGTATACCTCAGAGGCGACACTTTATGACTTAGCGAAGAATGAAGTGGTTTGGACCGGCACTCTCAGAACTACTATGCCGGATAACGTTGATACCGCGATCAAGAACTACGTGCGGGACATCGTCAAAGCGCTTAATGAGAAAAATTTGCTTGGCATCAAGCAGTGACCGACGTCGCCGAAAATAATGTATAAACCCAAAGGTCTTCCGAGGATGAAATGCCCACTGCCAACTTAGAAGATGTTCAGATTTACTACGAGGATTCCGGACCGGGCGAGGCGGTATTTCTTGCGCCACCGTCCTGGTGGCCCTGTGATACCTGGAAGGTTGGGGTCGTGCCGTTTCTTTCCAAGCGGTTCAGGACGATAATTTTCGATCCTCGCGGCACCGGCCGAAGCAGCAAGCCGGATCACGGCTATACGATCAGCCAATTCGCTCGTGACTCGATCGCGTGTTTAGCTCATCTCGGTGTTAGGCGTTGCCACGCTGTGGGCTTCGCTCTGGGCGCGCAGATTGTGCAGGCCATGGCGATTGAGCGGCCGGATTTGATTGCGACTCTGACGATGGCCGGCGTGGGGGCTGGGACGAAGGCAACCGAAGGCGGGCCGCGCGAAGCCAGCCACGATGAGGAGCGCGAGATTCGCGAACAGGGTTTCGAACGTTTTATTCGCGGCCACGTGGAAAATACTCATATGGCGTTTAACTCGGTGTTTTTCAGCCAACACCCCGAGGTGGTCGCCGCGCTCTCTCAAGCTCTGTGGCAGCGGCAGACCAGCCCCGAACAGTTTCGTCACCATTCCGCGGCGCGGCGGACCTGGGACACTTTGGGTAATGCCGGCAAGATTAAAGTGCCGACGTTGATTCTTTGCGGTGCCGCCGACGACGTCAATCGCGGCGGTAGCACGCCCGCCGGCACCGCAAAGAAATTAGCTGAATTAGTTCCCGGCGCAGAGCTGGCGCTCATTGATGGCGTTAAGCACATGACTTTCTGGGACGGCAACGGGGCGCTGACGGCCTTGCAGGATTTTCTTACTCGCCATCCGATCCTACAACCTTGAATGATTGAACTTTTGAACGAGACAGCTTTGGGTTCCAACCGAACTTGGGAGATATCGGCATATGAAACTTCGACAATTCGTCGCGACTGTCATGGTAGGGTTTGTGAGCTTGTTCGTTAGTGCCGTGGTCTTACGCTCAAGACCCGGGCAAAACTGGCAACGACGATCCACCAACTGATCTCAGTACGAATGACGAACTTTAAAGGCCTTTCATTTTCGTAGAAGTCCCATCGAGGATTCTTTCTTCCGAATGTAAGAACATACAAGACGTACTCTCCGGTGTAAAAGAAGACTATCTCAATGACAAAATGAAAAGGAAGTCTTAAAACGCCTTCGGCTATATTGTCGAGGACTGGCACGTGAGGTTTACGGAGCGCGATACTTTCCCTTCGGCCCTAACGTTGAGGATGAGCGACGTGGCTTCCGCGTTCGCTCCATCCTTTATTGGTTAGACCCTTTTCTTAAGCTGCCCGCGGCTCTGTTTCTAGGCGTACTCGTATCCCCGCACGTGCAAGCATATTGATCAGCTTATCGATGCTGAAACGGCTGATCTCTCCCTTCAGCAGATTACTGATCCGTGGCTGTGTCTCGCCAAAGAAAGCAGCCGCCTCGGCCTGCGTCCACCCGCGCGCCTGAATGTACTGCCGTAAGTCGAGCAGCAAGTCGGCCCTTACTTTCAGATTCGCTGCCTCCTCTACCTCAAATCCCACATCCTCAAATACGTTATCACTGCCGTGGGTAACCTGTATTCCGCTGGCTTCATGGCCACGTCCGGCGCCGGTTTTGGGCCGTACTATAACGCTGCCGGCCAATCTCGATGTCGTGCTTGGCCGTCTTTTGCGTTTTCTTTTGGAACGCGTGGAGTACATAAATGGCCTCCTCAAATTTAGCGACATAGAAAACACGATAGGCATCGTGCACATGAATGCGAATTTCGTAGACCCCGGGACCGACCGATGGAATAGGCTTGAAGTCGGTTGGCTCTTGTCCCCGTTGCACCGCTCGCAATTCTAACCCGGCCTTGCGCCGCGCTTCTCGCGGAAACCGGCGCAAATCGTCACGCGACGAGCCGATCCATACGATAGTTTTTTCATCCATGCATTAACATGCCAGATTAGGTATACCAGGGTTCTCTTTCGTTGTCAAAGCCCGGTTGTGAAGAACAGAAGGCTGAGTTGGAGTTAAAAGGTCTAACGCTCAGCTGAGCATGAGGCGAGTTGAAAACATAGTCGGTTGATTGATTCACCACTTCTTCGGTTTCAGATCGTATTGGACGCTCCATCACTGACCGATTTCACGGAACGGACCCACTTAATATCAACGAAGGGACCCACCCGATTTCAGTGAAGGGACCCACCCAATATCAGGTGGTCCCCTTCGATCTCTGAGCGAAGCGGCGAACGATGGTAACTTGGCCGGCTGGAGGAGGATCCAGTTGATGGCCAAAGAAAGGACCAGTGTTCGTATGCAAGCTCAATCAAGATCATGTCGGAGCAGGGGCACTCGATACGCAGCATCGCCCGGGTGCTTAAAGCTTGCGGGGAAAAAAGAGGGCCAGGTCTTGCAATGCCATATATTCTAATTCAATTGCTCGATCTGTTTGAGTCTGCGGCTCACCGTTGCATAGTGCACACCCAAATACGCGGCGATCTCATTGAGCCGATACCCCTGCTCGTACGCCTGGCTATCGCTTTCTCCCCGCTCTTTGCGAATATCCGCTCCAGCGACGGCTTGGCAGCTCTTAATTGTGCCCGCGGGATTTCCTTAAGGTTCTTTTTCCGAGCGTGTCGCTCGATGAATGCTTCGCTACCCAAGTATATTTGCCCTTTTAGCTCCTCCCAGGGCCGACTCGCCCATCCCCTCCCTGACAAATTCCCGGTAATGCTTCTGCGCTTGTGACCGGTTCTTACCGAATTGCTCTAAAATCCAGTCGGTGCTCAGGAACGGCGGCACCGAAACCAGTCCGGCCGTGGCCCGGTAACTGCTCCATTTCCACGTTTGAGTCTTACCACTGCCTTTAACTCGTACGGGATTGAGCACGATGTAGCGGCAGAGCTCCAGGAGATGAGATTCCCTTTCCACCAGGATCGCCTTGAACCGACCTTGAAACAGATGGCCGGCACAGCAGGGTCGGCGGTTAAAACTTTGAGTATACATCCCGTTGATCTGGCGCATGCCGATGGAGAGATTGGCCTTGGGGGTCTCAATCAGCAAATGATAATGATTTGCCATCAAACAGTAGGCATGGCAGATCCAATCGTAACGACTGACGACCCCGGAAAGAGTACTCAGAAACAGCTCGCGGTCGCCGTCAGTGAAAAACACCCTCTGGCGAGCGTTGCCGCGGCTCGTCAGATGATAGATGGCACCGGCAAATTCTAATCGAAGGGGTCGCGCCATGATGCTTTTTATCATGAGCAATATAGCACTACAAGACCTGACCCCAATTCCGCCAATTCCGTTCTGGGCACTAAGCGAACTTTGCAGTGGCGATCATGGCGACTCTGCCGTCCGCGTCCAGTGCCCACAGTTGGGCCTCACGACCATCGGCGGCGGGGGGTAAACTTTCCGGTGTCGTAAATCTGCCGCACGCTTTTGAAATCGAAGGATTTAAGTTGTCGCGCCGGCAGCTCCTTGCGGCACATTTCCATGAGCAGCTGTGATACGAGCGAGCTTTGCACTACCAGACCGGGCAGCTTTTCGACCTTGGTGACATAGTCGCGGTCGTAATGGATGCGGTGGCAATTGAACCGGATCGCCGAGAAGCGAAAGAGCAAAGTCGGCGTGGGCTCGATCGTCTGTAGCCAGGTTGCTTCAGCCGGGACTACAAGGGCAGTCGCGGGTGCGGCTTCCGCCCTGGCTTCGCTGAGCATAACCATATCGCGCTCTTCCACGACGGCGAGACCGCGGCTGTTCGAAATGCTGTTACGCTCGATCACGGTGACCATCGCGCCGCTTGGCCCGTCATCAATTTTTATATCCGCGATCTCGGTAACACGAGTGATTTCGTCGCCGATTTTCAGCGGCTCCTGAAACGTCACGCGAGTGCCGCCGATACGGCGGCGCGGCAAGGGAATGGGCGGCACGATGCCGCCGCCGGAGGCTTGCCCGTCGGTGCGCATCTGCGAAGGCCGGTGGGAAGCAGGAAAGAAAGCTCCGTACCATCCTGGTGGAATCGGCGAGCCTTTTTCTAAAGACGGATTTTCCTGCCCCAAGGTCGCGGCGAACTTCAACATCGCCGAAGCCGTAACCACATCCGTGGCCTCTTCACTTTTGCCGATGTAGCTTTTGAAACTCTCCAATGACTCAGCCATGGCGAGCACCTCCGTAAAGTGTTCTGTGGCGGAGCCTAGTCCGGCACGGTTTGCGCTGTCAAGACAAAAAGAGAGTGGTTGCGTAGTAGCAAAGTGAATCTGTCAGGAGGTTAACGGCAAAATAATTATGTCACGGTGGCAGCATATTCACTCTGATTTCATCCCGGCTAACCTCAACAGATATAACGCTCACGCCATCTGCAGACCGATTTCGAACGTTGCCGCATAGCCTTGCCGGGCATCAGCCACTGAAAGCATCAATTGGCGTCCGCCGTTGCGGAAGAGGCCGTCCTGGTTGTTCCTGGTGCGTCGTCCCTTAGTGGCGTAAGCCTGCTGAGTATGGACTCGATCCGTTAATGCGTCGTCGAAATAAAGCTGCGATGTGAGATCATAAGTCTTTCCTGACTTGGCTTTTGCGCGAACTTTGAAGTGGATGTGCACTGTTCTGCCTCGATACCATCCCGGATAGATCGTCGTAAACCGTGCAGTCCCATGGGTGTCCGTGGCTTGATAGCCGCGCAGGAATTTTTTCCCTACGGTACGGAAACCCGGATCGGTCACGTCCGAATAGGCTCCCGCAGCGTCACAATGCCAAATGTCCACGATCGCATCTGGTACGGGAGTGCAACCGGCATTGTTGATCGAAGAAACGCGCAGCGCGAGGGTTAACGGCGCGCCTGTTTTCACCGATCCGTCCGCAGGGTCGACGCGGATGTCGGAGCGCTTGAGTTGCTCGTCGACAAAATAAGGCCCCTCGGTCTGCTTTGGAGTAAGGACGCAAGCCGGCAATTTGCCGGCCGTTGACGTGTCAGAAGCAGAATAAACATTCGACCGTCCAGCGAGAACGGCAGCGCCAGTGGTACCCAGGAGCACCAGTACCTGCCGGCGGCTCATGACCAAGCCTTTTTTTGTTGGATCGTCATTCATATGAAAAAATATTAGCAAGAGCGCAACGCCGCCGCAAATCTTGGGAAGCCCGCGCCCGGTCTGAAACATTGAGTCAGTCACTGTGGTAGTATAGAAATAACTGGAATTTGCCCGGGACAAGTCGTTCGGTTAGTTTGTCACCGTCATGTCAATAGGAGCTTCGATGTCACAACAAAAACCATATAGGTTGCCCTCAACAGTTACGCCGCAACGTTATGAAATTCGGCTTACCCCGGACCTATCCGCCGCCAGCTTTACGGGCGAGGTAAGAGTATCTATTCAGGTTCACGAGCCGGTGCGGCAGATCCGGCTCAACGCTGCCGAGCTGGAGTTTAAAGCTGTTTGGGTCGAGGGTCCCGACCGAAAGGTGTTTCAAGGGAATGTGACTCTTGACGACGAAAACGAACAGGCGGCTTTGAATTTTGCGGAAACATTGACTCCTGGAAGTTGGCAACTACGGATCAGTTTCTCCGGCATCTTGAATGACAAATTGCACGGCTTTTACCGCAGCACCTACAAAGATCGTAACGGACAAGAAAGACCGCTCGCTTCTACTCAATTTGAATCCACCGACGCGCGGCGCGCCTTTCCCTGTTGGGATGAGCCGGCGTTCAAGGCCGTTTTTCAGGTGACATTGGTCGTCGATCAGGACTTAACCGCGATCTCCAATGCGCGCGTCGTCCGTGAAACTCCGCTGGGGACCACGAAAAAGGAGGTGGTCTTCGCCGACACCATTAAGATGTCGACCTATCTGGTCGCGTTCATCGTCGGTGAATTTGACGGGACCGAGCCGGCCATGGCGGGCGGCGCGCCCATCCGGGTGTGGGCGGTGCCTGGGAAAAAGCATCTGACCCAGTATGCCGAGCAGATCGGCAGTTTTTCACTTACTTACTTCTGCGACTATTACGGTATTCCTTATCCCGGCGACAAGTTGGACTTGATTGCGATTCCGGATTTTGCTTCGGGCGCGATGGAAAACCTCGGCGCGATCACGTTTCGTGAAACGGCGCTGCTGGTGGACGCAGAAAAGGCTACGCGCGGCGAGCTTGAGCGGGTGGCCGATGTCGTCTCGCATGAGAACGCTCATATGTGGTTCGGCGATTTGGTGACGATGAAGTGGTGGAATGGTCTCTGGTTAAACGAGGCCTTCGCCACTTTCATGGAAATGCTGGCGGTGGACGTCTGGAAGCCAGAGTGGCGTCGCTGGGATAGTTTTACCGTTTCGCGCGCCGCGGCCATGCAGATCGACGGTTTGAAGAGCACCCGCCCGATAGAATTTCCGGTGGAAAAACCCGAGGAGGCTGCCGGCATGTTCGATGTGTTGACCTACGAGAAGGGCGCGTCGGTTTTGCGCATGCTCGAACAATACCTTGGCGCAGACGCCTTTCGCGACGGCATTCGTTTGTATTTAAAGCGCCATGAGTATGCCAACGCTGAAACCACCGATTTATGGGACGCCATCGAGGATTCCACGCATCAGCCGGTTCGCGCGCTGATGGATACCTGGATATTGCAGCCAGGTTATCCGATTATCAGCGTAGAGAAACGCGTTGGCGGCATCGTCCTGTCACAACGCCTCTTTCGATATCTGCAGGACGGCGAGGAACAAGAGCCAAAATGGCACGTGCCGATCTTTCTGCGCGCCGGCATTAAAGGCGATGTTTTTACCAAGACTGTTCTGCTTGAGAAGCAAGAGCTCCTGATCGAACTGGCGGATGATACGGACTGGGTGGTCGTGAACGCCGGCGGGCACGGTTTTTACCGTGTACGCTATAGCGCCGACCTGATGAGCGCTCTCAAACAGTCTCTGCAAAGCACGCTTTCACCCGTAGAGCGGTTCGGCCTGGTCAATGATACCTGGGCAGCGACGCTCGCCGGCATGACGGCACTGACCGATTATCTGAGTCTCATCGATCTGCTGCGCAATGAGACCGACATCAATGTTTGGACTACCGTGATCGGTTCTGCGCACCATTTAAAGCGAATACTCGATGACGCGCAATGCGCCGTGCTGCAAGAACGTCTGCGGGCGATTTTCTCACCAGCGGAACAACGCCTCGGCTGGTCGCCACGAGTCGGGGAAAGCGAGTTGGAGAGTCAACTGCGCGGCGATCTGATCGCCGCTCTCGGCACGGTCGCGGAAGAGAAAGCCTGCCAAGTCAGGGCGCGAAATTCGTACGCGCAATACGAAAGGGATGCCAGTGCGGTCGATCGCAATCTGGTCCCGGCTCTGATCTCCATCGTCGCTCACATGGGAACGGCAGCGGATTATGAAAAATTTTACGCCAAATTCAAAAACGCCCAGACGCCGCAGGAAGAACAACGATATCTGTTTGCTCTTGCCAATTTCCGAGAGCGGGACCTGATCGACCGCACGTTGCGATTGACCCTCAACGGCGAAGTGCGCACGCAAAATTCCCCCTATCTGATGCGCAATATGCTTATGAACCGCGACGCCCGAGCCAAAGCATGGGTGTTTATGAAAGAGCATTGGGCTGAAATGTTGCACCAGTATCCGGACAACGCTATTCCGCGCATGTGCGAAGGCATCATCGGTTTAGCCACCCCTGAACTGGAAGCCGACGTGAGAGATTTCTTTGCCCGTCATCCGGTGAAGCAAGGAGCCAAACAGATGGAACAACATCTGGAGCGACTGCACATCGCGGTAACCTGCCAAGAGCGTTGGAGGGGTTTGCTGCGAAACTAGCCTAGCCCATTCGTCGATTATGAAATAGTCGAGCCGGATCTGCTTCTCGCCGTGGGTTGGCGGCTAGGCGGGCTGCGAGCCTGCCGATAAGAGCGCTTGATCGAGCAGTATTCCGGATCATTGGCCAAGCACTCGGGCTTAACTTAGCTCTATGCCTTTAACAGAAGACCAGGCGGCAAAGATCATCCTGATCCGATCGGTTGAGGAATGCGACAGGGGCGCGTTTTCCGAGCAACTGCGAACTGAAGCGTTCGTTGCGGCAAAGCATGCGGAGCCGGGACTCGGTTCCATCGAGCGGTATGCATCCACCTTGTTTGAACATCTCTCTTCCGCGTATCAGTCAATTCTGCAATTGGCAAAAATGCCCACCCCGTGGGCGCTGCCCATCTGCTTTGCGGCCCTAATATTGGGTCTCGGCACCAACCTGCTGGGTCCGGCTGAAAGAATTCACGTCGTCCGTAATCCGGTTTTTGTCCTGGTCGCTTGGAATTTAATCGTTTATCTTACGCTCTTTATTTTTTTTCTGCTCGGCAAAAGAATACACGCTGAAGCCCCGGTTTCCGCGGGCTTTCAAGGCAAGCTCGAGCCCGGCTATCCCGTCGATCGTCTCCACGATCACAAGCCCAAGCAGAAACTAGAAGCTCCCTGGGCGGTTAAGTACTTGATCCCGGGTGTTTGGCAATTTTTTCATAAAATGGTCTTCGGCTTTCAGGAGCAGAAAACCTTGGCTTGGGTGATAAGGCGGTTCAGTTATCACTGGTTCTCAGTGGCCGGACAGCTCGTCGCCGTAAGATGGAGACGTCTGCTCCATCTGGCGTCTTTATTTCTTGCCATGGGAGCGGTGGCAGGGATGTATTTTCGCGGTCTGTTTCAGGGCTATCAGGTTGTTTGGGACAGCACGTTCATGACCCACGAAGAAACCGTTTCGAGGCTCATCCATGTGCTTTTCGGCCCCAGCTTCTGGGTGTCGAACCTCCTCGGCCTTGGGCTCGCGACCGAGATCAACGTTGCTCGGCTTTTGACCTCTCTGGGCGATAACGCCGATGCTTGGATTCATCTGTTCGCCATTACGGTCGTCGTCGCCATAGTCATTCCAAGAGTTCTATTAGCGATAGGGCAGTCGAGACAGATCAACAGACTATCCAACGACATTGCGCTTCCGTTGGATACTTATTATGGCGAAGTCATCGAAGGGCCGATCCGGTCGTTGATCGAGAAAGAAGTCGAGACGGCGGTAAGTAAATTTTCCGCAGACGTCGGAGCGTTCGTTGGATTGAAGCTTTACGATGAGCAGATTGTTCCAAAATTGATATCGTTTCGCGAAGCAGGGGGCAAGGTTGCTGGCTTAAAATCCGAGCTGACGATGGCTACGGAAGCATTCTTACCTCAACTCCAGTCCTACATAACGGACGTTGGCATGCCTGAATTGCAAAGATCTCTGTCACAGCGAGTCGGCGAGGTATTAAAAAGCATTGGAACGAATTTTGTGGATATGAAAGACCCGCAAAGGATTCTCGCCGACCTCAGGATAGCCACTCCCGATCGATCGGAATTGAACCTTTCCAATGACTTCAGCCGGGCCATAGGCTTTTCGGTGGGGACGTCGATCGCCCTGGTCGTTGCCGCCGTCGGCGGGGGAATCGGCCAAGAGTTGGGGATTGCTGTCATCGCCACGGTGTTGAGCACCAGCGGACCCATCGGCTTTTTAATCGGCCTCATAGCCGGCGCCGTAATTGCCGCAGGAGCATGGTGGTTGGGCAAGGAAAAGATCACCGAATCCATTGAAAACATTTCTCTCCCAGGCGCTGTCGTGCGCACTGCGCTGTGGCCTTCGCGATTCCAACGACTGGTCGATCAAGCGCGGCAGAAATGCCAAGATTCGGTGCGCGCTAAAGTGGCTGAGAAACTGACAACGGTCGTTCCTCAGATTACCACGGAGATCCTCATCAGAGTCCGTGGCTTGTGGCAGGCATGATCGATGCGGCGGACTTTTTTCAGAAATTCTAGAAAACCAAGATCAAGGATGATGCATGAACTTAAACCTTCGTTGGGAATGATCTGGGACTTGCCGCGGACGCAGGATTGATTTATGTAGAGCAGTACCGATTCAAAGTCATTTGCTAACATCCCCAAGCAGCACAGGGAAGGAGATCATTATGAAGGATGGATTTAAAGTCATCGATGCCGACAGGCATATTTTGGAGCCATCGGATTTGTACCAGAAATACTTGCCTGAGAAGTTCAAAGGCCGGGTACGGCTCGAGGGGCCCAATCAAACGGTCCGCTTGGTGGACGGCAAGCCCGTGTCCGATTCGGCGCAGCGGCCGGACCGCGTCATGGAAGACTTCGGCTATATTTTCTCGTCATCCAAGCGCTGGCGCGAGTGTTTCGCGGATGCCTACGCCAATAAATTCGATCCCGCCTCCAATCTTCGGGATATGGACCGCGAGGGTATCGACGTGAGCGTCCTGTTTCCTACCATTGGTCTTTACATCATGTGGCGCGACGATATGGACCCTGAGTTGAGCGCCGCCATCTGCCGCGCGTATAATACCTGGTTGGCCGACTACTGCGACTATGATCGCAAACGGCTTCACGGCGTGATGCTGATACCCCTGCAGGATCCGGCGCGCGCTGTCGAGGAGCTCAAATATGCGCGCGAGAAATTGGGTCTGGTCGGTATCTTCTGGCGGCCCAACAAATTCTGCGGCCGCACGTTGGCCAGCCCCGACTATGACCCGGTTTATGAGACTGCGGCCGACCTCGGCGTGACTGTCTGCGTGCATGAAGGCGCGCGGACGATTTTGCCCCAGGCGGGTTCGGATCGTTACAGCGAATTCGGCCGCCACATCGCCTGCCATCCGCTTGAACAGATGCTGGCCTGTCTTAATTTCTGCGCCGACGGCGTGCTCGAAAAATTTCCAAAACTCAAGGTCGCCCACCTGGAATCCGGTTGCGGCTGGCTGCCGTTCTGGTTGGAACGCATGGATGAACATTGGGAACACGAATCCCATGGTTCGGCGAAGCTGACAAAGGAGAAGCCGAGCTATTACTTCAAACGTCAGTGTTGGGTGAGCTGCGAGGCGGGAGAAGATCTGGCGCCGACTTTTATTGAGCATGTCGGCGACGATTACCTAATGATCGCTACCGACTATCCGCATAGCGATGCGATCGATAAATTTCCGGACAAAACCGTGGGTGCGATCAGCAGCAACGATAAAATTCCCAGCGAGTCGCGGCGCAAAATTCTCTGGGACAATCCGACTAAGACGTTCGGCTTGGGCGCGTAGCGACCGTCAGAAATTAACTCCAAGAAAGCCGAAAGCAGAAGGCCCGGGTTGTAACCACTCGGGCCTTCGTGTTTCTCGTTTTAAAGGATGCTTTGGGGGAGGTTGCCGCATCGCTGACCCTGCCTCGAAATGCTATAAGTATGACGGGGTCATCGAATGGATAAGGTATTCCTATCTTTTCTGCTCTGTGTCTTTCTGTTCCCTGGATGCGCGTCTTTTAGAGTCGCGGGGCAAGTCCAGTCAGGAAGGCAAGCTTTGCTCGCGGGTAACACGGAGCGGGCGCTGGCTTACTTTCAAGAGGCGGCAACTGCCAATCCGGATTACATCTACCAATCGGGAGAATCCGGACGCTTTCTCCAGTCAGTTTGGACCTACTTCGGTCGCGCTCAATACGCTCTCGGGGTACTGGAGGCTGCGCGCCAGTCCTTCGAGCGAGCCCTTGCGGTATACCACGACGATCACTTAGCCAGGCTCTACTTGGGGCTCACGTTGGCTCGCCTCGGTGATCGCTCGCAGGCGCTCAAAGAGATTCGGAGCGGCATGCAGGGTCTCTATGACTGGCTGGAGTACATGGAGTATGGCAGGCCATTCGATGCTTCTTGGGATCCAGCGCGTGAGATTCGCTCCGAGCTCGAAAGAAATTTGGCGATGATCTCCGGCAAGGATATCGATTGGGACAAGCTCATCGCTAGCGGTGAGTGGCTGGGAACGAGGATCGAGGAAGAAGTCGAATACGTGCGCAGGGACGAACGCTGGCGACGAGATCGTCGCCGGCGCCCTGGAATGTCGCTCGGGGTGGGAGTCGGCTTCTAAACTGTCTTTCAACCGGCGGGTTTAACCCGGTACTCTGGATCGTCGGGATCGCCGTGAGCATCGAGCTGGATCGTGAAAATAAAACCGCTGGATTGTTGTATCGGCTGGGCCGCCGGTATAGATGTCGCTGAATTGCGGATCACCCGCTAAGCCGCAAATTTTTGTCTAAGAGAATTCAATCGAATCAGGAGGTCATCGTCATGGAAAAATTTCTTGCTTCGTTTGCGCCTTATGCCTATGCCCTCATGCGCATCATCGTCGGGTTATTGTTTGCTTGCCACGGCGGTCAAAAGATTTTCGGCTGGTTCGGCGGCGTGGGCGGAGAGGCGGTTCCGTTGTCTTCGCTGTTTGGCGTGGCGGGAATCATCGAGTTAGTTCTCGGCGCCCTCATTGCCGTAGGTTCTCTCACCGGCTATGCGGCATTCATTGCGAGCGGCGAAATGGCTGTGGCTTATTTCATGGCCCATTTTCCTAAAAGTTTCTGGCCGCTTGAAAACGAAGGAGAACCGGCTGTGCTGTTTTGCTTCGTTTTTCTGTATATCGCGACGCAGGGCTCGGGCATCTGGAGCATCGATGCCACGTCCGGTCGCCGCCGCCGGCGTTATTATTAAGATAGCGCAGCAGACATTACAGCCATTTGTCAACGGCGAGGAATCGAAAGAAATGATACGTGGAACCTGAAGGATTGTTTCGAAGCCATCGCGCTTGCCGATGGATCCTGAAACATAGTAGGAATGCGCTCGCGTCCAGTTTCTACTCGCGCTCGGAGGGCACGCCGATCGCGACCGATAAGGGCTGGATATCAAGCGAATATCAGGAGGTGTGCTGATGCGCTTAACTCGTCGTAGTTTCCTCAAGGCCGGTGTCGTTGCCGGAGCAGCAATGGTGATCCCGCCAACCGAGCTTTTCGCGCAGGCTGCTCCTTTGCTGCGGAAGAAGATTCCATCGAGCGTTCGGGCGCGGCCGGCTTTTCAAGGCGGTTCACGGCAAGAAGCTGCCGGAGTGGGCTGCTGAATTCGATTGCGCCTCATGGCCGCAGTTTTTCCTCAAGTACATCGTTTCTCACCCCGCAGTGACTTGTGCCGTACCCGGCATGGCCAAGGCCGAATATGTGACCGACAACCTCGGCGCGGCGCGAGGCCGTCTTGCCGACGCCGCTATGCGCCGGCGCATGGAGAACTTTATCGATGGGGTGTAATCAGCGGTTGGTGAATTGAGGCAGGTCGATACGGAACCCAGGGTAATGGGTGTATCCTCTGAGGACGTGAGTTCCCGGACCGTAGGCGGTCCAGCCTACCGGCTGCTGCGGCGATTTCTCGATGTTCGCCCCGCCGAAGTCCGCGCGCTGGGCTGGTCGTGGCTGTACATTGTTTGCGTGCTCTCCTCCTATTACATTCTGCGACCTATCCGTGATGAAATGGGAGTGGCCGGCGGAATTGAAAACCTGCCCTGGCTTTTTACCGGAACTCTTCTCGGCATGATTGCGGTCAATCCGCCGTTTGCGGCTCTGGTCGCCAAGCTGCCGCGGGCGCGCTTCATCGCCTTTACTTACCGATTTTTTATCAGCAATTTGCTGGCCTTCGCGCTTCTTCTCAATATCGCGGCGGCTGAACAGAACATCTGGCTAGGGCGCGCCTTCTTTATCTGGACCTCGATCTTCAATCTTTTCGTCGTTTCGGTATTCTGGGCGTTGGTGGTCGATGTCTTCGATTCCGAGCAAGGTAAACGGCTTTTCGGTTTTATCGCCGCTGGTGCGACACTCGGCGGCATCGTCGGGTCCAGTGTCACGGCTTCGTTGGCCAGGCAGGTACCGACGACATATTTATTGCTGATATCGGCGCTACTCATCGAAGTCGCGGTCTTCGGCGTCCGGCGATTGTCGCAATTGTCCGACGCGTTGCGCCAGCGGCCGGAAATGCACCGCGACGAAGCGCCCATCGGCGGCGCGATTCTCTCCGGCGTCACTCATGCCGTCAAGTCGCCGTATCTCATCAATGTGAGTTGTTACATTCTGCTCTTCACGATCACCTCGACCTTTCTATACTTCCAGCAAGCCGAGATCGCCCGTCAAAGCTTCGTCGATCGAGGCGCTCGTACGGCATTTTTCGCGCGCATCGATCTAGCGGTCAATGTCCTTACCCTGGGCGCGCAGCTCTTTTTAACCGCGCGTCTGATGCGCGGGGTGGGGGTTGGACTGACATTGGCAATGCTGCCGGCCGTAAGCGTATTGGGCTTCGGCGCGCTCGCGTCGATGCCGACGGTTGCCGTGTTGGTCGGTTATCAGGTGCTGCGCCGCGCCGGTAACTTTGCCTTCGCTCGCCCTAGTCGGGAAGTGCTGTTCACGGTCGTCCTGCGCGAAGACAAGTACAAAGCAAAAAGCTTTATCGATACGGTGGTCTATCGGCTGGGAGACCAGCTGGGTGCATGGTCGTATGCCGGCTTAGGATTGCTGGGATTTGGTATGACGGGAATCGCCGTGGTCGCGGTGCCGATCTCGTTCTTATGGCTGGCCAACAGCTTATGGCTCGGACGCAAACAGGAGAGATTGGCGGCGTAAGACGCAGCGACTTCATCGGCATCGGCGGTTTAGCGGATTGGGCAATCGCGCTCGTATCACAAATACGCGCCGCGAGCACTCATAACGAATCATTTTATTTTTCCAACCCGACCGCATATTTCCGCTGAAGACTGGAGATGCGCCGCAGGGCTGAGGATAACTTGCTTCGATCTTGGGAGTGGTCTATGTAAGTCTCAAGCAATGCGTCTCATCGATGCATCAAGAGGCTGTTGTGACGTTCGCTAAGATGTAGCCATGGCGGGGTCCGTATTCAAGGTCGAACGGGATGTTTCCGACTGAAGTGCGCCGGAAAGTTTATCGGACAATCCGGTGCGTTTGTATGGCCTGGAGGTTTAAATAAGATGGGTAAATTCCATGTAGTTTATTTCGGCAGTAACGACGTGCCGGTCGACCTCATCAAGCCGATCCTCGCCGAGATCGACGCCGATATGACGATCCGAAGGCCGACCAACGATGCCGAGGTCGTTGAAATGGGCAGTGACGCCGACGGGATCATCATGCACGGTTCGGTGCCGTTATCGAGAGAAATCATTTCACAACTGACGCGTTGCAAAGTCGTCTGCCGGACCGGGGTTGGGGTAGATCGGATGGACCTCAAGGCAGCCTCGGATCACGGCATGGTTATCTGCAATGCGGCAGGCTGCAATTCTATCGAGGTCTCCGAGCAGGCCATCGGTTTGTTGATCGGTATTTCGCGCAAGCTCATGCGCATGAACCAGTACGTGCGCGACGGCAAATGGAAGCGCCACACCGCCGAACTGCATGCTTACCGCGGCCGGGTCAATCGTATTCAAGGACGCACGATAGGCATCGTCGGTTTGGGACATGTGGGCAAGCAAGTCGCGCCGCGCGCCCAAGGCATGAAGTTAAACGTTCAAACTTATGATCCTTATCTAAATCCGAAGATCGCACGGGAGATGGGCGTAAAGATGGTTTCTTTCGATGACTTGGTCGCGACTTCCGACTTCATCAGTATCCATGCACCGTTAACCAAACAGACGCGCCACATGTTTAGCACACCGCAGTTCAAAACTATGAAAACCACCGCTTATCTGATCAACTGCGCGCGCGGCGGGCTGGTCGATACCGAGGCATTGTATGACGCGCTGGTCGCAGGAGAGCTTGCCGGCGCCGCGCTTGACGTTACGGATCCGGAGCCACTGCCCGCAGACCATAAGATCCTCACGCTTCCGAACGTGATCGTCACATGCCACACCGCCGCTAACTCCGACGAGTCTTATATCGATTGCCAGACCCATGCAGCGCGCGAAGTCGTCAACGTACTGAGCGGTAGAGGACCGACCACTGAGATCAAAGATCCATGGCTATTGTCCGAAGCCCAGGACGAGGGATTCGGCGGCGTCTAAAAATCTGCTTCGGGTCTCCTGTTAAGTTGTAAAGAAATCATAATCTTCGTGAGGAGGACCTGGGTTATCATGCCCGGCCTTCTTGTTCTTAGAGGCGGCAAGTCTCTTGACTACCAAGATTGTCATGGGCGGTCGAAAGCATGATACTTCGTTCTTTTACCGCTCTTGTCGTTACCTCTAGGGATCACCACGGCTACCTCTGCGTGACCCGCATGATCGCGGCGCACGATGTTGCAACGACTTTCTACAAACCAACGAATTTTATATCCTTGCCATCTTGAGTTGCCCGATCAGATTACATAATCTGAAAAGCAGGAGGTATCGTATATGTCAGTAAATCTTGAGGCTGCGGTTATGCAAAATATGAACGAACTCAAGAAGGCCATATCTGATAAGGCTTCTGAGGTAGCTGAACTGGAGAAAGAATTGAAACGTTACGAGACTGTTTTGGCGGTGCTCCGCGCCGATAAGAATGCGAGTTCAGGCAGGAAAGGTCGCCCTCGGGGCAAGACCGATCTTAGCACGGTGCTCGGAGGTCTCCCCGAGACATTTACAAGTAAAGAATTCATCAAAGCGGCGACCCGGACCAGAAAACCTTCGGTTTATCTTCGACTGGCACTTTCCAGATGGGCAAAAGAAGGACGAGTGAAGAGACTGGAAAGAGGCAAGTATCAGAAGGTTAAAAATGGTAGTACGCACCGGCTGGCGGCATAAGTAAAACTCAATTCATCATTTGATTTCTATAAATGTTTGCTAATCGAGAAGGCTCCGGCTAAGGCATTTCGGTTTCCCCGGAACAGCCCAGTTGTAACCCGGATCAAATTAGCGGGACGGTGAATGCGAGTGTTCCGGTTGTAGTTTGAGTGCGTGGATCTTCACGCGGTCTGCTGAGCGTTCATAGCTTCTCGTAATTATCTACTTGTGGTCCGGGTGGCGCTCCATTTGCCGCCGGATTTGAGGATGCCTGCCATTGAGTTGCCGTTGACGCGACCGGTGTAGTGCCCCTCGCCGGCGCTGAAAGTAATCTGATCGCCGTTAAGCTTGCCGTTGATCGGCGCGATGACGTTACCTGATTTGAGTGTGCCGCTAATCATTTGAAAGGTTTGCTTGAGCATTAGGTCGCCATTGGGAAGCTTCCAAGTGCCGCCTACTTTCGCCGGCACGATCCA
>JBBDNJ010000372.1:0-9046 GCA_040877705.1 Binatia bacterium | reverse complement strand
AGAGATCCAGGTCAAGGCGCAATAAAGCATTAAGTCGAATTCTTCCAGGCCCCAGCCTATGCACCAGGCTGGGCCTTTCTTTTTCCGTCGGCGCCGTCAAGCTAGCTGCCATGAGTTACAAGCTCCGCGACACCTACTATAAAAAAGCCAAGCAGGAAGGCTATCGCTCGCGCGCCGCCTACAAACTGATCGAACTTCAGGAGCGTTTTGGCATTCTAAGACCGGGCGAACATGTGGTCGACTTGGGCGCGGCGCCGGGCGGCTGGCTTCAAGTGGCGGCAAAATTGGTCGGACCCAACGGTAAAGTACTGGGGGTCGATCTGCAGCCTATCGAGGGGCTCAATCAAAAGAACGTCATTCTCGTCCAGGGTGACATTACCGCGCCGGAAACAGAGCAGCGTATCAAAGAATACCTCGGCCGCCCGGCCGATTGCGTCATCTCTGATCTTGCCCCTAAGCTGACCGGCATCGGGGATGCCGACGAAGCCCGTTCGTTGGAATTGAACCGCACGGCTCTGGAAGCCGCAAAGCGGCTACTAAGGCCCGCGGGCAGCTTGCTCATGAAAAGCTTCGTCAGTGAAGGACTTCGAGGTTTCTTCGCGGAGCTCGAAAAGCACTTTCGCTCGGTTCAGCGCACTCGGCCCGATGCCAGCCGAAAAGGCTCTTCTGAGATTTATTTCTTCGCCAAAGATTATCAAACCAAACCACGCGGTTAGGATGAGCGGCCGGTAGACCGCCCCAACGCCGATGTCTGAATTAAGGAAAGATCTTGTTATCGATCGGTGGGTCATCATCGCCGCCGAACGCAGTGACCGACCCCACGATATTGCGCCGGCCACCCAGCCAGACCCCACCGAGCCTTGCCCCTTCTGCGCCGGTCATGAAGCCCTCACCCCGCCGGAAGTTTTCGCCTATCGCGATACGTCGACCGCGCCGAACATGCCGGGCTGGAGGGTAAGAGTGGTCCCCAACAAGTACCCGGCCCAGGCTAGTGCAGCAGATTTCTCGCGCCAGGCCGATGGCATGTACGAATTCATGGACGGGGTTGGTGTGCACGAGGTGATTATCGAAACTCCTCGGCACTGCCCGAATATGGCGCAACTGAGCGAAAGACAATTTGAAGACGTGCTGCGTGCTTATCGGCAGCGCATGGTCGATGTGCAAAAAGATCCGCGTTGGCAATCTATCTTAATCTATAAAAACCAAGGAAGCGCCGCGGGCGCGACGCTGGAGCACGTTCATTCGCAATTGCTTGCTATGCCCATGGTGCCGCGCGAGGTGACCGAAGAATGGCATGCGGCAAAAGCCCACTACACGGCAAAACAAAGGTGTCTCTATTGCGACATCATTGAAAGAGAGCGTGCGGACCGGCGCCGCATCGTTGCCGAGAATGACGCGTTCGTCGTTTTCTGCCCTTTCGCGCCACGTTTTCCGTTCGAGACCTGGCTCCTGCCCAAACGACACTCGCCGTTTTTCCATACGGTGACCGAGGACGAGCTGCGGCAGTTCGCAGGGTTTTTACGCCAATCGCTGCGACGCCTCGACAGCGCTGCCGCAGCGCCGTTTAACTAGGTCATTCATTCCGGTCCGCTCAAAGAATCAGACCACCAACACTTTCATTGGCGTCTGGAGATTTTGCCGCGGATTTCTAAGATCGCCGGCTTCGAATTGAGTTCGGGTTATTTCATCAACACTGTAGCACCGGAGGCGGCGGCTCGGGACTTACGCGGCGCACTGCCATAGATAAAATTTCAAGCAGTTCAATCCGTTCAAAAAGTTCAATCCGTAAACGCCTTGGGGTCTTGTATTTGCGGAACGGTTTGAACGGCTTGAACCGCTTAAACGGTTTGAACCCTCTCATTCGGAGAAGACTTTAACCATGAAAGATTTGAACGGCGTTAGCTACTCCACAGTTACGCTTTTAGCCAGATTGCGCGGTTGATCGACGTCGGTGCCGCGATGAACGGCGATATAATAAGCCAACAACTGAAGCGGAATCGTCAGCACGATGGGGGTGAGGTAGTGCGAAGCTTTCGGCAACGTCAATAGCCGATAGGCCGAGACTTCGTTGGCCGTTTTTGCATCGTCTGTGAGCACGATCACTTTGCCGCCACGCGACTCCACTTCCTTGAGATTGCCGATGGTTTTCTGGAAATGGCGATCCCGTGGCGCCAATACGACCACGGGCATCTTTTCGTCGATGAGCGCAATCGGCCCATGCTTCATCTCTCCGGCGGGATATCCCTCGGCATGTATATAAGAAATTTCTTTCAGTTTGAGAGCGCCTTCCAGGGCGATGGGATAATTGATGCCGCGGCCCAGGTAAAGAAAATCTTGGCTGTGCATGAGATCGCGCGCCAGCTCTTTAACTTCGCTTTCCAGTTTGAGCGTTTCTTCAATCCAACTGGGCAAATGCATCAGATCGCGCAGCAATTTCCGGGCATCCAGTTGCTTGAGCTTGCCGTTAAGCCTTCCCAAAGCGACCGCGAGCAGATAGAGCGCCGCCAGCTGCGTCGTAAAGGCCTTAGTGCTGGCGACGCTGATCTCCGGACCGGCGTGAGTGTAAAGAACACCATGGGACTTCCTCGCGATGGACGAATCGATCACATTGCAGATCGCCAGAATCTTCGCCCTTTTCGCGCGCGCAATCTCGGTTGCCGCCAGCGTGTCGGCGGTTTCGCCGGATTGACTCACCATCAGCAATATGGACTGTGGATCCATCAGCGGTGAGCGATAGCGGAACTCCGAGCCGTAGTCCACTTCGGCCGGGATTCCGGCGATTTCTTCAAGCATGAATTTGCCGACCAGGCAGGCATGCCAAGCCGTGCCGCAGGCAACCAGGTGAATTCTTTTGATCCGCCTGACCTGGGTCCGGGTCAGCTGAATTCCTTCGAGAGAAACCGCGCCGTTTTTCAGCGAAATACGCCCGCGAAACGTGTCCGCCAACGCGCGCGGCTGATCGTGGATCTCTTTAAGCATGAAATGAGGATAACCGCCTTTGCGCGCCGCCACCGCGTCCCAGGTGATTTCCTTGATTGGCCGGCGAATGTTTTTACCCTTGCCGTCAAACAGACGACAGGAACCGAGAGTCACTTCGCCGATCTCGCCGTCTTCAAGGAAGGTCACTTTGCGGGTGTAGTCCAGCAGCGCCGGAACGTCGGACGCAATAAAGGTTTCGCCATCGCCCCAGCCGATCACGATGGGGGTCGAATTCTTCGCCACGATCAGCCGCCGCGGATCTCGACAGTTGAGAAACAGCAAGGCATAGGAGCCGCGAATCTCACGCAGCGTGCGGCGCACGGCTTCGAGGAAATCCATGCCCCTGTCGATTTTCTCACTGACGAGATGGGCGACGATTTCGCTATCGGTCTCGGAATTAAAATGGGTCCCCCGTTCGATCAGTTGCTCTTTCAGCTCGAGATAATTCTCAATAATACCGTTGTGGACAACGACAACGTCGCCGGCGCGATGCGGATGCGCATTTGTTTCCGAAGGACGGCCATGCGTCGCCCAGCGCGTATGGCCGATGCCGATCACGCCCGTCATCGGCTGCCGGCGCAACATCGTTTCCAGATTGTTTAATTTGCCTTCGCAGCGGCAAATCGACACTTGGCCATCATTAAGAACCGCAATGCCCGCCGAATCATAGCCCCGGTACTCGAGCTTTCTGAGACTCTCTAAAATCAGCGGTGCCGCCTCTCGTTTGCCGATATATCCGACGATGCCGCACATTATTTTTTCGTTCCTTTCATTTTCGCGCGCTTCTGCTCGGTCCAACCTTCGCGAACCCGCTCTTGCCTGTCGTTGAAAACCAGCGCTCCGTCCGGAATGTCATGGCGCACCGTCGTCGCGGTGGCAACGTAAACATCGTCGCCCAAAGAAACAGGCGCGACCAGTGTCGAATCGCTGCCGACCTGAACGCGGTCGCCGATCTTGGTCTTGTACTTATTAAATCCGTCATAGTTGCAGGTAATCGTGCCGGCACCGATATTGGTTTCCTGGCCGATCGTTACATCGCCGAGATAGGTCAGGTGATTTGCCTTGGTGCCAGCGCCGATCTGCGCTTCTTTAGTCTCGACGAAGTTGCCGATGTGAACGTTACGGCCCAGGGCGGTGCCGGGACGCAAATGAGCGAAGGGGCCGATGATCGCGCCGTTATCGACTCGACAGCTAGTCAAGACGACAGAGAATTTTAAGTGCACTTGGTCGCCCAGCCGCGCATCGGTCAAGTAGGCGCTGCCGTCGATGCGGCAACCTTCGCCGATAACCGTTGCGCCGCAAAGGTGAGTGTTGGGGCCGATGACGGTATCTTGGCCGATTGTAACACCGCCTTCGATATACGCGGTCAATGGGTCCTTCAGAGTAACGCCGGCGGCCATCCATTTGCGGTTTATCCGCTCCTGTAAGCTCTTCTCCATCGTAGCAAGCTCCTCTCTGGTATTGATGCCCATCATTTCACGGGCATCGCCGACCGCCATGGTCGCCACGGTCTCGCCTTGCCTGAGGCCGATGTCAACGATATCCGGCAAATAGTACTCGCCTTGCCGGTTCCGATTGTTGATCCCGACCAAAGCGGCGAAGAGAAACGGCGCGGCAGCGACGTAGACGCCGGCGTTTACTTCACGAATTTGTTTTTGAACGTCCGCAGCGTCCTTTTCTTCGACGATCGAGGTAATGTTCTTTTCGCCGTCCCTTAGAATGCGTCCATAGCCGGCGGGATTTTCCAGCGAAGCGGTCAACAAAGTGACGGCCGCACGCTGCGCTCGATGATGAGCGACTAATCCTTTCAAGGTGCTTTCCGTGATGAGCGGCACATCGCCACTCAAGATCAGCACATCGCCAGTGAAGCCTTGAAATAATCCTTTGGCGCAAAGAACCGCATGCCCGGTACCAAGCTGCTTTTCCTGAAGGACCCAGGTGACATCGCCGCCCGCATAGGCCCGTTGAACGGCCGGCGCGCCATGGCCGGCAATCACGGCGACGATTGACGGCGCGAGTTGTTGCGCGGTGTATAAAGCATGCACAAAGAGCGGCGTGCCCCCTAAACAATGAAGCACCTTGGGAAGGCTGGACTTCATCCGGGTGCCCTGCCCGGCTGCTAAGAGAATAACACCGATGTCGTTCATAGGTAGTTATCGATTATAACGGAACTAAAATATCAATCAAAGTACGGTTTTCTCGCTGGTGGAACGTCTCGGCACGATCCAGGCGAACAATCCGCAGCCGACGGCGCTGCCGGCTACGGCGATGGGCACTGGCACCAGCGCTGCCACTGCACCAAGACAAAGAGCACCTAAAGAACCGAAGCCGCGGTCGATGAAAAACAGGCTCATGGCGCGGCCCAGAAGATGAGGCGGACACTCTTCCTGAATGATCGCCCGCGCCAACACGCGGTAACTCATTTGCATGGCGCCGATCACCGCCAATAAAAACAGTGAGAGCCGCATGAAGCGTGACAAAGCGAAAAAGAAGATCGATGCCGCGTAAATCATGCTGGCGCCAAACAGCAATCGGCGCATTCCTTTGAGGCGGCCATGGGTTGACAGAAAGAAGCTGATCAATACAGCGCCCACGCCCGGCGCCGACACGAGCAAGCCGTAGCCGCTGGGACCGGCCCGGAGCACTTCCTGGGCAAAGTAGGGAAGAAACTGGGCGTACGAAATGCCGAAGAAACCATTGGAATAGGTCGTGAGAATCGTAAACCAGATACGCCGATTCTGGCGGAAATAAGAAACCCCTTCGGCGATGTCCCTCAGCCAATTGCCTTTCGCGGCGCTACCGCTAGCGGCCACCGGCACGCGCATCAAAAAGAGTGCCACCAGCATGAAGACCTGGGTCAGCGCGTGAATGATCAAGCAGTAGCCCGCGCCGATAAACGTAAGCAAAACTCCGCCGATGGAGGGTCCGACGACCTTGGTCAGGTTGTGCGTCGCCGAGTGCAGGGCCAGAGCGCTGACCACTGACTCTTGCGGCACCAGCGAGACGACCATGACCTGCTGTGCCGCGGTACGCACCGAACTGACGATAGCCATAAAAATCACCAGCCCGACGATGTGCCAAAACTGCAGCCAGCCGGAAAAAACCAGAAACGCAAAAACCAGCGACTGAATCAGATTGAAAACACAGCTCAAAGTAACCAGCCGGTGCCGATCCATGCGGTCGGCAATAACTCCGCCGATCGGGCCGAAGATAAACCGCGGGGCAAATTCGAAGAAGCCGATCAAACCGAGATAGAGGGCCGATTGAGTGAGCTCCCAAACCAACCAGTTCTGCACGATGAAATGAATATATTCGCCGGTTTCGCTGGGAAGATAACCGATCGTGAAGAGTCGAAAATCACGATGACGCAGTGCCGGTGGAAGTCTCACTGGGAGGGAGACGTCCCTTCGCTCTTTTCTCCTTGATTAGCTGGACGTTTTTCTCCTCCCGGCGCATCGCCGGCGGCGCTATCTTTATCGAGCAGCGGCGCGTATTGCTTAAAAAGCGGATTGGTGCGAAACGGCGCGTCCGCCAGTATCCGGTCCTGGCACGATTTTCCGAAGAACATCAAGAGCGCGATCGAGAAGACGATAGATCCCATCGCAATAACCGGCGTTAAAAAATAACCCCAGCGCTGGCGCCGCCGTTCATCTTGGTATTCTTGGAGTGTTTTGGGTGGTTCGTTGTTCATGATCGCTGCCAGGTGACGAATGTTGGTCCGGTGTCGTCGATCCATCAGCTCATCGATGGCGTCCGGCGCGAATGCGGTCAATATAAAATATATTATGCCGCCCAAAGGATGTCCAACAAACACGGAAGCATGGGTGCCGGTCACGACAGAGTTTTTCCGAACGGTTGAAAAATCTTTCCAGTGAGAATACAGACAAGACTAGCCAGGAATTCGGCTGGAGCTTTTCTCCCGTGCGCGATCTTTGCTATATTGGCCGTAAAGGAAACTTTCATGGATGGATCTGAACCGTCACAACCGGACAACGAGACGCCGGATAACTGGTGCGAATGTTGTCCCGTCTGTGGTTTTAAGATGTTCAATCAAAAGTGTCGTTACCTCTGCTCCAATCCCAAATGTCAATTTTTCATGAGCTGCAGCGAATTTGACGGCTGATCGACAACATCAGTTCTTTAAGCTGCTACCCAGCAGCGGCTGTCTAAGATAAAAAATGATTATGTCGAAAACCGCCGGTATCGTCATCATCGGGAACGAGGTTCTTTCCGGTAAAACGCAGGACACCAATTCATACTTTCTTTGCACGGAGCTTCGGCAACTCGGCGTTGAAGTCCAAAAAATCTCTACGATCCAGGACGACATTGAACTCATCGGCCTGGAAGTTGCCGCCTTTTCGAAACGATTCGATTTCGTTTTCACGACGGGCGGCGTCGGCCCGACCCATGACGATGTTACGATCGACGGTATCGCCCACGGTTTTGCGGTCCGCGTCGTCCGTCATCCCGATATCGAGAAAAGAATGCGCCAGCGGCTGGGCGGCGATGTCAACGAAGCCCGGCTAAGAATGGCCAACGTCCCGGAAGGCGCGGTGCTCTTGGCCACCGAAGCCCTCTTTGCCCCCGTGATCAATATTGATAATGTCTATGTGTTTCCGGGTATCCCGAAGATTCTCCAAGAGCGCTTTCACGTCATCAAGGAAAGATTTCGCGATGCGCCCTATTTTCTCAAGAATGTCTTCGTCAGATACGGCGAAGGCGTCATCGCCTCAGCCTTAAATGATCTATTGGTGAAGTTTCCGCACCTGCTTCTCGGCTCCTATCCGGTTCTCGACCTGCCGGACTACAAGGTGAAGGTCACACTGGAGTCGAAAGATTTGAAGTACCTCGATAACGCCCTCCAAACCTTTATCGCCTCTCTGCCAAAAGACGCGGTTCACCGCATCGAATAAGATTTGGAATATGGCGGTCGATTCGCCCGTTCTCGTAGAGACGCATCACACCCGCTGATAGTCCAATCTCCGCCAATCGATTCCCTTAACTTCTCCGGACGAAGCTGTTACTCTGGCGCAAATTTTAGCGGGAGAACGTACCTTGACCGAGATTTTGAACTGGATCATGGAGTCGATTCGCTCTTACGGGGCGTGGAGCGTATTCATCGGCGTTATCGTCGAGTCGGTGATTGTTCCGATTCCCTCGCCGCTGATTATCATGGGCGCCGGCTTCGTCCTGATCAGCCCCGAGCTGCGGTTTTTCGAAGCACTGATGCCCATGCTTCTCCAAATCGTTCTGCCGGGCGCCGTCGCTTCGACGCTTGGCGCCTATATCGGCTATGCAATCGGCTACTTTGGCGGCAAACCTCTGGTCGACCGCTGGAAAGGTTTTCTGGGCTTTAGCTGGAGCGATGTCGAGGCGCTGGAACGGCGCTTTCAAGAAGGTCAGGTCAATACTACGATATTCTTTTTACGGGCCTTGCCGATCTTTCCGCTTTCGGTGATTTCCGCGGCGGCGGGACTGCTCCGTTTGCCGGTAAAACAATTCAGCCTGTGGACGTTTTACGGCACTGTTCCTCGTTGCCTTTTCCTTGGTTATCTCGGTTGGGGGTTGGGCGAAACCTATCAAGGCATGGCCAAAGGCCTCGACAAAGCCGAGGGTATCGTGTCCGGGATATTGATTCTGGGAATATTCGCGGTGATTATTTGGCTGCGCGCGAGAGTACGAGGAAAGATTCTCGACAAAAACGAGCGATGAGTGAAGTGGAATGTCGAAGTGTATCGGGTTAGACGTATGACTCCACGACTCCGGTATCGGGTGTTTATCTAGTAGTTGGAGCCTGGATCGTGTTTCCTAACGGTTTGAGCTATTTGAACGTGTTGAACGGCTTTAACTGTTCTATTTGTGGTTTAGCGGCTGGCCTGTCTGAGTTCCGATCCAAACTTCTCCGCCCTCAAAAACTTCCTTCTTCCAAATCGGCACGGACTTTTTAATTTCTTCAATGGCGAACCGGCACGCTGCAAACGCCGCCTCCCTGTGTGCCGATGAAACCGCGATCATCACACTGGCTTCGGTGATCTGCACCGGGCCGAGCCGATGAGTAATCGCCATC
>JBBDNJ010000371.1:0-9126 GCA_040877705.1 Binatia bacterium | reverse complement strand
GCTGTTGTAGCGCCATCACGGGCGCACGATAGCCGGATCAAGTCCGGCTATGACGCTTAGAAAGGAACGCTGCTTGTCTCGCTCACTTCCGTCATGCCCTGGCTCGTTCAGGGCATCCACGGTTTTTCCGCCCCGCTTTCGCCGGTATGGCGGCAAATGGGTGAAGGAATTCTTTAACGAATATCTGGGACAGGACAGTGGCTCCTGAATTCTGCTTCGATCTTTTCATGCGTTAAAACTGAAGTCGGGTGAAATTCTGATCGGCCAGCAGCTGCCGAAATTTCCGGCGCTGATCGGCGCTGAGCTGTTCTTTGCCTTTCTCGATGGCTCGAACACGCGCAATCCGCAAGTCGCCACGGATCCGTTCAATCTCCCGGATCTTGGCCTCAATCTGGGTCAGTTCGACCGGCTGCGCCTCTAGAAGACTATTCAAATCCATCTCGGCGATCCGCAGATCGGCGTCGCTTTTAATCGACTCTTTGGTGAAATCGTTGCGTATTCGCTCCAAGTTCTTGATCTGATCGGCGGACAGCCCAAGCCGTTCGCGATTGCGCAGCATCAACGAGATGAGCGGCCGCTCCTCTCCCGCTGCTCCAACGGCGAAATTTTTGCGCCAACGGTCCCATAAATCGCGCAACGCGCGGCTGACATTTTCATGGTCGAAACCCGTTTCCTCCCGCCCTGCCGGTTTCACCTCATCGGCGGCGAAAAGTATTTTCGGCATCATGATCAGGATTGCGATGAGTAGCAATCGTGCCATTGCGCGTGTCATCATGGAAACCTCCTTTGCCAATGCGGCATCGCTAAAATTAAAACTTCTACCGTGCCGCTTGTCAAACCTGCCGAACTGCTGCGCAATTTTCAAACACAAGGTGGCGCGGTAAAGTTTTCAGGCAAAACAATTGTTTCTTTGTCTTTCATGACGTCTGAATTTTTTTCTGCCAGAATTTATTGCTAATAAAAAATATCCTCTTGACAAATAACCGTCTCAGTTACAGATTACTTTTAGATCCATTCAACGCCGCTAGGCGCGGGGCAGGTGATCGCAAAGCCGGACAGCCCCATCGTGAGAAAGGGAGATCTTTGCCATGCAAGACGGTACGTCACCGAATCACACAAGCCCGCTGTCAGCGGACGGAATGCTCCTCGGATCGAAGCAAAGTCTCACGCGAACGGGTTGTTATCCGTAAGCCTGAACAAATTGCCTGAAGGCAAAATAGTCGCGCCGCGACTTTTATAAAAGGCCTTGACCGGTACACGCTTCGTTTGATGAGGTTGGTGCAAAATCTGAGCGGGACTTTCAAGACCACTCACAGTGGGCAGTTTAGATAATTAAGTTCTAGCGTCAAAAGCGCAGAAAGGGCGTCTCTCGATGGGAGATGCCCTTTTTTATTCAATCAGAGCAAGTTAAGGCCGTTCAATAGGTTCAAGCGATTCTCAAACAGTTTCTAAGCCCATCAATTACTTCAGCGCCGACCTGAATGTCCCTATTCCCAATCTATATCCCGGAGTCTATTCGTCGGGTCGAGCCGAATTCCGCCTTTGACTATCTTGTCACGCCTCAGACCGTGGGACCGTGTTCTCTGTTGACGACATGTCAGATATGACATATAGTTGGGACAGTGACCTCTGGAGATAAACCGCTTGTCTGGTTGAACGGAGAAGTAAAATCTCCTCCGTTCTCTTCGACAGCCAGATTGGAAGCGGGATATTTGCTTCGACGATTGCAACAGGGCGAAACGGTGGGGATGCCTCATTCTCGACCGCTGCCTTCGATTGGTCCGCGGTGCCATGAGTTGCGAATCAACGACGAGCGGGCGACTTGGCGGATCATCTATCGGATCGATTCCTATGCGATCATCATCTTAGAGGTCTTCAGTAAAAAGAGCAGAGCGATGGCCAAAGCGGTTATTGACGCATGTAAAAAACGATCAAAGGATTATGACAATGAGTAAGCTAAAGAAAAAACGTTTGGAGGCGAAGGGTTGGAGAATCGGCACCGTCAAAGAATTTTTGGGTCTTTCCAACGAGGAGTCCGCCTACATCGAGCTGAAAATTAAGCTTGCAGGAGGTTTGAGACAGCGGCGGCAGCAAAAAGGCTTATCACAGCTGGACCTCGCCGCAAAACTTCAGTCGAGTCAATCGCGTGTCGCCAAGATGGAAGCAGGTGACCCATCGGTTTCCTTGGACCTATTGATCCGTTCTCTCATTACTCTCGGCACTTCGGACCGCGAGCTGTCTCAGATCATTGCCGCTCCCCGAGCCGCTTAACGCGACGGGATTATTTCTCCCGATTGCCTTTGAGCGGCGTAGCGGCTGATTGTGCCATGCGCCGCCGTGCACGCCGACGATGGTCGGAAATGGGACCGTTCCTTTGGGTTGATAAATGCGAACGAGCCACGCCTTGCATGCTTGGCGCTGATACTCGACCTCCCGCACGCTATTTCGAGTTCAATGTTGCTGACCATGCCGACAATCTACCGCCGCGACGGGTCGCCGCGAGATAGGAAAGACTTCTTAAATTATTGGGACGGTTCAGGCTTGCATGTGTGAGTACGATAATTTCGGAATTTTTAGATTTTCTTCGGCTCCTTTATTCATCCATGCAAGCCTGACCCTCACGACCATGCAATCGGCGTGGATTTTCAAGAATTGGACTTATCCCCTTTTCTTTCCCAAACGGGGTGGCTACGCATTTCTAGATTATTTTGGACAGCAGTGGCTTGAAGCCCTTTTATGGAAAGAAGTGCCCCGTGATCACCCCGTGATCGACGAGGTCTTGACACTAACTCAGTGCAGGAATAGCGTTGGTACTACCCAGTAAAATTCCCGTTTCTGTTCAGCCGATTAAAGAGTGCCCAAACTCAGAATGGAGGAATAGACATGAATACCATGCCTTTAAAGCAGCGTATTCTGGTAGCGGCGATACTTCTGCAGATAATCTTTGGCTTCCCACCGAGCACCCAGGCGAAATCTCAAAAACTCACGGTGGCGATCTCTGCGCTAAGTGCCGGATACACTCCGATTTACATCGCGAAGGATGCTGGATTCTTTAAGAAGCATGGGATCGATGTTGAATTGGTTTTCATGCCGTTCGGCCAGCTGGTTCACGCCATGATAGCCGAAGATGTGGAGGTAGCCGCAGTTGGAGCTTCCCGTGTTATGGCCAGTAATCTAGAAGGCTCTGGCCTCGTTTTTCTCGCCATGACAAATAATCGTCACCCATACAAGTTTCTTGTGTCGCCTGATATAACCAAGCCCGAACAGCTAAAAGGAAAAAAAGTGGGCGTGGGCAGATTCGGCGGTCTTGATGATACTGCAATGCGTTATGCGCTTTCCCAGTTCGGACTTCGTCCGGACGAGGACGTAACAATTCTACAGGTCGGTGGAAAATCTCTTCGCTTTGCGGCCCTGAAGAAGGGAGCCATTTCCGGGATCATGATTGATCCACCTTATACGCTCATGGGTCGGGAATTGGGGATGAACAGTTTATTTGACATGTTGAAATCCAGCCCAAAGATGGTCTATGGAGTGATAGCGGCGAAGCAAAGTTACATTGACCAGAATCCTGATCTTATCCGAAATCTTCTTAAAGGATATATCCAAGGAATCGATTTTTATAAGTCGCATAAAGCCGAAAGCATCAAGATCATGGCGAAATACATGAAAGTGGCTCTCCCTGAAAAAAAGGAGGAGATGGAAGAGACTTACAATGCCTTTGTACCAACTGCGAGCTGCGAGCCTTACGTTGACATGGGAGGCGTAAAAACTCTCCTCAAACAATTAGAGGGCACAATACCCGAAGCTAAGACGGCAGACGTGAACAGGTTTGTTGATATGCATTTTCTCCGGGAACTGGACAAAAGTGGATTCATCGATTCCAACTGTAAGGGGAGCTCAAATTAAGTTCTGAGGGGATAGAAAAATCCTTTGACTTGGATTTAGAACTGAAAAAACCTCTGAGTAGTGACTGGGGTCTACCATCGGAATTGCAGGTAGCAGCACAAAAGACGATCTAGTATAAAAGTTGCTGACGAGGGTGTGGCTCTTGGGGTCAGTGGCCTGTTTATTTCAGGCTCGCAACGGCTTGAAATGCCGCCCTCGTCACCTGCATCATCTGAGGGGTCGACCGGGATGGTGCCATATTCTCACCGAATACGTGGCTCTGTAAGTAGACGAGACCGAAGGATGATGAATCGATCTTGTTCTAGAGAAGGAGGGCTACGTGTCAGAAAACAAATCCTTAGGGCTTCGGGTTAGTGTGGATGTGGGATATCGGCGTCACAGCGTGGCGATCGGGTTAACGAGTGGAGAGGTGTTGGAAGAATTTGAGATAGCGCACCGGCCCGAAGGTTTTGAGCAGTTTTTTTCTTGCATACAGAGACATCAAGAGGTCAGAAACTGCGAAGTAGCGGTGGCGATGGAGGGGTTCAATGGTTGCGCCCGGCCGTTAGATCGTCTGGTTCGTCAGCGTGGCTACCGGCTCTATAACATCAACAACTTAAAGTTGGCGCGGTTCAAGGAGATCTTTCCAGGAGCGGCCAAGAGCGACCGGATCGATGCGCGCAAGGGATTGGAGCTGTTTCAGCTAAGCGATCATTTGCCGCTGGCCAAGGAAGTGTTGCAGGAAGTGAGGGGGGACGCCAGAGGAGAACGAGGTTCTTAAGCGGCTTACCCGGCGCCGGCGCAGGTTAGTCGACGAACGGGTCCGTGTGATCAATAATCTCCAAAGCGATCTGCAAGCGGTTTGCCCCGGACTCTTAGAGATTACCAAGAACGCAGGCAATCAGTGGCTTTTGAATTTACTTGTCAGCGCGGATAGCGTTCCCCAACTCGCTCGGCTGCGATCATCGACGTTAGTAAAGATCCCGGCAGTGGGCAGAAAGTATGCGGGCCTGATCAAAGACTGGCAGAAGCGATCCCATTTCAGTGAAGAGGCAAAGTGGGTAAGCGAAATGATCCAAGAAGATGCACAACGCTGTCTTGATCTCAATGAGAAGATTAAAGCGTTAAAGGCTAAGATCAAGGAAGTCGCTAAAGATTCGAAGACCGCCAAGATTTTATTGTCCATTCCTGGATTCGGAACGATCTGCACTGCTGAGTTAGCCGGAGAAATCGGTACCATTGAACGATTCTCAAAGGAAGGGAGTTTAGCGCTGTACTTAGGGATGGCCACTCTGGACAATAGTTCGGGAAAGTATCAAGGATCCAAACAACCCAAGCACGTCAATACGCGAGCTAAAGCGGCGATGATGGTGGCGGTCGATCGTCATCGAAAGTATGTGCCACAGTCGCAGCGCTACTATGAAAAGAAAAGAAGCGAGGGTAAAAGGCACAACCAGACGATTCGAGCTCTCGGACGCCACCTGTCTCGAATCATTTACAAGATGCTCACGGAAGATCGCGCGTACAAGATGTGCCCGGAAAAGGGGGATACCAACAACAAGGTCAGTCCGAGATCGTTGCTTAAAACGAAAATACCGAAGCTGAAAATCTCAGGCAAAGAAAAAAATAACAAGATCTACCAACAGAGCGCTTGATAGGACCATCCTCCGTTTGAAATTTCCAGCGGGATGATCAGGTCTTGCTTTTTGATGTTGTGCTTGGGGCGGGTTCTTTACTTTCAATGATCAGCGGGCGGGCTCTTTCGGCAAACGTCATCGACGACCTGTTGCGGCTTGGCGGTGATTTTTTCTTTTGCTCTAAACGTCCCCCGGAAATTCCATTCTTCGACCACCCCATCGGGTACCGTGAGATCGGGATTAAACTGCTCGCGGTAGAGAGAATAGAACCGCTCGGCGACCGGGCGGTCAAGCTTCAAGAGTTTTTCCACCAACCTGTTAACCTGACATATTGACGTAGCCATAACACGCAACAAAAATCCACTGTAGTAGCAAAGCGATTATGTCAGGGGTTAATAGCAACGTGATTATGTCAGGGTGGAAGGATGACAACCCTGACAATGCAAGACGAGAAACGACTGGACGTAATACAGCGAGTGTATCGAAGCGAGCTCACCGTGGTGCAGGCCGCACTGGTGATGGGACTAAGCGAACGGCAGTGTTACCGGATCAAAGCACGAGTCGGTAAAGCCGGAGTCAAGGGAGTGGTTCATGGTAACCGCGGACGGCCGTGTAAACGCAAGACCAAAGAAAAGACGGTTAGGCGGGTCTTGGAATTAGCCCGAGGGAAATACCAAGGCTTCAACGACCATCATCTGACCGAGAAGCTCAAAGAACAAGAACAGATTGAGCTCAGCCGTGAGAGAGTCCGCCGTATTCTTCGAGCCCACGGGATCGGTTCCCCTAAGAAGCGCCGCGGGATCAAGCACCGAAGCCGTAGAGAAAGACGAGCCAGTGAGGGGATGATGCTCCAGGTCGATGGCTCCCCGCATGACTGGCTCCAAGGCCGGGGGGCGCGCATGTGTCTGATCGGGGCCATCGACGATGCCACGAGCAAAGTCATGGGAGCCTTTTTTACCCCGGCCGAGAGCTCGTGGGGTTACTTCCATCTGTTCTCCGAGATCTTCAAGCAGCATGGAGTGTCCCAGTCGATCTATACCGACTGTCACTCGGTATTTTGGACCGACCGGGAACCGACGTTACAGGAGCAGTTGATCAACAGAAAACCAACCACTGAGGTGGGCCGAGGCTTAGAAGAACTCGGGGTAACCTTGATCCTAGCCCATTCCCCTCAGGCCAAGGGGAGAATCGAGAGGCTGTGGAACAATTTCCAGGATCGGCTGGTCAGTGAGCTGCGGCTGGCCAAGGCCAAGAACGTGGAACAGGCAACCGTGGTCCTGAATCGTTATCTCCCCGTGCATAACCGTAAATTCGCCAAGCCCGCTAAAGCACAGCCGGCCTGGAGAAAACTCAGTGCTCTCCAGATCGAACGGGCTTTGTGTTTCAAACAACAGCGTACGGTGGCTAAGGACAACACGGTAACCTTCGAAGGAACGGTCTTACAGATCCCTAAAACATCGCCCTTTCGCTCCTATGCCAACAAGAGAATCGATGTGCATGTGCTTCTCGATGGCGCGGTGGAGTTTTTCTACAAGACCGAGAAAATCGCAACCTTCGATTCAAAAACAACGCACACAATTGGCTTATATCCAACGCACGCTAAGAAAGAGGGGTTCCGCTATGGTCCGCTTTCTAGGCTCGCGACTCAACCTGAGGTGTCACCTGACATTTTTACGTTGCTGTTCACCTGACATATTGACGTTGCTACGACAGTGAAAAGTCGATAGACTAATACAGTTCTTGAGAGGGATCAGATCGGGGTCCCACTAACAACACGGGCTCACAGCACCAAGAGTGCAACAACGGGGAGCGGCACAAAGCTCAGCGCGATACCTCGGCAACACACAAATCGGGATGATGCGATTGGGGTAGCGTACGAGACCGGCGCCTATAGCTATCAACAAATCGCGAAGGAATTTGGAGTTCATTTCACTACGGTAGGGCGAATTGTGCGCCAGCCAATGAAGCGAGTGAGCGTAAGCCCGCGGGAGAAGGTAGCGAATGGTCCGCTTGTGCTGTGACGATAGACCTGGACCCCAACGTCAGCCGAGCGCTGCAGTCTGACACGACTGGCCTCCCCTGAGCGCATTATGTTTTTTTACGTTTCATCGAAAGTACTGTCATGATACGCAATCCGCCAGATCGTCGCCCCGCCGCTGACAAAGGTAGGCTCAAAACGCTCCGGGCAGTCAGCTTTTCTATCCGGAATGGGAATTTCCGCAATGGAAAGCTCGGGCGGCATCCGGCCTTGCAACGCATGAGCGAGAACGTCTTCGGTAAAACAGAAAACGCGGTCGCTCATCCGGGTCACGAAGGCCGACGTTGCTTCGCCTGAAATCCGCGGTTCATCCACATCGATCCTGCCGCCGTTCTCCGTGTAGGAAAATTTCGGTAGCAGCCAGCTTTCATGCAAATCGTTTCTAAGGGTAATCAGCGGTTCAGACCATTCGCGCGTTTTTTCAAGATAGTCGGCAAGATGCGGATCGGCTTTTCTGAGCTTCGCTATCCCCGTTTTAAACCCGCCGCTTTTTCTATAGAGGCACCCGACATCCAGACCGAGGACAATCAGGAGTCGTTGCATCGCGTCCTTAAGCAGACGCACCGAGCCGTTTAGAAACTCCGCAACCGCGCTATGCAACGGCAGATCGATAGTCTCATCGATGTTGATCGTATGATTTTTGATGCGCCCCCTGCTTCCTAACATGACGCCCGTGCGGTGCGCCTCGATCATTTCCGTAATTTTTTTCGCATTCGCCCTCACATTTGAGATTGTCGTGAAAACGACCTCATAGGCATCGTCGAATTTTTCACGGTGCGCGCCGTCGGGAAAAACGATATCGCGCAAACGCAGAATGCTAAGGGACAGCCGGACGATAATGGGCGTGCTTGTCCCCTCGTCGGACATTTTGGAAAAAACCATCTTCGGCTCTTCCGGTTTCACCCTCAAATTGGTCTGTGACTGAATGCGCCGCAATAATTCTCTGAACTCGGCCTTGCCGATCGGAAGAACGCTGGAAATGGCGCCGTCGCGTTGTTCAAAAATCTGCGCGTTTGAGGCAACATGCCCGAGAAACGGCAGAAACCCAGCGAGCGGCAGATTGCCGGTCATTTTGATCGCGGCGCCGCCCTGCCAGGGAATTGCCTGTATATGTGACACAAGGATGCCTTTGTCATCCTCAATGCGGAACGGAAGTGGTCTATGTAGGACCGCGAGGTATTCCTCCTTCGGGGCTGATATTAACATTCCTTCCAAATTGAATTGGTATGCGCCGAACGTCATCCCCAGATGTGACATGCCTTCCAGAACGTTTTGCGAATTCGGGAGCTTCGTTCCGGGAGAAAATGTCATCAGGTGCATGAACAGCAGACCGCTCACGGCGTTGAACGCAAGCGGCCCCACGCCGCGCATGAAAACATGTATGTACATCGGCGGCACTGGCCGGCTGCTAGACGTGAAGTTGGGAAGCGTAAAGAAGCCCATGATGGGACCGCCTTCCATCTGCGCGGCATAGTTCACGGCGCCTTTGGTTAGGACGGCAACCATATCCGGCCATTCCGTAGACGGACGGTTCCCATTCTCGAAGACGACCTGTTCCGCAATTTG
>JBBDNJ010000370.1:0-9160 GCA_040877705.1 Binatia bacterium | reverse complement strand
GCGTTTTTCCGCAGTTTCGCACAAATTGGCGGTAGGCGCGGACACACCCTCTCCATAATTTCTGGCGGTGTCGGAATGGTCCGCATCAACCAAGCAAGATAGAGCCATACGAGCTAGAACCGGCTGTAAATTAGCCTGCGGGTCTTCTACTCCGCTTGAAGGGCGGTTCTGTATCAGTGACCGGTGAACTTCGAGATACTCGTTCAAACGCGCTTCGGTCGTGTCCTTCAGCTCAACATCTCTGAAGACGTTTCTCTCTTTTGTCCTTTCAGTCGGGATCGACGGAAGACCACGATGATGGGCATACACCATCAAGGCCGCAAAAACGGATTTCGTCTGGAGAAGATAAGCGCTACCCGCATCTACATGGTTGAGCGGCAATCTTCCTTTTCCACCCTCGCATGCCAACACTGCCTGGTTTGCAGGATCGAGCTTCCCGAGATCATGATACTCCGCCGCTAAGCCTGAAGCTTCCGTCAAAACCTTTCTATGTTTCGGAGAATAACCGCCAGCTCTTTCCGCATTCTTCAGCGCATCGCGACGAACGTTCTCGATATGTTCAGAGTAACTCTGACCGGGAATACCCTCGCGGGCGCTATGTGCCCAGTAATTCGTCATACGTTTATCAAGTCTCTCAAAGGCTCTACTTTACTTGACAAAGTATCTGGCAAAAGCACGGAAATGGGTTCGTAATCCTTCCAAGACGTGGAGGGTTCGTTCGGCTTCTCTTTCTTCGTCGGAGTCAACGCATCGATCACGGCAAAGTCCGAGCAAGATCCCAACGAAGACTTGTGTTCAACGTACCAAGCGTGCCGCAATTCAACCATAGGGCGGCCATGAGATCGAGTGTGAGAATAGGCGTAGGGGATCACATTGAGTAAAAGGTCGATATCTTTTTTCGTGCAACCCGATTTGTGGGCCATACTGGGGTTGATGAAAAACGGCATGCAATACACGGCGTGCTTCACAAAACGGTATCCCATTGGCGCCATGCCCCGGTCTTTTCCCTCTTGTACTCCGGCTTTGCTAGTATTCGTCGACCGCCCAATGTCTATCGGCGCAACCGACAGGCCCAATCCAAACTGGGCCACCCCAGTTTTAATGGTATTTGACCCGCCTTCCTCCAGGAACGTATTCCCGAAAATTCTGCCATCCCAATATTTCTGCTGAAACGTTCCATCCTTGAGTTCTTTCTCGATCGCCTTTCTATCCCTTCCTCGGGACTCAAGAATAAAATGATTTTCGTCTTTGAGTTCCAGTGCTTTCTTCAGTTCTCCCCATACAGGACCAGCCTTATCGTCAATCAGATCTCGAACCTTACGCTTAAATGACACGGGCGAGATTTCGCCCCGACTGTCCGGACGCTGGCGGGGATCACTTTCACGATCCGGATCTCCGTTGGGATTTGAGTCCCTCACTTCGATAATCAACAAACCTGTTGCGCGTCGTATCGTCTCATTTTGGTTTTGCTGACTCATTGGATTTCATCTCCTTTATTATGATCAGTATTAGCTGCTGTTCCGACGTCAGTCTTTCCCGAAAAAGCTAGATATCCCAACAACATTTCCGCCTTATCGGCGTCATCACAGCGATCCGGCAGTCGCTGCGAAGACAAAGACGCAGAGAGTTTGCCGATTTCTGCTAGGAAATAACGTGGTAACCTGGCGTCTTCATCCTTCACGGTTTTGGCCCACGCCTGGTAGGGAAGAATCCTGTTGCTCAAAATTGCGAGCGCTTTTTGGGGTGTTTCCAGTGCCGTCGGCATGAGTGCGTTGCCGACCAGTTGGGGCGGGATCGAACCTTCTCGAATCTTTTGGCAGTACCGCTCGTGAAGTTGATCACAGAAGCTTAAAAGACGTCCAATTAGATATGGCGGCGAATCCATATACACTCCTTTCATTCTGTCCAATTTGTGCAGTGATAGTCCCAAAATACTTGGCAACAACAATGGCTGGTTCATATATTTTTGCGGCAACAGATGAACTATGCCTTGGTTGTGCGCCTGACCCAGGGCCAATAGGAGTGGTGTTGAGTTTTTCAGCAAGACCGCGAGTACGCGCGACGCAACGGGGTGCGAATGCGCTCCCGTGTCCAGCAACAAGCTCAAAGAATCTTCTACGGAAAACCCTCTTACTCTTTCTGGATGAGTGCCTTGGCGTTGCCATACGGTATTGAGGCACCATTGCACCTCCGAAGGGAATGGAACTAACGGCGGCCGCCAAATAGGCTTCCCCTTAGTGATTTTGTTAAAGTGACGAATGTGCACTGACGGCACGTTTCGACACGCCAATTGCCACTCTTGCGCGGCCTCTAATACTCTCGTAGCTTCGTAACGCCGATTGCAGAACACTTTCGTCCGAAACCCATCGGGTTTTCCGAGAACAAAGATCCGGACGTCGGCTTCTGATTTCGCGGCGACTAATCCTCGCAACGCATCTGATACCCGCTTCGCATACGCGGAGAAAAGTGCTCCGTCAGGATCAGCTCTGTCATCGGCTCCGCCAAAGAAACTTGCCAATTCGGGGATCTCATTCGGCAACGTCGAAGGATACGCAAACAACACACAACGAGCCCCACTGACGTCCGAAATGTCCTGCCAAGTCTTACCGCGAAGATTCGGGCTCGAAAGCCATTCCAACGCGTTTTTCAATGCGCTCCGCGTTTCAAGACCCACTGGAAACGAGTTTGCATCGATAGACCCATATCGTAGCTGACAAGGAGACTCGTGAGACATCGCACGAAGCACCACATTTCCCAGCACACTCAAGCGGACTTGGGGAAATGTCTCCTCCCAACCTGAACGGGACTTACCGAACGCGTCATTCGAACTGATTTGCTTTGTTCCAGCAGCTTCTGACATCAGAAGCCGCTCATTTATCCATTCCTGAACCTTACGATGATTAGCCGGGTACTCAAACGACGACTGGTCCGCCAGTTCCAAGATTATTGAAACATTCTTCGCGCTCTTGCCTGTATAGAAAAACAACCAATCAAAGAAATCTTCCGTCCCCTGTGGCGATTCGGCTATTTTCCGCTCGAACAGCGACTCTAGTTGGGCGAACAAATCCTTTACACCAATATTCGCAACTCGCTCAATCAGCACAGGAATAGACGTATATTTTTCTGGACATTTGCCGAGGAAAGCCTTCATCTTCTTCGGGAGAGTTTGTAAACATTCAGAAAGTCTGCTTTCCTCGGACTCTTTCCATAGCGACTTTCCGCGTCTTTTTAGTTCATCCAATCCCCTTTTGATGTCTTTCTCCGCCACTGTGTTGTCCAGCAATGACTTCTTAAACGCTCTCACTTCCTTTTCGTCCGATTCATTGGACCGCACATCAAACAACGGCAGAACATTAAACGCTGGAAATGACACGCCATTCGCGACTTCCCACTTTCTCGTGGACGTGATGCGCTCGATATCTTTGAGAGACAGGATGTCGGCAATTGTTCCAGTTTTACCGATCAGCACATAGTAAGTGCTCTTCTTTGGATTTGGTTTGAAGTGCTTATGCCAAGACGGCGTTGACACTCCTGCCTTGACAAGGCTTGCCGAGAGCTCGCTAAGTTCATTCAGCATAACTGAGCGCTCCATTTTCAATTTTGAGATCGTGACGAAAGGACGGGGAGAACTTGCTGAAGATCCCCTCGCTGAAAGACTGATGCAACATGCTGGGTATATTAAGATTGATGTCTGTGAACAACCTGGTTTCCTTGAGAAAAGGCCCCACATAATCTGGCACAAATTCCCTCCAACCGAGGCAGGGAATCATGTGATTTTGGCCTCTGCGTAGGCGGCGAATAAAAATCTCCTGGTACGCATGCTGCGGACTCACTATTGATCTTGTCCAGGCTTTAGTTTTATCCGAAAGTTTTGCATCGTTCGCGTGACTCAATTGGACGTCAGCGTAGAGACGATAACAAACGTTAATCAGGACGCTTGCGAGAAGTTGAAAACTACTGCCATTATTCATGAGTTTACTTTTTCGTAGCGGTCCGCCGTAATTGGTAGTGTAAGTGTGATAAGTAACCGGGGAACATAGCTCTACCTTTGTTGGCACTACGTCAATTGATTGAATCCACAAAATGGACTCGAAAATCCCCTTAACGGCGGAGTAAGTCGGTGCGGGATAGCTTACAGGTGCATCTCCCGTGTCAGGTCTCGTCCACATCGCAGTAGCCCCAGAAATCTCCATTTCAATAGAATATTTCTTTTCCATTTTTGCCTCGTTCGTTATTTTGTACTCCATGCGCGTGACAGATCAGGTCACGCCGAACAATTATTTTTTGACATCCGAGGTCACGATTACCAAAGAAAATAGCCGTTCCAAACGTTTAAACGGTTCAAGCCGTTCAACGGCCTTAGGGCCGTTCAAGGTTTCGAATTCTTGTTTTTTCCCTTTCTGCCATATTTCTCCGGACGTTCCCGCACGGCGCCTGCGCCGGAAGATTTCACGATGGCCAAGTCCGTGAGGTCCAACGGCTTGCGAGTCGTTCGCTTGCTTGCGTCGAGCACTTCGATGGCGACGATGCGCCTGTCTTTTGCGTAGTCGATGACAACGCCATCCATTTCCACCGAGTCGTCTATGGGAACGTTGGCCAGAAACTCGATGTTTAACAGATCATGCGCGGCATCGTATTCGATCTTCATGGCGCTGTGTCCTTCCAATATCGTTTTATGTCCGAAGTGAGATAGGCCGTAATCACCACATATTTGTCCTCTGTCTCCTCGAAAACAACTCGAAGTAGCATTTCTCGACGACGGATTCTGCGCCGCTGTTGCGCAACCGAACGACCGCCGTGGCCTTCAACGACTTGGTCCGCGTTTCGTAGCGTGTCGCCGACCCATGCTTCAGAAATTCCCCGTCTCTCCATTTTTCTTCTTGCCAGCGGGATGATTTCAATGTCTTTCATGAAATCCTAAAGCAGCTGAGTTGCGGAACAAAGATCTTCTCCATTCAAGCCATCGACCGCTTCGTAGTGTAGCATCGGTTTATGACAGATCGCGGGTCACCGTATTTGACATCCGAGGTCACGATTACTAAGAAAATAGCCGTTCCAAACGTTCAACCGGTTCAAGCCGTTCAACCGCTTCGCTCCGTTCAACTAGACCTCACCGCTCACGCACCGCCTGGATGCCAAATTGTTCAACCGTTTCACTCTTTTCAAAACGTTTAACGGACCTAAGATCTTGTGACGGACACACATTCACGTTTACGGAATTACGGAAACGTGGAAATGAACGCCGGTTATCGTTTTCCGTAACGCGCTGCTCTTTCCTTAGCGAGAAAGCCGATCTTCCGCTTCTTGGGCTCCGGTGGAGTCATGAGTTGGCGTATCGCGTCGAAGACGACTTTGAATTGCGCGTCGTACTTCCGCTCCAGCGTTTCGAGCTTGTTTGCCAGATCCTTGTGCGTGGCCAATATCTCCCGTAACCGGACGAAAGCGCGCATGATTTCAATATTCACTTGCACTGCGGTCTTGCTTCGTAGAACGCTGGAAAGCATGGCAACACCTTGTTCGGTAAAGGCGAACGGCGGGTGGCGCCGCCCACCCCAATGGGAACTTGATATCGCAATCTGCGATTTCAAGTTTGATGTCACAAATTTGCGACCTCAAAGAACCAAACTCCTCAGGCGTTAGCTGGAACATGAAGTCGGCGGGAAAACGATCGCGGTTACGTTTGACGGCTTCGTTCAATCTTCCTACGCTTACGCCGTACAGCATGGCGAGATCGGCGTCGAGCATGACCCTTTGGCTTCGGAGCAGTAGGATCGATTTCTTGATGCGTTCGGACGGTATAATTTGTTCTGGTGATGACATAATAGCCGTGGACCTTACGCGATCCGCTGAACGCGGCGCAAGAGCGACACAACAACATCGCCGAATCTAGCCGCCTTCAACGGTTCGAACCAAGCACTTTCCTTGCTTCGTCTTTCACCCTTGCGCGCAACCCTTCCGGATGAACAACCTTGACCTGACCGCCAAAGCTTAGAACCCACCCCACAAGTTCATCGTTGTCCGCTACCTTCAGCGTCAATTTGAGGGAACCATTCTTCAGAAACTGGGATTCCTGGCTCGGGTGCCACGTTTTATCATTGACCCAGGCGGCGGCTTTCTTCGTAAACAACAGCTCGACTTCGATACGCCGGCCGCTGCGCATGATACCCAGCGCGTCTTGAACGTATTCGTCGATATTGAAACCCAACGGCATCTGGTACGGATGGTCGGTGAGCGAGATAGAGCGGACGCGCTCGACTGCGAACATGCGCACTTCCTTGCGCAAGTGGCAATGGCCGATCATGTACAATCCGCCGGCGGCGAATCTTAGATAGTACGGATCGACCTCGCGCCGAGCCGTACCGTTGCGCGAGGCGGAGAAGTAACGCATCTGCGCGGTTCGTCTTTTGTCGATGGCTTGGGAAATGAGGTCGATGGTCTGTTTGTGCTCGCGGTATTTCTTGTGCGGCCCGAGGCCGACGGAAAACATCTGCTCCATGGACCGGACATATTCGTGGCCTTGCGGCGGCAACGCGGCGGCGACTTTGTTCAAGGCGGAATTGAGCGCGGCCTGGATCTCCGTGCCCTCCAGTGGCTTCAACAGATTGCGGCTGAACACCAGAGCCATCAGTTCGGTGGCCGAGAAGCCGAGCGCGGGAATATTGCGGAAGCCTTCCATCAGCTTCCATCGTGTGTGCCCGTTAACGCGATCGACGACGACCGGGTAACCGGATGCTTCAAGCGCTTCCAAATCTCTGCGGATTGTCCGGATATTTTTCGGGTAGTCGTCGGGAATCGAGTTCACCAGCTCTGAGAGCGTAGCGCCGCTCGAACCTTCGAGCCGCCGCAAGAGATGCCACTGGCGGGTATTTTGATCGTTGCGCGGCATTAATTTCCGTAAGCCTTTCGGCGAAGATCCCCTTGAGCCATCTAAGACAGCGTCGTTTAATTTTATTCATACTATCTGCCGAAAAAGTGCAGGATTAACTCGCCGGCAAAATAGTTTGCGTGGTACGGAATCAGCTGCCCGCGTTGAATTCGCGAACAACTATCAAATAGCAGGACTTACGCGCGAAGATTTCGAAGTGCCTCACCCCGCGCCATCCCACCTCACCGCCGCCGAGTCTATTCGAAACAGCCGGTCATGCCAAGAAAAAAATAATCCGTCTAGTGTTGGTGTCTGAGAAGTTCGTTACATAATTTATCGTCATTCCGGGCAAGCTGGCGATAGCCGGCGCAACCCGGAACCCAGGAATTTCGAAGACTTCTGGATACCGGCTTTCGCCGGTATGACGGTAAACCGGGAAATGCAGGAGGAGGGGGAATAGAGGGTCAGGTTTGCATCGGCGAATCAGCAAGGTTCTTCAACACTTTTTTTCACGCTTTGCCTGAAGGCGCAGTCCACGTCACCCCCCAACTGTGGGGCGGATCGTCCGGGGAGCAGGCAGGCGACCAAAATAAGCGTGATGGTACGATGCTAGACCTGACCCTAGTCACGTGCGACGGGAGTCACGGGTGAACCGGAACTACGAGAAGGAGAGAAAGAGCAAAGCCGATCGTGAACCATGTGAACAGCAGCGCTAACTTCATAGCAGGATGATTCGAGCGATCGACATCTGTTAAATCCCTATTCGCGTTCTGATGGTTTACTTTCTTCGGGTTTGGATTCTGAGGCAACTTTTGGCATCCGACTCGGCAGTAAAGGTTCCTCAGCATGAATTCTATGACGCAGCTCCTTGATGGTTGACTCCACCGCCAATGTTCGTTCAGGGTTGCTTGGATGGGTGGAGAAGAAATTGCCCTTTATTGTACCCGGATGCTCGTTGCTCATTCTTCTGAAAAAGTCAGGCGCCTTTGTTACGTCGTAGCCCGCACGACCAGCGAAATAAATGCCCAGGTAATCGGCTTCTAACTCAAAGTCTTGTGAAAAGACGAGACTGCCGGCATTCATACCTGCGCGGGTAAATGCACCCCCCGTATTGACGCCTAACGCGGCGACACCGATGTCGAGTAAAATTCCCAGCGCCCCTCCAGCCAGCTGATTGCCTCTCATTCGACTTAGATGGCCAAGAGCGTTATGGGCAATCTCATGGCTGACAATGAATGCGAGCTCATCGTCATCTTTTGCAAACCGAAGCATGCCGGTTGTAATGCCAATTTTCTCACCATCAGCGAATGCATTTACTTTATCGTCGTTTGAAAGAGCTACAGGATACTTGCACACCGCAACAGGTTTGATGGTGAGCGGTTTAGTCTCTTCAAAGCGGAGGATTTCCAATTGATAAGGAGTTTTACCATTTGTTTTAATAATCTCGTATATTGGCTTAACTTTGGATTTAGCATCAGGAATGATCTCAGAAACTTTTTTATCGCCCACCTTCAAAATAATGTCGCCAACTTTCAAGCCCGCTGTGTCTGCAGGCAGTCCCGGAGTAACATAGGTTACTTGGGGATCGTCTCTGACGAGCTTCAAGATCCTGACGGCTATTTCCCTATTTTCCTCAGGTAGACTGTTTCGATCGGCCAAGACAAAGCCAGCTCGGAACGCTATCTCCTCTCCACACAATTCGGCACCGGCCGCCGAAATTCGGTCAGAAATACGGAGCAACTTTTGCTCACGTTCCCATCTTTCTTTGACCGCTAGCTCCATCTGCCGCACTCGCTCGGCCTCAACGAGTGCGCTGTCAACAGATGGCCGCTGAAGTTGTGTTCCGCATCCTGCAGTAATCGCAAAGAGCAGCAATAGAATGGAAGGGAAGCCGTTTTTTATAACCACATCAATCTCCTTATTAATAGAGCCACTAGCGACAGTGGCGCATCTATATCGCCGGAGAGGAGGGCTAGTCAACCCGGCTGGGGAAAGCCAGGGGGGAAGAGGTGGAAATGCGAGAGCATGCCCCTCTCACCAGAATCCAAGCCAGCCGATACCCGCACTTGAGGCAGTGACCGTTTATGGCCCTTAATCGCGTATGCGGACTGGCTCCCGCAGGACGATGGCGAGATAACCTTTACACTTCGGACACGAGGGGAGCGAAAAGGGTCAGGCTCGTATAGATGAATAGAGTTGAAATGCTGAACCAGCAATGATCAGGGTTCCTTCATGGCTCTGCCTATTCGCATTGAATATCCGGGAGCGGTCTACCACATCATCACCCGGGCCATT
>JBBDNJ010000369.1:0-9240 GCA_040877705.1 Binatia bacterium | reverse complement strand
CTCTCTTAGGCCTCGCCTTAGTCAAACGTTGATCGCGCGGGTCGTTGTCTTCAAGTTGCTTGTCGAAGGGCACATCCATGAAACTTTCGGGTTGACGTTCTTGGCCCTGGAGTCGCGGCTCGCAATCTGCTCGAACACAAAAACTCATCCATCATCGGCTCATTTCGGCCCTCCATGCCTTGATTCTCAGGACTGTTACGCAGTATAGGATTAAGCGAGAACACCGGTAACAGCATTTTCAGTAAAAAAGGGAGACTTGAATGAAGATACGCCGTCATCTGTTTGCGGCGAGCTTGCTCGCCGTCATGTCCTTTTGCCAAGCGGCGCCGGCTTTCGCCGCCGATATCAATGTCGTCTGGACCAGCGAAGTCGGTCAGTTCGCGCCGCTGTGGATAACCAAGGAAGCCAAGCTATTTGAAAAGTACGGCAATCGAGTGCAGCTCATTTTCATCCAGGGCGCCACCTCGGCCGCAGCGGCGCTGATTTCCGGCGACGCTCAGGTTGGCATGTTCTCGCCCCAAGTCGTCATCGAGACGACCATGAAGGGCCTGGATCTTACGATGTTCGGCCGGCTCGGCAATAGCATGGACAACCGTATTTTCGGCAGAAGAGGGATCAAGAGTATTAAGGAAGTGAAAAGTATCGCCATCAGCCGTTTCGGTAGCGCCGCTGACTTTTCCGCTCGCTACCTCCTGGAGCGCGAAGGCCTTAAACCGGATACCGATGTCGCTTTGCTTCAAGTCGGCAACCAATCGAACCGCATCGCCGCCGTCGAAACTAACAACGCCGACGCCGCTATTCTCACGCCGCCCATGACCCTGCAGGCGAAAAAGCTCGGCATGCCGCTGCTGCTCGATGCCTCGAAGCTAAATATTCCCTACTCGAGCCTGTTCTTTGTAGCGCGCAAACCGTATCTGGAAAAAAACCGCCCGGACATTGTCAATTTCACCAAAGCGATGATCGAAGGCATTCACTACTATAAAGCGAATAAAGAATTCAGCATGAAGGTGATCGGAAAATATATGAAAGTCCAAGACCGCGAAGTGATCGAAGAGAACTTCCGCGAATATGATTTCCCGCTGAAACCCTATCCGGCAAAAGAATACTTTCAACTCCCGATTCAGTCTGTGGGCAAGAAAGATCCCAGAGTGCTGAAAGAAAAACCGGAACGCTTCATCGACGAATCATTTGTGAAAGAACTCGACTCCAGCGGTTTCATCGACAAGCTGACTAAGGAATACAAAGTTAAGTAAAGCGAAAAGGGGGCGCCGCGCGCGCTCAGCATGCGGAGTTAGGAGGTCTTATGGCAACCGTGCGGGGAGCAACTTTACTCGGTCCGGATAAATTAGAGATCCGCGAATATCCCATGCCCGAGATTCCCGCCGATGGCGGTCTTGTCAAAGTGGAGATGGGCGGCGTGTGCGGCACCGACGTCAAATACTTGCACGGCAAGCTCAAGGTCGCCTATCCGATCATTCTCGGTCATGAGATTCTTGGCCGCGTCGAGAAGCTCGGCAAAAACGCCGCGGCGATACACCACGTCAAAGAAGGAGACCGAATCATTTTGAAAGGCGCGCTCGGCTGCGGCCGCTGCTCGGATTGCCGGCGCAACAACCAGCGCTTTTGCAGGCAGCGCACCAACTACGGCGGCCGGACAAAATGCGATCAGCCGCCGCACCTGTTCGGCGGTTTTGCGGATTACATTTACCTGGCACCCGACGTTCTCGCCACGAAAGTGAGCGATGCCCTGCCGGCGGAAGCCGCGGCGCTCATCGGTTCGGTGATGGCCAACGGCTTTCAGTGGGCGATTCGCCGGGGCGGCGTGAAAATGGGCGACTATGTTTTGATTCAGGGGCCCGGACAGCAAGGTCTCTCCTGCACGTTCGCCTCACGTCATGCCGGCGCCGCGAAAATCTTCATCACCGGCATCGGCCGCGATCAACCGCGTTTGGAACTGGCCAAGAAGTTCGGCGCCACCCGAACCATCAACGTCGAGGAAGAAGATGTCGTGGAGGTCATCCGCAAGGAAACCAATGGCGAGATGTGCGACGTCGTTGTCGATGTATCGGGAAATCCAAGCGCCATCGTCAAATCCGTCGACTGCCTGCACCGCCAGTCCACCATGGTCCTTGGCGGCCTGACCGGCGATACCACGATCACGCCGATGCTTATGGATAAACTGGTTTGGAATGAAATCAAACTTCAGGGTTGCTTTACTGCCGATAATGACGCTACGGAGGCGGCGCTGCGCTTGATCGAAGAGACGAAGTTTCCCGTGCAGGAAATGGTCAGCCATACCTTTCCGCTGAAGGAAATCGAAAAATGCATTCGCGCCGTCGGCGGTGAAATCCCGGAGATGTTCCCGACCAAAGCGCTGATCGATCCGGCATTGGGGTAGGCGGTTAGGCGACATCACAAACGACCGTAGGGGCGATTCATGAATCGCCCCTACATCAATTCCATCTGAATGATCGAAGGACTGAAAGACAAAGTCGTGATGATCACCGGCGGCGGTCACGGCATCGGCAAGGCCTACTGCCTGGGATTTGGCCGCGCCGGTAGCCGCGTCATCAGCGCCGACATCGACAAGACGGCGGCCGAACAAGTCGCAAGCCAGATTACCAAAGAGGGCGCGGCTGAAGCGCTCGCAATCGAGGTTGATGTTGCCGATGAACCATCGACAAAAGCCATGGCGGCGCAAGCCCTCGACCGCTTTGGCCGTATCGATGTGCTCATCAACAACGCCGCCATCTTCGCGACCGTGCCGATCAACCGCGGCCGCATCGAGACCATCGATCCGGCTGAGTGGGACCGGCTGATGGCGGTTAACTTGCGCGGGCTTTTCTTCTGCTGCCGAGCTGTTCTTCCCACTATGAGGGCGCAGAAATCCGGCAAGATCATCAACATCGCTTCGGGCACGGTCTTTGCCGGTAGTCCCGGCAGAATTCACTACGTCACTTCCAAGGCCGCGGCCATCGGATTTACCCGCACATTGGCGCGCGAAGTCGGCGGCGACAATATCAACGTCAACGTTTTGGCGCCCGGCAATACTTTGTCGGAGGAAAATCCATCGGAGGAAACGATTCGTTTACGGCAATCATCGGCCGGCTTGCGAGCGCTCAAGCGCGTTCAGGTGCCGCAGGATGTCGTCGGCGCCATGTTGTTTCTGGCATCGCCGTTGAGCGACTTCATGACCGGCCAGACCGTCAATGTCGACGGCGGCATTTCATTTTTGTAAGTATTTGACGAGCAGAGCGTGATGATGTTTAGGCATCGTCATTAATCCAAGGAGACCCGTCATGAACGTGGACTATTCCATTATCGATGCCGATGGCCATGTTATGGAAACCGACGCCGAGTTGCGCGAGTTTCTCGAAGGACGCTACCGCCAAGGTCCCCATTTCAAGACCTATAGCTTTTTTCCCTCCCTCGACGGTTGGAATCGAGGATTCGGTGTCCCCGGCAAAGTGCCGGAAACCCCTGCGCCCAAATGGCTCGAATTTCTCGACGAACTTGGCGTGCACACCACCGTGCTCTACCCCACCGGCGGACTGTCCCTCGGCTTGATTCAGAATCCCGAGTGGTCTTGTGTCATTTCCCGCGCCTACAATTCATGGATTGCCGAACGCTTTACCCGACAAAGTCCGCGGCTCAAAGCCGTCGCACTACTGCCGGTCCACGAACCGTTAGAAGCCGCGAAAGAATTGGAGCGAGCTAAAGGACTAGGGCTCGTGGCCGGACTCCTGCCGGCCGTCACCGTGCTGAACAAAGGCTATGGGCACACCGACTTCGACCCGATCTACGAGGCGGCGCAAAGACTCGACATGCCGCTGACCGTTCACGGCGCGCCGAGCCGTGGCATGGGCTTCGACTTTTTCAATAAATTTCTCCACGTCCATACACTGGAGCATCCATTTGCGATCTTGATTCAATTTACCCACATGGTATTCGAAGGCGTGTTTAACCGCTTTCCAAAACTCCGAGTCGCCTTCCTCGAAGCGGGATCCGGCTGGCTGCCTTACATGATGGATCGCATGGACGAAGAGATGGAAAAACCATACCGCGTCCAGGCGCCGTTACTGAAGAAGAAACCCAGTGAGATCATACGATCGGGCCAGGTTTGGGCGACCTGCGAGGTTGAAGAGCAAGCCCTGACCCAGGTGCTCAAGCAATTTAATCCGGGCTGCCTGATGTGGCCGTCGGATTTTCCTCATGAACGTTTGCCCGACATGTTTGCTCACGATCTTCCCGAGCTGCTAGGACGAGCTGACGTCAGTGACGAGAATAAAAAGGCGATCCTGCACGATAACCCCATCAACTTTTACAGGCTGAAGATCTGACACGTCAGCACGGAGGAAATCCCCATGCGTTTGAAAGACAAAGTTGCGATTGTGACCGGTGGCGGCGTCGGCATCGGCAAGGCCTACGCCCACGGCTTATCAAAGGAAGGCGCCAAGATCGTGGTCGCCGACATTCAGGAAGGCGAGGCGCAAAAGGTAGCCGCGGAAATTAAACAGAACGGCGGCGAAGCGATGGCGGTGGCGGTGGATGTAACCTCCCAGGAGAAAGCTCAGGCCATGGCGGCAGCAGCGCTAAAAGCGTATGGCCGCATCGATATCCTGGTGAACAACGCCGGGCTTTACTCCGCCTTAAAGAAAAAACCGTTTATGGAGATCGACGGTGAAGAGTGGGATCGGGTGATGGCGGTGAACGTCAAGGGCTTATTTCACTGCGTCAAAGCCGTTTACCCGGCGATGAAAGAACAGCGCAAAGGAAAAATCATCAACATTTCTTCAGGGACTGCCTTGAGCGGCTCGCCGTTTTTTCTGCACTACGTTTCGTCGAAAGCGGGGGTGATCGGATTCACCAGAGCGCTGGCGCGCGAAGTCGGCGACGATAACATCTGCGTCAATTCCATCATGCCCGGCTTGACCATTTCAGGCGCGAATCAAGAAGGCGTCATGACCCCCGAACAGCTGGCCGACCGCAGAAAACGACGCTCCATCCAGCGCGACCAGTACCCCCAGGATCTTGTCGGCACGGTTATTTTTCTCGCCTCGGATGACAGCGATTTCATGACCGGCCAGTCCATCAGCGTCGATGGCGGCATGAACATGCACTGAGAGACACCGATTCTCGGGCGTGTGCATTACTGGCGGATTCGCGCGAAGTGATTTACTGATCTAGTGGCACTGTCCGACCAAGAATCGGATGGCGTCGCCCTGCAAAGATTGTCTGGAATAAAAAGCCAGATCATCCCTAAGCTCTACCCGCCGCGTATTTTCCCAGCGTAGGCTCGCGCTTCCACATTTCACCGGCAGCGGACAGAAGGATTTGGGCGAGCAATTCCTTCATTGCGCCGACTCCTCCACGATTTTGATTTCCTCCAGCGTCAGGCCATAGAGGGCATAGACGTGACGGTCAATCTCTTGCTTCATCCCGGTCGTGTGAGCGCGGTCGTCTCGCGCCTTCGCCGTGAGAATACGGTTAACCAAGTTCTCAATGCTTTTACGTTCGCCTCGCTCAAAGCTCGGAATGCTCACCGGCTCTTGAAAATCTAATTTTGTCAGCGGTGGCCCTTCTCGCGGATCCTCACGCGCCAGCAGCCGGATTTCAAAATAGCGAGTCACTTCGTTTAGAAGCACACTTGCACCAAAATCATATTGGAGATCGGCGGCAAACCAGTGCTTTTTTATCTTGCGAATGTCTTTCTCAACACCGTCCGGGTTTGAAGCGCGCTTTACTTCGATGACGAGGAAATTCAGCGCGTTCGAGCCGCGCTTATGAAAAACAATGTCCGGCCGCCTATCGTTATGCCGGCTTTTGGTCACGTCGAAGTCGCAGTCGAACCAAAAAAGATATTTCCAAAGTTCATTTGCGAGATGGAATGAGAGGTTCGGCTCGCGCTCCTGCGTTTCTTGCGGCACGAACTTTGAGAGGTTCGGCTGCGCACGGAAAAGGTTGTGTAGGGCGGAGAAAATAAACTTGGCGACCAAGTCTTTCATTGCTCCCCCTCTCCCTCGATGATTTTTATCTCCTCTTTGGTCAGGCCGTAGAGCGCGTAAACCTGTTGGTCTTATCTCGTGCGCCAACGCGGTCGTGTCGGCGCTCGGATCGTGCTTTTTTGCGGCGAGGATTTGGTCAACCAACTCAATCAACGGCTGCTGCTTCTTAGGGTCAATTCGTTTACCTAGCTGGTATGTTTTTCCAGTTCCAGGACCAGCCAACAGAAGGAGATGGCCCAGCTTCTTGTGTACATCGTCGCTCATTTACCTGTCACAAATTCTCCATAGTGCTCCAGCTCGCGAGTGTGGAGTCTAATCGCTTCGCGTTTTATCAGGATGAGTTCCGCGCGCGCCCTTCTCTTAGTATGTGTCCCAATCGCTCTCTAACCTTTTCTATTTCTCGTTCCCGATTCGCACGCCAGGAGGTTGACCACACACGATGAATTTGCCACCCACGCTTCTCGAGTATTATTTGTCGCCACCAATCATAAGCGCGGGCAGACGGAGCGCTGTGGTAGGCTTTCCCGTCGCACTCAATTCCCAGAATGTAACTCGCGTCTCGCGGAGACCGGATGGCAAGATCTATTCGGAAAGATCCCGAACTGACTTGCGTATCGATCTCCACCTGAAGAGCACCACGGAGAGCTTCTCGAACTTCGACCTCGAACTCCGAATCCTCTCCTCCAAGAGGTCCACGGTGTTCACTAAGCCCCCCTGCTACTTCCATTGCCCGGCGCAAAATGTTCTCGGCCGCACTAAGCTCCCCCTTTGTAATGTGCTGCGCATATGCCAGGTAAAGCTGCAACATGGCACGCCCCGCAGCGTCTTGGGTTTCGATTGCACCGGGCGTCAGAGCAGACGCTAGCTCATGTATGGGTAAGGATGTGAAAATCCTTACCCAAAGCTTTGCACGTGTAATTGCAACGTTAAGTCGTCGTTCACCTCCCTGCCGGTTTATCGGGCCAAGAAAGCTTTTCATGAACCTGCCATCTTCGCGCCTGCCATAGGTCGTTGAAAACAGAATTACGTCTCTTTCATCTCCCTGAACTGCTTCAAGACTTTTTACAAAAAATCCAACATCTTGTCCTTCGTCCGTCCGGGTTATCTCCCGTTCGTATATCATACGGAACTCAGGGTTATGTTCTGCCTCCAGATCTAGGAGATCTTCAATCGTTTCCCTCTGTGCGTCGTTGAAGGTAACGACCCCTATGGTCGGTGGTTGTGTCGGCATCTCCCAAATGCTTCGCAAATAATCCAAAACTGCACTTGCTTCCGAGGGATTAGTTCTTGTGTTTAGGTACACCCCATTTACACTTTCGAGAAATAAAGCTGGCTCACCGTTAGGTGTCGAATGCTTCGCCGGCTGTGGCGTTTCGAGTCTATTTTGGTAAAAGGCGGCGTTGGAGAATGCTATAAGGGCCGGATCAAGCGACCTATAATGTACGTTGAGATGAGAGTCGGGCAGCCTAGCTTGCGCCAGAGATAATAGATCTTCAGCTCCGGTTGAGATTTCTAGATCGATGTTTTCTTCATCTTGTTCGCCGTTAGACGGACGAGACTCAGATTCGTCAAGATCAAAGTCAAACGCGGATTTAAAAAACATGGTCGGAGGTAGTTGTTTCCCATCTCCGGCAACAACAGTTCGACCGGCCCGAAAGAGCGTAGGCAATCCATACTCAGGTGGACACTGAGACGCCTCGTCAAAGATTACTAGATCAAAAAGTTTCGGCTCTAGTGGAAAAATTTGACTTACAGTTCCCGGGTTGGCGAGCCAACACGGCCTTAGGCTTAGAAGTCCCCGTGATCGTCCTGTCCCGACAACTTCCCTCAATCTCCTCGAGTTTGGTCCTCTGATTCTTAGGCCCTGACGCCACCTATGGTCTACACTCGACCATTTGGTGGACCAGAGAGTCTTTATCGCATCCGAATCGAGATGTTGCTTTCTCTTCGCAACTTCCGACAGCCGTGCACGATCGGTCTCGTATAGTTGGGGAGTCAAGCGACGCAAAATTGCAGAGTCTAGCTCTGCCTGCCCGACCCAAGTAAGCAAAGCTGACAACTCGACGACCTCGGCCCATTTCTTTGGACTGCTGCCGTGGTTGTTTTCCAAGACCTTTACGACCTGATGGCCGAGCTCATCGAGCCCCCTTACCGTGGACATGTATTGTAATAACACCGGCAAGAACGAGAGATACTTTCTTAGAGCGCTAACAACGTCCGAGATTCGTTCTCCATTCCTAAGACGAGTTCTCAGATCGTTGACGGTTCCCTCGGTTAACCACTTGTGCAAATTTGTTAAGGTCGTTTCGCACCTTGCAGCGTCTCTCGCGCGGTGCGCAATCATATAGTAGACTGGCCCCGCTTCCACCAATTTGATCCAGTTGCGGCTAGCCACAAAACCTCGGAGATATTTTGAGGAACGATGGTAATCCGGGAAGAGCCACCAAAAAAACGATCTTTGTCTTTCAACTAATCGTTCCGTGGCTCGGGCTGCTATTGCGTAACTCACATCTTCGATGGCCATGATTTGTGGCTCACTGCACTCAATCTTAACTAGCCGTCGTATTTGCAAACTCTGCCAGTTCTTTGCCAGTGTCTCACCGGCTTCGCTGATTGCCTCGAGGTTACCAAGCATAGCTTCGAACGCGGGGCCAGTTTGACCGGCCCAAGCGTCAATTATTCCGGCGGCCGGAAGAACCAAGTCTAGGTCCGCAACTATCTCCTCTAATTCAAATCGGTCGCCTGTAAGCGCCTCTTTTCCGTTAACCCAAGGATTATTGGGAAAATCGGCAGACCAAAATAATTCTTCGCTACGTTTGAGTGCTTGGCAGAGTTGCTGAAGCGTTTCGTTATTCTGATCTTTCAGGAGATGTCGGAGCGGCTGCAACGGACGTACCTCCGAATGTTCGCGCTCAGTCCGTGCGATCCGAGCGAGCATGGATCGGTAGCTAAGCCCGTAGCGATCACGCACTTGGAACAAAGCCTGGCGGTACTCTTCAAATTGACGCTCTAACCTTTCAATTTCAGCGGCGAGTTTAACGCGATCATCGACGCTATCTATTTTTGGTTGTTCCTGATCACGGAGCATCTCGACAACTCGCCGACGATCTGCTTCGGCGTCATCGACTTGCAATATTAGATCACCCAAACCGACCGCCCGTAGCCGTGACGAGACAACGTCTAACCCGACTTCGCGGATTCGGTGCTGAATGAAAAATTTTCGTTGTGGCAAGTA
>JBBDNJ010000368.1:0-9259 GCA_040877705.1 Binatia bacterium | reverse complement strand
TGAATATCCGCGGTTCGATATCCTTGGTTCAAGACATCTTCCACCGCCATCTCAATGCGATCCGCCGCTATGCCCTGATCCAGCGAATGACGCAGCATCATTGCGACGCTAAGAAGGGTCGCCAGAGGATTGGCTTTGTCTTGCCCGGTGATGTCCGGCGCGCTGCCATGAACCGGCTCGTACATGCCAACCCTTCCGCCCAGGCTCGCGGACGGCAGCATGCCGATGGACCCGGTCAACATCGCGGCCTCGTCACTGAGGATATCGCCAAACATATTCGTCGTTACGACGACGTCAAACTGCTTGGGATTGCGGATCAACTGCATGGCACAATTGTCGACCAGCATGTGTTCCAACTGAACTGCCGCGTAACCTTCATCTTTATGTATACGCGTCACCACTTTGCGCCACAGTTCGGTCACCTCCAGCACGTTGGCCTTGTCGACCGAGGTGACTTTCCTACGGCGCTTTAAAGCAGCCTGGAACGCGACGTGAGCGATACGTTCGATTTCCGGGGTGGTATAAACTTCCGTGTTGACGCCACGCTCGGTCCCATCTGGAAGTTGTGTCACGCCCTTTGGCTCGCCGAAATAAATACCGCCGGTCAGTTCACGAACCACCAATAGATCGGTTCCTTCGACGACTTCTTTTTTCAATGTCGACGCCGAAGCCAAAGCCGAGAGTAATTTCACCGGCCGAAGATTGGCGAACAGTCCGAGCTCCTGCCGCAGGGCGAGCAGGGCGCGTTCCGGCCGAATGGAATAGTCGAGTCCATCCCACTTTGGTCCGCCCATGGCGCCCAGCAGCACGGCATCGCTTTGCTTGACTAATTCCAGTACGGTATCCGTAAGAGGCTTGCCATGGGCGTCGATGGAAGAACCGCCGACGATTCCTTCCTCCAGCTCAACGCCGAATCCATAGAGATTCCCGACTTGTTGAAGAACCTGGATACCCTGACCCATCACCTCAGGTCCGATCCCGTCTCCTGGTAAAACTGCAATTTTGTAGTTCATGGTCCCTCTCTCTCCACCAGTTGTCGATACTGTTTTCGTCCCTCCAATTTATTGAGGGCATTGATGTAAGCCGCGGCGCTCGCCATGATGATATCGGTATGGGAACCCTGTCCAGATACCCGGATGCCGTTGTCTTCGATCAAACAAGAAACCTCGCCCTGGGCATCGGTTCCGCCGGTAATCGCATTCACCGTATAACGAACCAGTTGAGATTTAGAGCCGGATATTTTGCTAATCACCTTATAGCAGGCATCCACCGCGCCATCGCCGGTGGCGTGATCCATTTGCTCCTGCCCGTTTACCCTCATCTTCACGGTAGCCGAAGGTATCCCGTCCGAACTTGAATGGACGCTCAGGTACAGCAGTTCGTAACGGTCCGGCTGTCCCGGGACCCTGAGAATCTCTTCCGCAACGATCGCTTCAATGTCTTCGTCATAGACGTTCTTCTTTTTGTCCGCCAGTTCTTTGAAACGGACAAATGCACGGTTCATGTCTTCTTTGCTGAGGTTGAAACCGAGGTGTTTCAGCCGTTCGTCGAAAGCGTGCCGTCCTGAGTGCTTGCCCATCACCAGGCGATTCCCGGTTATGCCGACGGACTCCGGTGTCATGATTTCGTAAGTGAGCTTGTGCTTGAGAACTCCGTCTTGGTGTATGCCGGCCTCGTGCGCAAATGCATTATCGCCGACGATAGGCTTGTTGATCGGGATGGAAATTCCGGTGACCTGCGACACCAAACGGGATGTCGGATAGAGCTGTTCAGTAATGATATTCGTATCAAGATCGAGATAGTTCTTCCTCGTGCGCAACGCCATAACGACTTCTTCCAGAGAGGTATTACCGGCGCGCTCGCCGATGCCGTTGATCGTGCATTCAATTTGCCTGGCGCCGTTATGAACCGCGGCCAAGGAGTTCGCCACGGCCAATCCCAAGTCGTTGTGACAATGTGCGCTCCAGGTGACCCGATCGGCGCCCGCTGTCCGTTCAATCAAGTGATTCATCAGGGCGCCGAACTCCGAAGGAATCGCGTACCCTGTTGTGTCCGGCACGTTGATGGTGTTGGCGCCCGCGCGAATGACTTCTTTGAATATCTGGATCATAAATTCCGGATCGCTACGCGATGCATCCTCGGCGGAAAATTCGATATAGTCGATATGCTTCTTCGCATAGCTTATTGCTTTCACGGCCGCTTCCGAAACCTGGTCCCGAGACATTCGAAGCTTGTGTTTCAAGTGAATATCCGAAGTTGCAATAAATATATGGATGCCAGGATTTGCCGCATGCTCGACCGCTTTGAGCGCTCGATCGATGTCTCCCTCTTGAGATCGCGCGAGGCTCAGAACACGCGGGCGTTTCACTTCATTACAGACCCGCACCACCGAATCGAAATCACCGTCGGATGACGCCGCGAACCCCGCCTCGATGACGTCGACGCCCAGTTTTTCCAACTGGCGCGCGATGACTACTTTTTGTTCAACAGTCATACTGGCCCCCGGTGACTGCTCGCCGTCTCGAAGCGTCGTATCAAAAATTCTTACGTTATTACTTTGAATGATGTTGTCTGACATGGCTCCTCCAAATTTTTAGGCCCAAGCCTCCCCAGAAATGAAAACTCCCGCGGCATGGCCAACGGGAGTATCTTTTGCTTATGAGACGAGAGGCAATTACGGCGTCGCGCCGGCTACCTCTCCTCGTTTTTCCCGTCGACGCCGTAAAAGCGTCCAACACCATAAGAGAGGACCCGATAAGGTATATAACAGGAATGACGTGAAAAACATGACTTGCGGCGCCACGATTGCGAGTTTAATCAAAATCAAGGCAAAAACCAACGCCCAGATCGGAAATCGCTTCCGTAGATCAGTGCTCTTCAAGCTGAAATATTGAAAACCGCTCACCATTAAGAGCGCTAGACCATAGATGACCAGGAGCAGCGTAAGCTGCTTGTTAGGCGCTCCTTCACCTCCCATGTAATAGTAAATGAGAACCGTCGCTGCAATCATTTCAGCGGCGGCTGGAATCGGCAATCCGACAAAATGGCCTTTTGACACACCTTTGGATTGGACGTTGAAGCGCGCCAAGCGCAAGGCACCGCAGACCACATAGGTGCAGCTTGCCAACCATCCCCAGTTGCCCCAGGGAACCAGTGCCCAAAAATAAACCAACACGGCGGGCGCCACGCCGAAGGAAACCACATCGGCCAATGAGTCCAACTCCACACCGAATTGACTGGTGGTATGGGTCAGTCGTGCCGCGTAGCCGTCGACGCCGTCGAGTATATGAGCCAACATGATGAAAAAAACCGCTTGTACGTACTCTCCGTTGAAAGTGGAAACAATAGAGAAGAAGCCGCACATGATGTTACCCGCGGTGAAAAGGCTGGGGATTAAAAACACCCCTTTTTTCAGCTTCTCGGCAGGCATCCTCTGGCGCAGCGGCACGCGCGGCCTTCCTCGCCGGTGCAAGAGGCGCACTCTATTGACAGGTTGTGGCTCTGGAGAATGGGCTCCGTTCATACGAACCTTCCGATAATAGTTTCTCCCCCTCTAACCCTTTGTCCTTCCGACACTTCGATTCGAGTATTGGCCGGCAAATAAAGATCGGTCCGAGACCCAAACATGATCAAACCGAATCTAGCGCCCCTGCTTAGGAAATCGTTTTTTCTCACGCGACAAATAATTCGCCGGGCCAGAACCCCGGCAACTTGCACGATCTCGACTTCTCTACCCTGATCATCCACCAGCTTTAAGCTATTCTGCTCATTTTGCTCCGAAGCTTCCTCTTTGTACGCGGCAAGATATTTACCCGGTGTATACTTGACGTCGGAAATTTTGCCGACCACCGCCGAACGATTGATATGAACATCTAAAGGCGACAAGAAAATACTAACACGTGAGTCCGCATTTTTCATCAGTGGACCGGGTTTAGCCTTCGTGATGCTCACGATCTTACCGTCGGCAGGTGCCACTATCAATCCTTCTCCATCAGGCGTACGCCGTTCCGGGTCTCGGAAAAAGCCCAGAAATCCCAAGGCAAAAACTCCTAAAATTATCGCCACCGGCATCCAGCCTAGCGCCCATGCTACAATTGCGAAAGCGCCGGTAATCAGGACGAAGGGATAACCTTCTTTAGCAATCCTCATGAGAAATAAATCTGACCGTGGAACCGCGACGAGCAGTCGATCCTTCGACTGGTGCCGATAAAAACCGGTGCTTAGTTTTTGCTCTTGTCGACTAAACGATTCTGCGCTAGCCACGGCATCATCTCCCTGAGACTTGAGCCTACTTTCTCGAGAGGATGGTTTCCCGCCTCTTTGCGCAGCTCAGAAAAATGCGGCATACCGCACTTATACTCATTGATCCATTCTTCAGCGAATTTTCCCGATTGAATATCGGCCAGTATTTTTTCCATCGCTTTCGAAACTTCGGGGCCGATTACTCGTTTACCGCGGGTAAGATCGCCGTATTCGGCAGTATTACTGATCGAGTAGCGCATGTTGGTCATGCCGCCTTCATAAATCAGATCGACAATGAGCTTAACTTCATGGACGCATTCGAAGTAAGCCATCTCGGGGGGGTACCCCGCATTGACCAGAGTCTCGTAACCTGCCTGAATAAGCGCGGTCAATCCACCGCACAACACGGCTTGTTCGCCAAAAAGATCGGTCTCGGTCTCATCTTTAAAAGTCGTTTGAATGACCGCCGCCCGCGCGCCGCCGATGGCGCTGGCATAGGCGAGCCCGACTTGGGTTGTATCGTGCGAAGGATCTTGCTGCACCGCGAGCAGGCAGGGCACTCCGCGACCCTTCTCAAATTCGCTGCGAACGAGATGCCCTGGCCCTTTCGGCGCAACCATAAAGACATTGCACCCGGCCGGTGGTACTACCCGTTTGAAGTGAATATTGAAACCATGGCCAAAGGCGAGATAATTGCCGTTCTTTAACCCGGGCTTAATCTCTTTCTCATAGGCATCCCCTTGCAGCTCGTCAGGTAGCAAAATCATGATGATATCCGCAAAACTGGCGGCTTCAGCCGTTTCCAAAACTTTCAGCCCGGCTTTCTCCGCTTTCGGCCACGAACTGCTGCCCCGTTTCAAACCGACAACGACGTCTACACCTGAGTCACGTAAATTATTTGCATGAGCATGCCCCTGGCTGCCGTATCCAAGAACGGAGACTTTTTTCCCAGCCAAATGTTTCAAATCGGCATCCCGATCGTAATAAACTTGCATTGAATTCCCCCTGCCCAAAATCAACTTATACTATGCCGGTAAGACCTCTCGATGTCAAATTACATATGACGTAAATGTCTGATATTTATTGCGATTGAACCTCGCAGGCGGACCGCCGAGATGCCGGATCGGAATGACGACCAAGTAAGCTATGCCGTAACGGTCACTGTTCATGGATCGATGACTTTCATTTCAAGTATAGCAAAGAGGCGCGAGTAAGAAATTGTCCGCACCACCCTTCTCAGCCCATCAGCAACCATGACTCGTTGCGACTTTCAAGCAGAACTCAGCGGTCAATGTCACGTCCTTACCGACTTGACAGCCCGGCAAAACACGCTGGCAAGTGATACTGCGGGGGCGCAAAGGCTAGGATTTTAACAAAGCGGGCTCACGACGAGGCGATGCGGTTCGCGTTGTTTCACGCGCAATAGCGATTCGTCCTGTGCGAATGAGTTCTCTAATACCGAGGGGTTTCAGCATATTGATCAGCGCTTCGACCTTATCGACGTCTCCTGTAATTTCAATTGTATAGGTCGTCAGCGACGAGTCGACGATTTTGGCCCGAAAGATATCCGCGATACGTACGGCTTCTTCCCGGTGCTCCGGTTTGGTATGCACTTTTATCAGGGCCGTTTCCCGGTCCAAAAAGTGAGTTTCCGTGAGATCCACCACTTCGAGAACTTCGATCACCTTGTTCAGCTGCTTCATGATCTGCTCAATGATACGATCATCGCCGACAGTTACGATAGTTATTCGCGATGTGGTTGGATCCAACGTGGCGGCAACCGATAAGCTCTCTATGTTGTAACCCCTCGCACTAAATAGCCCCGCAACTCGAGCCAAAACGCCAAATTTATTTTCAACTAAAATCGATATGATATGTTCCATTCGCTGATCATCAGGCTGGAAGAACTCCCTCACCCTCATCCACCTTTCTCTTTTGTGCTCCACCATTTTTGCCCCGATTCAGCTCAGGAGGATCCTCAAGCATCATTTCGTGCTGGGCGCCGCCAGCAGGAATCATCGGATAACAGTTCTCGAAGGGGTCGGTGTGGATATCCATCAGTACCGGCCCCTTGTGCTTCAAGCCTTCTTTAAGCACGGGCTCAACCTCACTGGGTTTTAGCGCACGAAGTCCTTTGATGCTGTAGGCGTCTGCCAATTTCACAAAATCCGGCATCTTTCCCAGAATACTGGCTGAGTAACGCCCTTCATAAAAAAGATCCTGCCACTGCCGCACCATGCCATGCACACCATTGTTAAGCAGCACGATCTTGACCGGCAATTTGTGTTCGACAGCAGTCACCAATTCCTGGAGGTTCATCTGGAAGCTACCCTCGCTGGTGATGCAAAGGACCAACTTTTCGGGAAAAGCCTTTTGTGCGCCGATGGCGGCGGGGAAGCCGAACCCCATCGTGCCGAGTCCGCCCGAAGTCAGCCACGTTCTCGGCTTAGTCCCTTTGAAGTATTGCGCGGCAAACATTTGGTGTTGACCGACGTCAGTCGTGACAATCGCTTCGTGCTTGGTCAATTCAAAGAGTTTTTCGATAACAAACTGGGGTTTGATAATTTTATCGTCCTGCTTGTACGACAATGGATGCGCTGCTTGCCACTCGGCGATCTGCTTCAACCAAGGAGCGCGATAAGCTCTCATTTTGGCGGGATTGCCGTCCATCGAGCGCAACATCACGTTCATTTGTCGGAGAACAGCTTTGACATCGCCGACAATCGGGATATGCGCGTGAAAAGTCTTTTTGATCGAAGTCGGATCAATATCGATATGAACGACGCGCGCCTCCGGGCAGAATTCCGACAACTTCCCGGTCACACGATCGTCAAAACGGGCGCCGACGGCAATCAAAAGGTCCGAGTGATGCATCGCCATATTGGTCCAATAGCCGCCGTGCATTCCCAGCATACCTAGTGAAAGCGGATGCGTGCCGGGGAAGCTGCCGAGACCCATCAAAGTCATCGTCACGGGGATTTGGGTAATTTCCGCCAACTCACGGATGTCATCCGCGGCGTTTGAAAAAATCGCGCCGCCACCCACGTAGATCATAGGCTTTTTCGCCTTCATGATCTCCTCAGCGGCTTGTCTGATGTGTTGCTTGCTCCCGCCCATCGACGGGCTGTACCCACGCAAGCTAATTTTGTCGGGGTATTTGAACTCTGCCTTAGCGATACTGACATCCTTTGGAATATCCACCAAGACTGGTCCTGGCCTGCCACTGGTGGCAATATAAAATGCCTCTTTAATCGTCTGAGCCAGATCGTTCACATCCTTCACAAGCACGTTGTGCTTGGTGCACGGCCGGCTGATACCGACATTATCCGCTTCTTGAAAAGCGTCGTTACCGATTAAGTCCGTCGAGACCTGACCTGTGAAGGCGACAAGAGGAACGGAGTCCATGTATGCATCGGCAAGCCCGGTAACGATGTTCGTCATACCCGGGCCTGAAGTCACTAAGACGACACCGGCTTTTCCGGTGGCCTTGGCATAGCCTTCGGCCATATGAGCGGCTCCCTGTTCGTGACGGGTCAATACCAACTCGATGTCTTTCTGCTGGCACAGAACGTCGAAAAGCTTCAACACAACGCCACCTGGCAATCCAAAGACCGTTTTAACCCCTTCACGTCTCAGCGACTCACAGAATATTTCGGCTCCGCTTTTCTTCATCTTAGCTCCTCAGTTACTAAGAACTCGTGTGGCGATGTCTTTCGAGTATCTCCATGATTTTATCTTTACCGACCAACTTCATTTTTTGGAGTCGCTTCTTCTCCACTTCCTCGTCGGGAGACAGATGGAGCTTACTCTGGAATTGATCCAGCTTTTTCTCCAACTCTTGATGCTCTTCATAATACTGCTTCAGCTCGGGATCCCTATCTAAAAGAGAAACGATAGCCATCTTTTCGCTATTCTCCATAAACAAGCCTCCTTATGATCTTGATACTTATGAAGTTTTTGATGCGCCTCAATCTAACGTACGATATTATTTTTGTCAACATAAAGAAGATCACGAGATCTGATCAGTAACCAGCTATTTTACCGTATGATTCACAATCAGAACGGCGTAAGTATATAGGCGTTAGTTTCCCCAACAGAGGGACGTCATTATCGCGAAATCGCGCCTCGCTTAGACGCGCAACTGCCGTTGCCACCGAAGACATTTCTTCCTCCGCGACGATATTGACGCGTGGCCCACCTAAATTTTCGACCAAAGCACGACATGCCATGGCACCGTCGCCAACGAACAAACATGGCTCAGCAACTTTGACCGCGCTGAGCACTTCTAAAATCCCCCGGACGGGAACAACCGCATCGTCTGTGATACGCTTCAGGAACTTTCCGTTCTTACGAAATAGCGCGGCGTAAACCTCATTTTTCCTGGCATCGAGAAGCGAACAAATGACTCCGTCAAAGTCGGTTACCCGCGCCGCGTTGGCATGCAGTGTTGAGATTCCAACGGTTGGGATTGCCGCACCATAGGCTAATCCCTTAGCCGTGCTCACGCCGATTCTCACTCCGGTAAAGGAACCTGGCCCCATGGAAACGGCGATGCCCGCGACATACGCTAACTTGATTCCCGCTTGTCGCAGCACCGAATCAATGAGCGGCAGGACGATTTCGGCGTGATTGGACTTCGCGCCTGGATTGTCGGTCACTTTTCCATAGAAGCGAGGCGGATAGAGTCCTTCGGCAAGAACTTGCCCATTTTCAACGAACGCGACGCTTGCGGTCGATGTCGCGGTATCAATACCAAGAACTCTCATCCCCCAACCTGTTTCTCGAATAACCGGAAAATATCGTTAGCAAAGGCAAATATCATAAGAAGCAAAAGCAAGAAAATTCCGACTTGCTGGGCCTTCTCGCGGTACCTCAGAGAAACCGGCCGTCGGATAACCGCCTCCACCGCAAAGAAAAACAGATGCCCGCCATCGAGAACAGGAATCGGCAAAAGGTTAAGCACTCCCAGATTCACGCTTAACACCGCAAGAAACGCCAAAAAACTTCCCACTCCTTC
>JBBDNJ010000367.1:0-9271 GCA_040877705.1 Binatia bacterium | reverse complement strand
CCCCACGACGTGATCCGAATGATGGTGTGTGAGAAACAACCCGGTTATGTCGGCAAAAGGCACCCGCAGCTGGTGCAGCCGCTGCATGGCGCCGCGCCCGGCATCGAAAATGAATTTTTCGCGGCCGGCTTCGACCAGCGTGCTCGGCCCGAAACGATTCAACACCGGCGGCGGCGCTCCTGTCCCCAGCAAGGTAACCCGAAAGAGATCTTGAAATGGTTCTGCCATGATCTGCTCGAAAGATAATTTTTCGTACGGATAAATCGAACCGCGCGAGCGCTAATCTAACACCTTGTCTCTCGGTTGAGAAGATTTATCGCAATTGACCCGGGTGCCGATGGCCGGTATGGTCTTTGAGTGAATCATAAACCTAGAAATACTTCGCACCGGGGAAGTCCGCCAGGGCCGGCAAGCGATCGACGATTCTCACGGACAAGCCGCGATCCGCGATTGAAGCCGTCGCCGCAGCGCGGTCATCAGTCGCAGGACCCGTACGAGCCTTCTTGTCCGCATTACCCGCACTGTATTGGCTGCCCTCTGGTTAACGTCCCTTATCCCGAGCAGTTGCTAAAAAAAGGAGAGATCGTCGCTCGCGCATTAGCCGCCTATCCGTCGCTCGCTCATCTCGACGTGCCGCCCGTAATCGCTTCACCGCACCGGCTGGGCTACCGGGCGCGCGTCAAATTGGTCGTGCGCAGCAATCGTGGCGAAGTGGCTACCGGCCTGTATGTGCCGGGGACGCATCGGGTCATCGACATCTCTTCCTGTCCGGTTCATCCCCGGCCGGTGAATCAGGTCCTCCAATACCTGAAAAAGAAGGTCCTTGAGCTGGGCATCGAGCCTTATGACGAAAGAAACGACAGCGGTCAGCTGCGCTATCTGGACTTTCGATACAGTTTTGCCCAGCGCGAGCTAAGCGTGACCTTGGTGACCCGGCATCGCGATTTTCCTCAGGGAGGCGCGCTGGCTCGCTCTCTGAGCAGGAAATTCTCTTTCGTCAGCGGCGTTATCCAGAATGTCAACGAACAGCGCGGCAACGTGATATGGGGAGATCGTTACCGTCTTATCGCCGGTCGCGATACTCTACTCGAACAAGTCGGCTTATTGAAATTTGCATTTCCCGCCGGCGTATTTTCTCAGGCCAACCCGTCCACGGCCAAAAAACTCTACGATAAGGTAACCGAAATGGCGGCCCTTAGCGGCCGCGAAACCGTGCTCGATCTCTATTGCGGTGTCGGGCCGATATCTCTTTATTTGGCCAGTGGCGCCCATCTGGTCTGGGGAATCGACGACAGTGCGATTTCGATCGCTACGGCGAAGCAGAATGCGCGAAGAAACGGCATATCGAATTGCCGTTTCTTCGAGGGCGATGCCTCGGAAAAACTGGCGGAAGCCAAAAAAACGCTCGGACCCATCGATGTCGTCGTGCTCAATCCGCCGAGGAAGGGTGTTCAGGCAGCGGCCATGGACGCGACCTTGTCGGTGGCTGCCGCCACAATAATTTATGTCTCCTGCGATCCCAAGAGTTTGGCGCGCGACCTTGATAGGCTCGTCAGCCGGGATTACCGCGTCCGGTCGCTGCAGCCTTTCGACATGTTCCCGCAAACCGAGCAAGTGGAAACGGTTGTTTCGCTGGCGAATACAGAGGTAGGTCGCCGTGGCTAATCGGTTGTTCTTCAACGTTGAACCTTTGAACGTTTGAACGGGTCCAACGTTTACCTCGACCGGTAACTCCATAGCTGCGGGATCGCCCAGCAAACACCTAGAACCAGCACGACGCAAAGTATGCATCCCACGAGTGCGGCGTTGGGAGCGCCGAGCAGCGCGGCCCCGGCGCCAGCGATCACCGCGCCGAGGGCGTTGGTCGTTTGAGCAAAGACAGTTAGAAAGCTCGTTGCTCGCCCCCGCATATCGTCAGGGGCGAGAATCTGCACGACGGTACGACGGATGGCGACGCTGATGGCGTCGCAGAACCCCAGCGCGCCGACGGCGATCAGTCCCATCCAGAACCATTTCGACAATCCCAACAATCCCAGGCTCAAGGCGAAAAGCAGCGTGCCGATGATCGATACTGCTCCTTTGCGTTTGATATCACCGGCGGCAAGTAATATTGCGGAGCCGATCAGGGCTCCAATCGCCGGCGCGGCATAGAGCGCGCCCAAACCCCTTGCTCCGACCTCGAACACGTCGTCGGCAAAGATCGGCAATATCGGACGATAGAAGCCGAATAAGACGGCGAAGAAATCGAGTAGAAATAGCGAAAGAATGATGCGCGTATGATAGAGGAACTCGAATCCCTCGATAAGGCTGCGCCAACTGACCTGTCTGCGAGCGCCCTGCGGTTGCCCGGAACTGCGAACCAGCAGGACGCAACACAATGCCGGCACCAGCAACAAAGCGTCGGCGAAATAAGAAGTATCGGTACCAAAGATATCGATGAGAAATCCTGCAAAAACCGGCGCCATCAACTGAGTTCCCTGCATCATGAGAGTGGACAAAGTGACCGCGTTGAAAAAATGCGATTGCGGCACCAAGCCGGGAATGATCGCCTGGCGCGCCGGACCGCCGAGCACCTGTAGCGACGAGGTCAAGACATTCAACGTGTTGATATGCCAGACCTCCACGACTTCGGTAGCCGTCAATATTCCCAGGGCCGCTCCGGGCAGTAAGTTGAACGCGGCAGTGTAAAGGATCAACTTCTTACGATTATAGGTGTCCGCCAGCACGCCGCCGAAAAGACCGAAAAAAATGAACGGTAGTGCCTGGAAAAAACCGGCTAGGCCAAGTTGCACCGAGGATCCCGAGAGCTGGTAGACCTGATACAAGCTGGCGACGTTGCGCATGTGCATCGATGTGTTTGCGCAAAGAATGGCGATGAAAATCAGTCGATAGTCCCGGATCAGAAGGGAGGACCACGGCCGGATCGGTCCAGCGCGATCGGTGGGAGTGTGGGTGTCTTGTGCCACGATGAATCGAAGGTGAAAGCGATTTGAATGTGCACCGCAATGTAGCTGTTGCCGGCGCAAGCGTCAACTTTGGCGCGGGAAATCGTCGTGTTGGCTTGACCTAAACTCCGGTCCCAATTAGAATTCGCCGCGTAACATTCAGACAAAATTCTTAGACGGGGTGCGCATGTACATTGATGGCGATACTCATTACTGGCCGGTTCGTTTTATCGAGCGGGTCGATCATCCTGGGCGCGGGCACGTCGAGATAAAAAAAGGCGCCGGTACAATGATTCGCTATGGCGAGAAGTTTCCCGGCGACGCCGCGACCTATTACCGCGACGGCAAGAAGATTCATTCGTTCAGCGAAACGCGCTGGAATCTCGATATTCGTCACGACGTCATGGAGCGGGAAGGCTTCGACTTACAGGTCGTGATTCCCGATAACCGACCGCTTATTTACGAAGTGGAGCCTGCTTTAGGTAACGCCATGGCGCGGGCCTACAACGATACGGTGGCGGAGGACATTGCCGGCGAAGCCCGATTCATCGGTATCTCGTGGGTTTATCTGCCTGATGTCGACGAAGCCATTCGTGAGCTCAGGCGCTCGGTCAAGGAGCTCGATTTCAAAGGCGTGAAGTTAATGGGCGGCCATCAAAACTGCGATCTCGATGCCGAAGTACTTTGGCCGTTCTACGAAGAAGTCGCCAAACTCGATGTGCCGATTCTCGTGCATCCGGGGACGCGCATCTTCGAAGCGCAGGATTGCCACCCCTGGCTGGTGGGCAGCGACCGATATGACGGTTTTAAAATGCTCGCCACGGCTCTGGGTTTCCCGCTTACGTATATGGTGAGCGCGGCGCGTCTCATCATGAGCGGTGTGCTGGACAGATTTCCGACCTTGCGCTTTGCCTTCTTCGAAGGCGGGATCGGTTGGGTGCCGTGGTTGATGAAAACTTTAAACCATCACACATTGTCCGAATCCCCAGGCACGACTTCGGTGAATGATTTCTTCAAAGGCAGGGACAGGCTGAAGAAAGATCCCAGTGCCTACTTCGATCAGCTCTATGTCGCGGCCATCGCTTGGGAAGATTATCTGCCCAAGATTGTCGAAATCTGGCCCGACCACAACTTCATCATCGGCAGCGATTACGATCATGGCGACGCCATTTCCACTTGGCCCAATACCGTCGCGCCGATCAAGGCAATGGCGGGTTTGTCGGAGGCGGATAAAGACAAAATTCTCGGCGGCAATGCCATGAAGTTGTTCGGCATGAAGCCGGCCGCGCAGCGTTAGGATGGCTAGAAATAGTAATTTTGAGGAGGGGCAGAAAGTTCTGGCCGTGTCCAAGTACAAGGAATTTCATGGAGAACCGATACTGTGACCGCGAAGGATGCAACGGACTTTCTCACGACTGAGCTCGATCTTTTCTTGTTCCTTGAGCTTTTCGGTCAAATGATGATCGTTAAATCCGTGGTACTTCCCTCGGGCTAACTCCACGATCCGGTTGACCGTTTTCTGCTTGGTCTTACAGGGCCGGCCTCGGTTCCCATGCACGACTCCTGGAGCTCCTTGTCGGGTGATCCGTGCCTTGATCCGATAGCACTGCCGCTCGCTGACTCCCAGGATCAGATCATCGTTGCCTCCACTACAGTCAGCTCGCCTCGAAACACTCTCTGTATAATTCCCAGCCGTTTCTCTTCTTGCATTGTCAGGGTTGTCATCCCCACACCCTGACATAATCACGTAGCCATTAACCCCTGTCAGATTCACGTTGCTACCACAGATAAATAAAAACTGCTTGACGGAGTGATACACACTGTACTATTGAACAAGAACTGTAGTTAGAATTGCTAACTCGCAATCTCAGATCGTCGGCACGCTCACCCTTTGGTTACACAGCGTCGGGGATTTCGATTACTTCGTAAGGTGGACGAGCCGTGCCGATGAATCAGCCATTCGATTCGAAACCATCTTCAAATTCAGCGCAGGCACAATCCGATTCTAACGGAAAGCAAAGCTTCCAAATTTCGGCGCCGTCCATCTCTCTTCCTAAAGGGGGCGGCGCGATTCGCGGTATCGGTGAGAAGTTTGCCGCGAATCCTGTAACAGGCACCGGCTCGATGACGGTGCCGATCGCGACGAGCCTGGCCGTTCTGGCTTTGGTCCGCAACTCTCGCTCTCCTACGACTCCGGCGGGGGGAATGGTCCTTTTGGTCTCGGCTGGAATCTTTCACTTCCATCCATCCCACGGAAAACAGACAAGGGTTTGCCAAGGTACCAAGACGATGTTGAGTCAGATGTCTTCATTCTATCTATCCGGTGCGGGTAAAGTGTCTCATTCACATTGGCAGAGAGGGGCTGCAGGATTTACACAGTGTTTGCCGGCGCGGCATAGCCAAAAGTCTATAGAATTCATTTGTAAAAAGAATGTTCAAAATTGTTGACACGCCGTTTTCGACGCTATACACGTAGCGTCAAACTGGCTTCGTTTAGCAAAGGCCAAAGGGATCTTAGACACTGAAGACAATTTTCTCCCCGCTCTGAATGGCCAAAAACTAAGCTCGTTGAAAGGATCTCCGATGAGAGGGCCAGGTACGAGACGAACTCTCCTTCTTTTTCTGACCTTGCTTGTGGCGCCGGTACCAGTAGGTGCTCAGCAGACGAGGCTCGAAACTTTAAACGTTTCGTTCCACACCCTTGTTCCCTCGTATGCGCCTTTTTGGATCGCGAAGGATAAAGGTTTCTTCGAGAAATACGGCCTCGATGTCCGGTTCACCTACATAGCCTCTAGCGCGATTGCCTTTAGCGCGCTTATCTCCGGCGATGTCCATTTAACGACAGTTTCAAGTGCTCCTGCCATGGCGGCTTTGGCAAGGGGAGCGCCCGTGGCCATTGTGGCGGCTTTCGGGCCTACCCGGTTTAAGCTCGTGGCGCACTCTTCGATTACGTCTCTTCAAGCTCTGAAGGGTAAAACAATCGGGAACAGCCGGCCTGGGGGAAGCGTCGATTTCGCCATCCAGCGTCTCGTCCGCAAATTGGGACTGGTGGCGGGTAAGGATGTACAGGTTCTCACCACAGGCGTGCAGGAGTCGCGCCGGCGGATCATGCTGATTTCGCAAGGGAAGGTGGATGCAACGATTGCGACAGCAGTTGACATCTCAGAGTTAGAACAAAAGGGTTATAAGTTTAATGTCCTGGCGGATCTCACAGAACTGGGAATCTACGGAAGTGGCGCCGTCGTCTGCGTCACCCGGCGTTTCCTTGCCGACCACCGACCAACGGTACGCGCCTTTCTCATGGCATTTAGCGAGGGAATCTGGATGGGAAAAACCCAGAAAAAAGTTGCCTTTGAAACCTTTCGCAAATTCCTCAAAGTGGATGAGCCGAGGCTTTTCGAAGGGTGGCACAAACAATATATTTTGGAGCAGATCCCGGCGAAGCCCTTCCCTTTGGAGGAAGCGATGCTTTCTGACATTGAGGACTTAAGTGTTCACCAGCCGGAACTCAAGGGAAAAAGGCTATCGGAGTTCGTGGATGTATCTATTTTGAAAGAGCTTGAGAGGGAAGGATTTTTTAGCCGTCTTCACCGTTGAGCCCAGATTGGACAGGGCTATAGACAAGAGAATACAAGTCTTTTCCGAAAGAGGGACATAAAATGGAAATAGAAAACAAATTAGAGTCGATGGGGCTTTCTCTTCCACCTCTGGGGCAACCTGGCGGCAATTATATACGAGCCACGAGGGTTGGGAACCTAATGTTTTTGGCCGGAAATATTGCAAAAGGGGAAAAAGGTATAGTCCAAGGCAGACTCGGTGAGAACATGAAAGTGGAAGAAGCTTACGAGGGTGCGAAGTTAGCTGCTCTAAATCTGCTTGCAACACTTAAGGCGGAACTTGGAGATCTGGATAGAGTTAAGAAGATTGTTAAGCTTCTCTGCTTTGTTAACGCATCTCCAGGATTTGTAGGTTTGCCGAAGGTGTCCAATGGAGCGTCGGATCTTCTCGTGGCGTTATACGGAGAGAATGGAAAGCATGCACGCTCGACAGTAGGCGTAGCTGCAGTTGGGGGAGGATCCTGCATAGAAATAGAAATGATAGTAGAAGTTGAGTGAAAATATGATTGCACCTTCCCAAGAACAGCGTATGGAAGTAAAACTGACGGTCGTTTCCTGTCTTTTCCAAAAATTCGCGGTTGAGGAAACCAGAAACAGAACTCTTCGAAACAAATTAATTATCATTTTGTCGGTTGAACCAGAAAGCACAGGAGGGTAGATCTATGTCGGCGGATCCAAAGGAGTTTGATGGATGGTATGTAACGAGCTCTTACGAGGAGTTTGTAAAAATGGAAGGAGTGCCTCTTTATGAGGGGAGCTATCTCGAAGATCTTTCAACTTTGCCGCTTTCAGATTGGGAGAGAGGGGGTGGTAATGCCAAGGCTGCTTATACTCGCTTGGGGAATCAAGAGACTAACGGCCTTCAGATAGTGGAGATACCACCCAAAGGAGAGTTGAAAGCTGAGCACCACATGTATGATGAAGTTATGTTTGTACTCAAAGGAAGAGGTGCGACCACCTTATGGCAGGAGGGAGAACCAAAGCACACTGTCGAATGGGACGAAGGGGCGCTTCTCGCGCTACCACTGAATGCTTGGCATCAAGAGTTCAACGCGTCAAGTGACGAGCCATGTCGGCTTCTCTTTGGATCGAATTTACCTCAGGTACTCAATTTGTACCACAATCGAGACTTCATTTTTAACAATCCCTACGTTTTTAGAGACCGGTACTCAAATAATTTGCAAAACTTTTTTTCGGATAAAGGAAGGCGGCGGAAAGCCAAAGTTTATGAAACCAACTTTATAACGGACGTTAGAAAGTTTGAACTAGATCCTTTGCCAGAAGGAGGATACCGGACCGAAGTTATGCGCATTTCAATGGCGAGCACAATTCTCGGGATTCATATAAAGAGCATTGCAGAAGGAACCTATACAAACGCGCACAGGCATCCGGGCGGGGCTCACGTTATGGTAATTACTGGTGAAGGCTATGAACTTTTGTTTATGCCCGGCGAAGAAAAAAAACGCCAGAAAGTTCTGACAAAACCCTACTCGGTAATCGGGCCTAAGGACAACGAGTTTCACCACCATTTTAACACGGGCAAGGGACCATACGTCCAACTGGCGTTCAGAGGAGGCCCTGCGAGGTACGGGTTGGGCAGAAGGAATCAGCACAAGCAGGAGACAAGTTTTCAAGATGAAGATCCTCATTCTTATTCATTCAAAATTAGCTATGAGAAAGAAGATCCTTCTATTCGAGAGGAATACTATGGAGAATTAGAAAAGAGGGGCATCACGTTACGCCTACCCCCAATAGACCAGGATTAATGAAACGGATCATGCTTAGCAAAGTTTTGATACTGTGCCCCAGCAATGTACCTAAGTGGCGTCGTGTCTGGTCGACGCGGGGTCAAGCGCGTTGCGCGAATCCGGATTTTGCCCAGCACGACAATGGTCTCGGATATGCAAGTTTGGTCGAGTATTAAACTTGACAACCGCGAACACGAACATGCGTTGCGAAAGTTCATCGGGCCGCGGAAATGGAGGAGGAAACAAATGTATAAGGGCTATAAAATAATTGATATGGACACGCATGTGGGACCGGCGACAGAAGTCTTGGAAAAGTATGTTGAGCCAAGTTTCAGAACCCGCCTCTCAGAGCTTGAGCGTTACAAACGGGTCCGAATCCAAGAAGTTGATGGTGTCAAAACGAAGAAGGGTACGGTTATAACGGTCGCCCCGATCACCTATGATCGGTTTCCAGGAACCGCTCCTAAGGCGGATGATCTGAAGAGTGAAGCCGGGGGGCGAGGTGCCATTGAGGGACGAACACAGGCTCAGCGGCGTGGCCCTATCCGACCGGGAGTGGATCAAGAAAATTCACAGGGACGGCTTGAGGACATGGATCTGGAGGGGAGAGATATTGATTTCATGTTTCCTAGTGACTGGGCGGCAACGATAACCGCGTTAGAAGATGTCACATTGGCGGAGGGTTTGTGGAGAGCGTACCATCGGTATTTATGTGAATACACAGCCATAGCTCCAGATCGATTGAAGGCGTGTTTACAAGTTCCGGGAGCAGATCCGAAGTGGGCAGTATCAGAGATAAAAATGTGGGGCAAAGAGAAATGGGTGGCAGCCGTGTGGGTCCAACTGAAAGAGGGTCTTCCGGTAGATCATCCAGATCTGGAGCCGATATGGGCCACCATGAATGAATTGGACCTCCCGCTGGTGCATCACAGTTTTTTTTATGAGCCGCCATACTTTCCTG
>JBBDNJ010000366.1:0-9338 GCA_040877705.1 Binatia bacterium | reverse complement strand
CCGGTACTCGAATGGCATCAAGGATTTGGCGATGTCGCCTCCCAGGACCTGATCTAAGCGGTCCCGTAATTCATTGACAGCTACGAAATCCGTCATAGTCCTGTCGTTATGCGTGAGGCGAAAATGAATCTGTGGGTAGGCCAGCGCCACCCGGTTAACGACGTCGCAAACGTGGCTAAACTCGGTGGTCAATGATTTTAAAAACTTTCGGCGCGCTGGAACGTTGTAAAAAAGATCTTTCAATTCGACCGTCGTGCCGATGGCAACGGCGGCGATGCCGGGCTCGGCTTTCTTGCCGCCCTCGACGCGTAATCGATATGCCGCTTCGGAACCGGCTTGCCGCGAAGTGATCTCCAACCTCGAAACAGCTGCCATGCTGGGCAAAGCCTCACCGCGAAACCCCAGCGTAGAAATGCGAAACAGCTCCTCATCGCTGCGCAGCTTGCTGGTAGAATGCCGCTCCACCGCCAGGGACAGATCTTCAGCCGCCATGCCTTCGCCATTGTCGGTGACGCGGATCAGTGAGGTTCCGCTCTTCTCAAGCGCAACGGTGATCTCGGTTGCCCCGGCATCGATGGAGTTTTCCACCAGTTCCTTAACCACGGACGCCGGTCGCTCAACGACTTCTCCCGCTGCGATGCGGCTCGCCATTTCCGCCGAAAGAACTTGAATCTTCACTTAACGTGTCTATCCCGTGTTCGACAATATCCTATCGCTAAAGAAATGACAGCCAACCTCTGACCCGTCTTCACTATTTCCGGACAATCAACGGTTCTCTTTTTTGATGATTTCATCCAGCTTTTTTCTATCCTCTTCAAGGATTTTTTCTTTTGGCTGTTTATCATCAGTACGGGCAGGCATTTCATTTTTTTCTATCTTCCGGGCTGCCTTGGCGGCAGGCCTGGGTTTATCTTTGCCAGGAGTAAAATTCTTCGCGATATCGTTCCAGAAAAGCCAAATGATAAAAACCCCCAACCAGACGATCAATGGCGTAAGCACGAAAAGAAGGCCGGTTCTGAGCCAGCTTCTCTTGCTTCTTTTCTTTTTGGCCACTTGGAGAATCGCGTGGAAATCGAGCGGTTAGTAATTCGGCTTATGATCGAAGTAATGGGTCGCGTTGATGATGCGAATAGTCCGAGTTTTCGAGCGCATCACCACCGACTGGGTGGTCGCGCCGCCGGGAAAGAAGTGCACGCCTTGGAGGTAATCGCCGTCGGTAACCCCGGTGGCGGCGAACATGACGTCGCCGGCGGCCAGTTCTTCGATCATGAATTTCTTCTTGATATCGGCGACGCCCATCTTCTTGGCGCGTTCGATTTCTTCATTATTGCGCGGCGCCAGACGGCCTTGAAATTCGCCGCCGACACAGCGCAGCGCCGCCGCTGCCAATACGCCTTCGGGCGCACCGCCGATGCCGAGCAGTAAATCGATGCCCGTTTCCGGCTTAGTCGTCGCTATGGCGGCGGAGACATCGCCGTCGCCGATCAAACGAATACGGGCGCCGGCCTGGCGTACTTCCTTGATGAGCGCCTCATGTCGAGGCCGGGCCAAAATAATCACCGTGAGGTCCTCGACGTCGCAGCCTTTGGCTTCGGCCAGAGCCTGAAGATTTTGCGTCGCAGTCTTGTCCAGATCGACGACTCCTCTGCCGGCCGGTCCGGCGGCGATCTTTTCCATGTAGGTATCCGGGCAGTGAAGTAAATTGCCGCCGTCGGCCATGGCGATGACAGCCAGTGCATTGGGCGCCCCCGTGGCGCAAATCGTAGTGCCTTCCAGCGGGTCGAGGGCGATATCCACTTTCGGACCGCCGGAGCCGACCTTCTCGCCGATATAAAGCATCGGCGCTTCGTCGCGCTCGCCTTCGCCGATGACGACGGTGCCGTCGATGGCCAGCGCATCGAATGCCTTCCGCATGGCATCGACGGCCGCCTGATCCGCGGCCTTTTCATCGCCGCGCCCGGTGAGCCGTGCGCAATTCAACGCTGCCGCTTCAGTGACTCGGATCGCTTCCAACGCTAAATTTCGGTCCACGTTTGCCTCCCCTCGATTAATGCCTCCATGAGTTTGAAGGCTTGCTTGGCGACCACGCCGGTCTGAGCGGCGTCTTTCTCATTGTAACCGACATTGCCATTATTGCGAGGTTCTTGTGGAGAATAAAGCACAAACGGCACCGGCTCTGAGACATGCGTCTTTAACGCGATCGAGGTGGGATGATCCGGCATCAATAAAACGCGCCAGTCCTTCCTGTGCGCCATGCCGTTGAGCACGGTTCCGACAACCTTCTCGTCGAAATCCTCGAGGGCCTGGATTTTTTTTTCGACATCGCCCATATGGCCGGCTTCGTCGGTGGCTTCGACGTGGATGAAAACGAAATCGTTCTTCTCCAACGAAGCGATACCGTACTCGCCTTTGCCGCGATAATTGGTATCCAAAAAGCCGGTGATTCCCGGCACATCGATTCGTTCCAGGCCGGCGTAAACGCCAAGACCGTGGATGATATCCACCGCTGAAATCACGCCGCCTTTTATGCCGAAGCGTTTCGTCAAAGGCGGCAGCGCCGGCGCGCGCCCCTGTCCCCATAACCAGATACTGGTTGCGCGGCGTTGTCCTTCCAATTGGCGCTTCTTGTTGACCGGATGATCGGCGAGAATCGTCGGCGAAGCTTCCATGAGCTTGAGCAATCGGTCGGCGCCGTCGCCGCTGGGCATATAGCTCGATATTTTCCGGTCGGTGATATCGTGCGGCGGGGTGGTTGCCATCCTTTCCTTGCCGTCGCGCCAGACCATCAGGTGTCGATAGCTGACGCCGGCAAAAAACTCGATCCCGTCTCGGCCCAGTACGCGTCCGACATCATGAATGAGTTCTTTAGCTTCTTCGGTGCTTATATGCCCGGACGTAAAATCCTCCATGATCGTGTCGCCGGCGCTGCCGCCGAGGGTCACCAGATTGCAGCGGAAGGCGATGTCTTTGGCGCCGAGCGCGACTCCCAAGCTGGCGGCTTCCAAAGGCGACCGGCCGGTATGATAGATTGCCGGGTCGTATCCCATGATGCTCATGTTGCCGACGTCGCTGCCCGGTGGAAAGCCTTCCGGAATGACATGAGCCAAGCCGAATACTCCGCGCCGCGCGAGCCAATCCATGTGGATTGTCTTGGCCGCTTCGAGAGGAGTCTTTCCGCCGAGAACTTCAAGCGGGTAATCCGCCATGCCGTCGCCTTGAAGGATAATGTATTTCATTTTTTTAATTCGCTTTAAAAGGTCTCTCGATTTTTTAATCTCGGCGAATTTTGCTCCAGCTCATTGGGCGCCCCATATCGGAAACCATACGGGATCGACTAGGATATAATCCCGATTGCGCACTGAATCCAGAGCATCACGCACCTGGCGTAGAGTGGCTCGCTCCAGAGTGATCACAAAGGGCAAGATCTCTTTGGGGTTTTCTTTGAGATGGTAACTTCGAGCCAGCGCCCGCAACTCCTCCTCGCTGTGTCTGAGCTGCCAAATTTCAGAAATATTTACGCCGAGCCCGCCGAAGGTTTGGCCGATATCGCCGACAATGCCGGCGCGATCTTTGACGATGAAGCGAACATAAAAAGAGCCGTCGATGTCGTTTTCCGGTTGTGCAGTCAAAGTTCCCGGTTGCACCAAACTCGGCAGACCGGAGAACCGGCGCTCTTTTGCGCGCGCGAGTTCACAAACATCGCCGAGCACGGCCATGGCCGTTGGACCGCCGCCCGCGCCGGGACCGACCAGCACATAGTCGCAAGCGCGGTCGCGGCGTGCGGCGGCGCTTTTTCTGCCCTTAAAACAAATTGCGTTGGTCGCGCCGTCGATTCCAGCAAGGAGATTGTCGTGCGGCATCAATACCGGAGAGACAAACACTTGGACCGAAGAATCGCTGCGTTTGGCGACGGCGAGATGTTTAATCGTGCTTGAACCGGTTCGCCCGGCATAGCGGAAGTCTACCGCGTGAATGTCTTCGATCCCCTTGCGCCATGTCGTGCCGGGTTGTAATTGGAGCCCGAAGGCTACCGCGGTCAACAGCAATAACTTGGCTTCCGCATCGCTGCCGCTCACGTCGGCGGTCGGATTAGTTTCGGCGTAGCCTTTTTGCTGCGCCTCGTTGAGCGCTTCGGCATAGGGTTTGCCGCTCTTCTCCATCTGCGACAAAATATAATTGCACGTGCCGTTAACGATGCCGAAGACCGCTTCCGGTTCTTCAACCGCGAAGCTTTCAGTGAGCGAGCGGATAACCGGAATACCGCCGCCGACGCAAGCTTCGAAACGCAACTGCCGGCCGCTCTGTTGCGCCGCCGCCCAGATCTCCTTGCCGTAGTGCGCGAGCACGGCTTTGTCGGATGTGACGACCGACTTGCCTTTTTCGAAAGCGCGCAGAATGTAGTCGCGGAAAATAGGCAGATCTGCCGCGTCTTGAAGACCTAGAGCCTCGATAACGATTTCCACCTGGGAATCGTCGATGACTTCGGTGGCTTGCGAGGTGAAAAGTTCCGGACGATGGGCAAACCATTTTTTAGCGCTCGGATTGCGGGTATAGATTTTACGTATTTCCAGTTCCAGGTCGGCGCCCACCTGACCCTGGAGACCTTCGAAGATGATGTCCTGGATGGCTTCGCCGACGACGCCGGAGCCCAACAAACCCACACCGACTTTGTGCCGTGTAATCACTGATGACATCGTCAACATTCTAGAGTGTTGCTTGAAAGATCCCCTTCAGGTGCGCCTTAATCCAGGAGTTTTCCGAGCGCGCGCTTGATATTGCGAACGGCTTGCTTGGTCCGGTGCTCGTTCTCGATCAAAGCGAAACGAACATGGTCGTCGCCGTACTGTCCGAAACCGATACCGGGAGAGACCGCGACTTTGGCTTCCTGCAAGATGAATTTAGCAAATTCGATCGAACCCATTTTTTTCGCGGCTGCCGGAATCTCCGCCCAAACGAACATCGTCCCCTTGGGTTTTTTGATCGGCCAGCCGGCGCGGCCGAGACCATCCACCAGAGAATCGCGGCGTTTTTGATACATTAAGCGAATATCTTCGACGCAATCCTGCGGCCCATTCAACGCTTGTATCGCGGCGATCTGAACCGGTTGAAAGATCCCATAGTCGAGATAACTCTTGATGCGCGCCAGAGCGTGAATGATATCCTTGTTGCCCACGGCAAAGCCGACGCGCCATCCGGGCATGTTGTAACTTTTTGACAGCGAAAAGAATTCCACGCCGACGTCCTTCGCTCCCGGCACCTGCAGGAAACTGGGCGCTTGATAGCCGTCGAAAGTGATATCGGCATAAGCCAGATCATGGACGACTATAAGGTCATACTCCTTGGCGAACTTGACGATCTTCTCGAAGAACTCCAATTCAACCACTTCAGTGGTCGGATTATGCGGAAAACTGATGATGAGCATCTTCGGTTTGGGCCAGGTCTGTTTGATGGCTTCTTCCAGATGGACGAAAAAATCTTCGCTGGTAATCATTGGAATACAGCGCAGATCGCCGCCCGCGAGAACAACGGCGAACTGATGAATCGGATAAGTGGGGCTCGGGCACAGCACCACATCGCCGGGATCGATTGTCGCCCAGGCCAAATGGGACAATCCTTCCTTAGCGCCGATGGTGACGATGGCTTCGGCATCGGCGTCGATGTCGACCTGGTACCGTCGCCTGTACCAGTCCGAGATCGCCACGCGCAACTTGTAAATGCCGCGGGAAACCGAATAGCGGTGATTTTGCGGTTTGCTGGCGGCCTCGATAAGCTTAGCTACGACATGCGGCGGCGTCGGCAGATCGGGATTCCCCATGCCGAAGTCGACAATGTCCTCGCCGCGGTGACGCGCTTCCATCTTCATGCCGTCGATGATGCTGAACACGTACGGCGGCAGCCGCTTGATGCGCTGAAATTCCACTCGATTCTACCTCATTCTTTCGGCAAGAAGGTGTTAACTGCTTTTTATAAGCTATCGTCCAATTCGGTGCAACTTGAGAACGATCGGTCGCGATGCCAAGCAGCGATAAATACACTCGATTTTCGCTTCGTCCGACCGCCTAACCGACCGCGCCTAATTGCAACCGTTGCCCCCAGCGCTGCAGTAGAATTCGCCGCATCGCTTGCGACTCCGGGCTTTTGAGCTTGGGATCGTTTTGCAGCCAAGCCTGCGCCTCCGCTCGAGCATCGACCAATAACCGGCTGTCCCGGGCGAGATTGGCCAGCCGGAAGTCTCCCAGCCCCGATTGCCTTGTGCCCAAAAATTCCCCCGGGCCGCGCAGTGCCAGGTCCGCTTCCGCGATTTTAAAACCATCGGTTTCACGTTCCATCACGCGCAGGCGCTGTTGCGCTACCGGATTGCCCGGCGCGCGGTTCACCAGCAGACAATATGCCGCAGCGCTTCCGCGCCCTACTCTTCCCCGTAATTGATGCAGTTGTGACAGCCCGAATCGCTCTGCGTGCTCGATCACCATAACGGTGGCGTTGGGAATATCGATGCCGACTTCGATCACGGTGGTCGAAACCAAAACGCGGATAACTCCGTCTCTGAACGCGCGCATCGCCTCCTCGCGTTCGGCGGACGACATGCGGCCATGGACCAAGCCGACGCCGAACTCTTTGAAAACTGATTGGCGCATCTTCTCCGCCATCTGCGTGGCATCTCGGATATGCTGGAGTTGTTCCGAAGCTTGCACCAGCGGGTAGACCACGAAGGCCTGATGGCCGCGGCGCAGTTGGTCAAGAACCAAGGCGTAAACGGTCTTACGTTGGGATTCGGTGAAAACCCTGGTTTTAACCGGCAGACGTCCGGGCGGCATTTCATCCAGAATCGACACATCCATGTCGCCGTAGAGCACCATCGCCAAACTGCGCGGAATCGGCGTCGCGCTCATAAGCAGCATATGCGGCTGTCCGGTGATCGAAGCAGCGCCCATGGCCTGCCGGGTAATTTGCTGCAGGGACAAGCGCTGAGCGACGCCGAACCGATGCTGTTCGTCGATCACTCCCAACGCCATGCGCGGCACGTGCACACCTTCTTGAATCAGCGCATGGGTGCCGACGATAAATTGAATCGTTCCTTTAGCGACGTCGGCAAGAACCGCCTTGCGCTCTTTGGCCGGCAGAGAACCGGTAACCAGTCTGGCCTTGATTGCCAGCTTTCCCGCATAAGGTTGCAGATTGCGAAAATGCTGTTCGGCAAGCAGTTCGGTGGGAGCCATCCACACCGCTTGAAATCCGTTATCGATGACCCGCAGCGAACTAAACCAGGCAACCATGGTTTTGCCGGCGCCGACATCGCCTTGAATCAGCCGGTGCATCACTTGGGAAGACTCCATATTTCGGGCGATCTCTTCCAGTACCCGGGTTTGAGCACCGGTCAGTCGAAACGACAACAGTGACGCCATTTTCCGCGTCAGCGTGTTGACCTGTCCGGCCACGGTGACGCCACGGCTTTGAATATTTTTCTGCTTTCGGATGCCCAGGCCAAGTTGAAGGTAAAACAGTTCGTCGAAGATAATCGAGCGATGCGCCGGCGAGGAGAAACTATTCAATGCCGATACGTTCAGTTCGGTTGACGGCTGATGCAGCTGAATCAAAGCTTCGGCCGGGTCGAGTAGTTTATGCCGCTGCATCGTCGCCGCCGGCAGATGACTCGCCAGATTGCCGCCATGGGTGGCGATCGCTTCGGCAAGCCACTTGCGCATTGCCGATAGCGGCACTGCCGCAGGATGCTCGTAAACAGGAAGTATCCTTTGCATCTTCCGTGGGTCGTCGTCTCCAAGGAGCTCGAACTCTGGATGAATCATTTGTCTTTGCCCGCCCATGCCGGCTTCGACTTTGCCGTGAACGAGCAACCGCTGCCCGGCGACCAGACTGTTCACGAGATACGCTGGCGCGCGATACCAGATAAGGCCGATGGCGGCGCTCTGATCAGTGAGTTGGCCGAGGAGAATTTGCCAACGCCGGCGCGGATTATACTTCTTTTGAATGGCCGCCAGCGTGCCGATGAAAGTGTCCTCTTGACCGACAACCGCTTGGCGTATCGTTTTAACACGGCGCCGGTCCTCGTAACGAAACGGCAGATGATAGAAAAGATCTTCGACGGTTTTCAGCCCAAAAGCGCCCAACTGCTCGGCGCGCTTCGGACCGATACCTTTTATAAATCGCAGCGGTGTTTGGAGCGCGACGGCGGCGTTGTCCGGCGCTGAACGCTGATCTTCAGCGGCTGGCGGCGACGAACGGCGGCGCGGAAGGTCCATGACGACCTCTAGCGTTGAAAATGACTGACATAATCCTGTAACGCCTGAACTTCGAACTCGTGTTTTTGCAGATACTCGATGCCTTCGGCGGCCGCCTCCGCTCCGGCAATCGTGGTAAAATAGGGCACTTGGAAATCCAGAGCGCAGCGGCGAATATAATAAGAATCGGCGTGCGAGTGGGCGTCGGTCGGCGTGTTGATCACCATGGCGATCTTTCCCTCTTTGACCTTGTCGGCGATGTGCGGGCTGCCTTCTTGAACTTTGTTCACCAACTCCGTGGGGACTCCGTGAGCTTTAAAATAGGCTGCGGTCCCTTGGGTCGCGATGATTTTAAATCCGCAGCTATGAAGCTTTTGTGCAATCGCGGTTGTCGCTTCCTTATCGCTATCAGGCACGCTGATAAAGACATTGCCGTCACGCGGGAGCCGCATGCCGCCGCCTAACTGAGCTTTCGCGAAGGCGATGCCGAAAGTCGTGTCGATCCCCATAACTTCACCGGTGGATTTCATTTCCGGCCCGAGCAAGGTGTCGACACCGGGAAATTTGTTAAACGGGAAAACAGCTTCTTTGACCGAGACATGTTTTGGCATTACCTCGGCGGTGAAACCGATATTCCGCAGTTTCTTTCCGACCATAATGCGGGCGGCGATCTTTGCCAAAGGCACGCCAATTGCCTTGCTCACGAAAGGAACCGTGCGCGAAGCCCGCGGATTGACCTCGAGAACGAAAACGTTGCCGCCTTGCACGGCGAATTGAACATTCATCAGGCCGCGGACATTAAGAGCCTGGGCCAGCGCGACGGTATGTTGCCGGATAATATCTTGAATCGCCGGGCTGATGGATTTGGGCGGTAAACTGCACGCGCTGTCGCCCGAGTGCACTCCGGCCCGTTCGATATGTTCCATGATGCCGCCGATGACGACGTCATCGCCGTCGCTCAAGGCATCCACATCCACTTCAATGGCGTCATCGAGAAACTTGTCGATCAACACCGGATGCTCCGGCGATGCCGAGACCGCGTGGGTCATGTAACGACGCAATGCATCGTCATCGTAAACGATTTCCATCGCCCTTCCG
>JBBDNJ010000365.1:0-9376 GCA_040877705.1 Binatia bacterium | reverse complement strand
CTCCCATGACTCGCCGCTAGAATTTCCTTGGGGGACTTCGATGGAGCGCCGTCTCGCCGCCATACTTGCTACCGATGTGGTTGGCTATAGCCGGCTCATGGAAGCGGATGAGGCCGGCACCCTTGCCAGGCTCAAAGCCTTGCGCGACGGGCTCCTCCACCCCACCATTGCCGAGCACCATGGCCGCATCGTCAAGCTGATGGGCGACGGCACGCTGGTTGAATTTGCCAGCGCCGTCGATGCGGTGCGCTGCGCGATCATGCTCCAGCAAGTCGTGGCGGCACGGGAAGCGGACGCGCCGGAGGGCGGGCGCCTCGTGTTCCGCATGGGAGTGAACCTAGGCAATGTCATCGTCGAGGAGGACGACATCTACGGCGACGGCGTCAACGTCGCGGCGCGGCTCGAGGGCATGGCCGACCCCGGTGGCGTGCTCATCTCGCAGTCGGTTCGCGACGGCATGGCGGACAACCTCGACGCCGTCTTCTTCGACAACGGCGAGCGCAAGTTCAAGAATATCTCCCGGGCGATCCGGGTTTGGTCCTGGCCCCGTCAGCTTCCTTCCTTGCGCGCGCAGGGCAAGCCGCGCGTGTTCGTCGCGAACCTTGAGGGCGGCGGCCCGGAGGAGGCGCGGATCGGCGCCGATCTCGGCGACGAGCTCAGGGCGCACCTCGCCCGGCTTACGGGGCTTGAGATCGCCACGGACCGGGCCAAGGCGCACTACGTCGTGGAGGGCGGCGTGCGACTTGCGGCCAACCGATCCCGCGTCGTTGCACGGCTGATCGCAGTTGAAGGGGAACGGCAGATCTGGTCGGACCGCTATGACGAGGACACCAACGACCCCTTCGAGATTTTCGACCGCTGCGCCCACCGCATGGCCATGAGCGTGCGACGGCGCGTCGCCGCCGACGATGCGGCGCGGCTGACGAACCGGCCGCTCGACGAACTTTCGTTTGAAGAGCTGCTCGCGCACGCTGGAGCCAGCTTTTTCACTCCCACCAAGACAGGCTGGCGGGGCGGCGGGGAGATCGCCGAACAGGCCCTCGAACTCCAACCCAAGAACTTTATGGCTCTCGCCATGGCCGCAGCGGGACTGGGACTCGCCGATTACCTCTATGGCTTCCGCAAGCCCGACGCCGCCGTGACAAGTCTCGCGTTCAAGAGGACCGAGGAAGCGCTCCGCCTTAACGCCCGCAGCGACATGTTGAACGCGGTGCACGCCGGTCTTCTGCTTTTTGCGCGGAAGCACCACCATGACTCGGCCGCGGCGGCCCGTCGCGCTCTGGAGTTCAATCCGGAGTACAATATGGGCCTGTGGATGCTTGGCGCCGCACAGGTGTTCTCGGGTGAGTGCGACGCCGGAGCGGAGAGCGCGATGCGGGCCGTGAACATCGACATCCGTGATCCATACGTCCACCTGTACAGCCGGATCGCCGCCTATGGCCATCTAGGCGCCGGGCGCTATGACAAAGCCGTCGACTGGTTCCAGCGGGCCGACCAGCTTGCTCCGGCCTTGACGCTCAACTTGGCAGGTCTCGCCGTCAGCCGTTGGCTCGACGGCGACGAAGACGGCGCCCACCAAGTGCTTTCCCGTCTCCTGGAGGAAGAGCCCGAGCTTCAGCTCCGCGAGATGCATCCTCTGCCGTATCGCGACGATATCAGTTGGTCGCGATTTGTGGAGACGATGCGCCGCGCCGGCGCACCGGATTGACGACTCGTCGCGGCGAGCTTCGTCGGGATTACTCGGGCAACATCTCTCCCGAGCCGCCGAAATCGGCCGGCAGATCCTTGAACTTCGGCAGGCCGTCCTTCACGGAGACCATCTTGTTCCCGTAATTTACGTGCACCGTCGGCTGGTGCATGAAGCCCTGCAATAGGCTCGCATAGACATCCACGAGCTTCATGCCGGGATGGTCGGTCATGAGATGGCCACCGCAGGTCTTGCAAAACTTGCGGTAGGCGCCCTCGGTCTTATTGAAGGTGCCGACACGGGACTCGCCTTTGGTGATACGCACGCTGTCCGGTGCCCAGAAGCTGAAGGCATTGATCGGCGCGGCCAACCAAGTTTGGCAGTCCTCACAATGGCAATACCCCATTATTGCCGGTGTGCCGGTAACTTGGAATTCAACATCGCCGCAAAAGCAATTGCCCTTGTAGGTATCGCCCATTTCTACCCCTCTAACGAGCGCGGTACGATTACAGGCGGACTAGACACGAACGCGCAGCCCTATGCACTGTTTGAATTCACACGGGGCGGAATTTTGCCGTGAGAGCCTTGGTTGCGGGGCCGCCCTACGGGCACTACAGACCCGCTTCGCGGCAATCAGCCGGAGAGATCGCTGGAGACAACTGCAACCTCTGGAATATCGGCAATCTTGTCGCGTGCTGCGCGAAGAACCTTTTGGGTGGCCGCCGGAAGCGTGGGCAAGTCGCCGTCCTTGAAATAGCCGATTGCCTTGAGCGGGATCGCGGCATCCTGGCCGTACATCTTCGCGAACCCACCCAAAGCTCGTTCCAGGGACGTGCCGGCGGAGAGTATCGCGGCGATGTCGCGGTAGTCCTTCGCTTCGGCGCGGTCGAGGATTGCTTTCAACTTTGTCGCGAGCAGGTCTTCGAGCGAGGCGACGAGCAAGACGGAGTCGCCCGTCGGGCGCGGCTTGTTGATCCTGCCGAAGGCGAGTCCTCCGAAGAACGACACCTTCACGGTACCGGAAGGCATCGGCACATTGACGACGAGGCTATTCGGGTCTTCCACGATCGTTGTCGCGTTCGGCAAAAACGAAAACGCCGCCGCGAGTTCTTTCTTGTCCAGCGCCGCCGATCGGAAAAAATCGAAATCGACGGAAACGCGGTGGCCGAAGTGAAGCGCGACCGCGGTCCCGCCGTAGAGGACGAAAGAGAGCTTTGGAGCGGGAGCGAGGAGGGGCCAGATCTCCTGCTGCGCCTTGGGCAGGATATCGGTGCGGGGCTCAAACGCCTCCGGCATCGAATGCTCTCCGGGGCGGCGCGTCGGGCAACTGCCGGCCGGTCGCCAGCGCCAGACGCCCGCGCCAGAACTCCCAGGATCGTTCGCTGATCCAGCCGGGCTCGGCCTGGAGCAGCGCTTCGGCGAGGCGATGCGGGCCGAGCGACTGTTCCAGGCGGCGGACCTCGCCGAACGGAGCGAGGTTCATCGCCTGCGCGAGGATGCGCGCGTCGGAGCGCGGGTGCGCGTCCACCGGCTCCCACCAGAAGAATTTTTGCTCCAGTTCGGCGGCAAGGGCGGGTGGTAATTTGGATGCTGCAAGTTTGTCCATGAGCATCTATTTATACCACGGAAGAGCCCATCGAACCAGCGACAGGTCTATCGAGGCCAGAAAATTATCTTTCCTCACAATGGATTAGCAAGGATGGAGGCTGCCATGGCTTGGTTTCACAATCACTACCAATGCGCGCGCTGCGGAGCGAAATGGACCGACGAATGGTCGGCCATGTGCGACGACGATTGCCGGGCCTGCGGTGCAAGGCACATGTCGCCCTATGACTCGGACGATCTGACCGAAGTCGTCGTGCCGAGCAAAGACGGATTCGCGCTGTTGCGGTCATCCGATGACGCCGAGGCGACGCCGGACTATCAGACGGTGGCGAGCTTCGGCACGCGCGAGCAGGCCCTAGCGCAGTTGTCGAAGCCGGCTCCTAGTCCGGGCGGTTGAGCCGGTAGGTGCCGCGCGAGAGGAATTGCAGATAGCCCTTGTCGCGCAGGAGGGTGAGGAAAAGTTTTCACGTGGATGTGAATATAATCCGTGATACCTACGAAATATCTTTCTGCTTGTCGGTCTATATCATCGGCAACTGAATTACACTTCTACGAAATCTGCGCTAAAAATTGACGCTGTACCCTTTTTGGAATCGACGTACGAAGGGTTCCCATCGGGGCAAAATCTACTAGTTTCCGCGCATCGGCAAAGAACAGGCCGAATTTGACTCGAAAAGTTTGCCACTTCCCCTTGCTTCTATCCGTCGGCACATGCGGTTCAATTGCAGCGGCCGTTACGATGGAAAGAATATTCTTGCGGCCCAATGCCCACAAATGAAAAACATAATCGCCGCTAACCTTTGCAGTTTCCCATTGATGTCGAGTTATTGAAAACTCAGCGCTTGATGCAGCTGCGCTCGTCCCCTTCACCTCAATTCTCAGTCGGTCGTTGCTCCCGCGCGACTGTCTGGACAGAATGTCGTAGCCGTCGGACTCCGATTCAAGAGATCTCCACTCTGGTCGCTTACCAATCCTCCTTCGCTCAAATTCAAATGACAATTCTTCCGCCCGCCGACCGACTTCCAGATTTTCATCGGCCTGCACGCGGCGTTGATCTTTCGAGAAATTATCCCATAACTTTATCAGCTCTTTTGGCCATCGACGATCCATGGCGTTGCATTCGCGGAAACATTGTTTTGCGTCCTCTGGCATCCGCCTAAAAGCGTCTTCACGCCCGCGGGGTAACGCGGCGGTCCAGACCCAATTGTACGTTCGAACCATCGATACGATTTGCAACTGCAGTGCTTCCGCGTTTTTTTCTTCACTTAGGCGGCCGCCAATCTCTCGTCCAGTTTCGGTGAGAGTGATCCTTCCTCGTTTGTCGAAGGCTATCCAATTACACTCCTGACAGGTCGCGAGCACAACTTCTGTGGAAACGGATCGAACCGATCGGCCTTTGAAATACGCGAGTTCTAAATCGCCCTCACTGACAAGGGTCAGAAGCTCCTGACAAGAGTAGCACAAGTCAGGACCAAGTTCAGGCATGGCTCACCAGGTGATCGATTATTTCTTGCGCATCTGCCTCATCGAGGACCTCATCGTCCGACAATGTTTCCGGGTCCAGCGAGATCGGATCTATATTCAATTCCTGATCGTTCAGAGCGCGTCCCATCGCCCGGACTTTTGCGCTCAACCGATTCTGCACGGCTTCGTCGATTGATCCTGGCGAGATCAAAATCTCAATGACTGTGCGTTGTTTCTTGCTCAGGCCGAGTCTATGAATTCGATCCTCAGACTGAAGGTACTGCCCGGCGTTAAAGTTCCGGTCTACGTAAATCGCGTGATGACAAACCTCGTGAAGGCTAATTCCTTCACCGCAAGAGGCCGGATTGGCGACCAAGACGAATTTCTTGTCATCGAGGTGAAAATCCTTGATCTTCCTTTCGCGCGTGTCCTCTTCAAGATCGGACCCCGCGTCAACCCCGCCATGAATGTAGTCCGCACCGAGGTCGGTCAGTCTCGAAGCTATCAACTCAACCGTATCAACGAACGTTGACCAAATTACAGTTTTTTTTCGCTGTCGAGCGAGTAGTCGAGCACGGTGGCATGCGTATTGAATTTTCGGGCTATCCTCCTCAGCGGTAAGTTCTCGCAGCAACTCAGTCGGAATCTGTGTCTTGTTAATTAGCAAAAGAGGATTCGATGCAACTTGAATAAGTCGCATAACACTTCTTCCAAGCGATCTAAGTTGGATCTTGTCAAGAATATTGAACTTCGAAAGCCGGCGCGCTTCTTCCCTTGCGATCAAAGAGTAAAATCGATTTTGTGCCGGCGACATCTGGATATCTCTGGTGATCCGCTCCGGCCGTCGCAGTCCTAGTTCGGCCTTTGTCGTTCGGACATAAATTGGATCGACAATCGATTGCGCGTTCCCTTCATCAATTTCTTTGTACGGAAAGAGGAACTGCGCTTGAGCAACTAGGTCAAGTTGGGAGTTAGGGATAGGCGTGCCGGTCAACAGAAGCTTCCTCGTCGGCAGTCCGGACAACTGAAGTACATTGCGACCGGTTTCGCGCGCTGGCCCACCTTTCATTCGATGACTTTCGTCCAGGAAGACCGCGACCGGGTATTTGGACAAATACGAAAGTATTTCTGGTAGGACTGTTCCAAGTTGGCGATACGAAACGATTGAATAGCGGGGCTCTGTTGCGAGTAGTGCCGCGATTTGCTTTCGGCCTCCCACGAGCCGCGTGAATGAGTGTCTTGAACTGGGAAAGCACAATTCGAACTGAGTCTCCCAGGCGGAAAACGCATTCTTCGGGGCGACTACTAGGAGTTTCTCATTGTTGCGTGCGCTTACCGAAAAGTAAGCGAGTGCCTCCGTGGTCTTCCCCGCACCCGGAACTGAAAACGTTGCCCCCGCAATATACCTGAGCAATTTCCGGACATTGCGAGACTGGTAGAACTTGAGGTGACGGGTAAAGCCAGCCCCCTTTAATCGACCTTGCAGCGTGTGTGCAGACAATATGCGTGCGCTTGGAAGTCGATCGTATTCAGCAGACTGCGAAAGCACGCGCCTCAACACCGCAGTGAGATTGCTATCAAAGTTGAAATTTACCTCTTCGGAATTGAGCCGGTAGGCCAGTGCATCGCGCTTAACCAAGAAGAGCCACAACGGCACCTGGATCTTGCGCTCGCCAACTAGCTCCACATGCTCAGTTTCACTAGAAAAGACTCCCCGAATGCGGGCCCAGCTCTCGCTTCGGTCGCTCGATTTCGCGGCGACCTGCTGTGTAGTTACGTCCAACGTAAAATAGACTTCGGTCATCGGCCGATTGCGCGGCGCAGGCGTGCGGCGCTTTTCTCCACCCTAGTTAGGAGGCCGGCTAGTATTTTCTTGTCTTTGGCCGTTTTCAATCCATCAAAGGCGTTTTGCAAACACTGATCAGCTTTTTCGATTTGAGCTCGGACAAAGTTACCTTTTTTATGCTCGCGGCGAAGAGTCTCCTGCTCGCCTAGTATGTCTAGAATTGTCGCTCGCGCATCGTCTCGCGCCTTTTGAGTTTCGAGCCTCGGTACCACGACCTTCCCGATCCGTTGTGCTTTCTTGCCCCCCAGCAACTTAAGCCCTGACTTTGTCGGTCCCGTTCCTTTCGGCCTCGCCGAGCTTGCAACGGTCGGCACCTTTTCCAGAATTTTGTCTAGATTTCTGGCTATTCCGGGTATCTGATCGTACGCTCGCTTGCCTTCAGCTTTTTCGATAACGAGGTACGCGAGCGGCAGGAATGAATCCTTCCTGTCCTCCCCAACCACCTTTAGCGCCTTTACTAATTGTTCAAACGCGTACTTCGAATCAGTTATCGTTGAGAATTCTCCCGGTTTCTTCTGGGCGTTCAAATAACGCTCCGCTTCGTCGTACGTCGCCAACCGGTAGTTCAGCTCTTTCTGGTCGATCTCGTAGATCCGGTACAGCTCCTTTGCCGCCATACCTTCGCGGAGGAGTCGTTTGTACATGTACGGAGTGTTGTACCACCTGTACTCTGCTTTGATGTCCTGCTGAAGCTGCAGCCTATCTTCGAGTTCGAGTATTGCCTTTTGATCGCTAGGCGGCAGGAACACGACATCGATATTTCTGAAGTGCTTATACTTCTCTCTCTCTTTCGAGTAATAGTATTCGCGCATCGCACATAAACGGCGATTTCCGTTTACGACGAAGCCGTCACTATCCAAGATTAGTGGCTCAAGCTGTTTGTTGTTTCTGAAGTAGGTCCGAAGGTGCTGCTCATCGATCATCCCTTTTAGGATGACGTGCTGGTGCTCCTGTGCGAGATCGCTTTCAGGCTTCGTAAAAAGATCCTTGGGAAGAGTTCGATGCTTCGCCAAGTATTCTACTTGCTCCGCTCCCGTTCTCCCGTTGGCGAGACGGTACCGCGGAAAATCGATACTTACTGAATGAACCGGCAGGTAGTTTCGCTCACCCTGAAAATCTACCGGAAACGATTTTGTTGAGGATGTGCCGTGGACCTGCCTAATCAGCGCGCGTCTAGCCGGCAAGCTATCGCCAAATTTCATGTTGCCCCCCAATTCACGTATAGATTGTGCTGGGCTTGGCGAGTTGTCTACCCGTGAGTCATTCTCCGTCTCTCAGCCGCTTTCGGCGGAATAGATAGTTTTGACTTGGTGTGATCGTATATTGGCTGATAGTGCGGTCTAAAGCGTTCTTCTCCCTTTGAAGCCCGTACTAACCGTTGCCTACCCACTTGGACGTATCGAGCGACCTGTTCGCATCCGATAAAGCGGCGACAATGATGAACCGCTGCCACCCCCGCGGAGGCAACTCCGCAAAACGGATCAAAGACGAGATCTCCTTTGCGCGTTAACGCGAGTACCAAACGCTCCGCAAGTCCAACTGGAAACTGACAAGGGTGTATTGTTTTTTCAACGTGGTTCCCTTTGACATTTGGAATGGCCCACACATCCTCTGGATTCTTCCCTCGGGGGTGACTTGAAAACTTGCCTTTGTTTCGACCCTTGTAGGATCTTTTTCCGGGGTACTTGGAGTCAACACGCACCGCATTTAGACTGAATTTGTATCTATCGCCCTTAGTGTACCAAAGCACGACTTCATATCTGCCGCTAAACCGGCGCTTGCCATGCAAGCCGTGCCCGAATTGCCAAACAATTCGATTCCGCAGCTTCAGGCCGAGCTTGCGAAAGATTTTGTGAAACTCGAGATCAAGAGGGAGAATTTCACCTCTGTGAACATAGTTGCCTACTTGCCAACAGATACTTCCGCCGGTCTTTAGCCTGGCTACGACCCCCTGAATGATTTTCCGTTGTTCAAGAAAATAGCGCGCCAGCGCCTTTCTTTTTCGCTCGTACGGCTTTCCGATATTGTACGGCGGGGAAGTGATGACAAGATCGAAAATAGGTTTGGCCGGCAGACGGTCGATAAATTCTTCCACTCTTCCTTGCCAAATGAATGGTCGTTGAAGATTTACCTTTTGCGCTTTTCGTTTGGTTTTCAGCGTCGCTGGTCTACGACGCGCTGCCCACCCCTTGCGACCGTCTGGCAATCTTCGCATCCGGAATTAGTTTCTTTGGGAAGCCGCATCATACGCGATTCCGGCGACGAGATCCACCCTAACTGCGAACCGACCCACCGAATTGCCAGTTAACTACACCTCGTCGTGCTCCCGCACGTATCGCACCTGAGGCACGTGCCGTTCCGCACCATTGTGAAATTCTGGCACTCGGGGCAGGCTTCGCCCTCGTAGCCCTTGGCTTTCGCCGCCGCGCGCTGCTCTGCGAAATGGACCTTCTGCTCCTGTGTCGGTTCTCGAACGTCCTATCTCAACGAAACCGCCATGCCGCTCAGGTCGAGATTGACCATCAGGCCCCTCTGGTTGCCGGACAGTTCAAGGACCGCGCCCTTCTGGTTCGTGAGAATGATCGCCTGCGGCCCGCGAATAACCGCGGCGCCCGCGCCGCCGGCGCCATAGACGCCTTCGATGTCGGACGGGCGGAAGATGTTGGTCACGCGGCCGTGCAGGTCGGTCTGCGATGCGCCGAACGTGAAACCGTAGCTGAGGCCGCCGATCGAGAGCGGATAGGTGCGGCCGCGGAAATTGAGGGTGCCGCTGC
>JBBDNJ010000364.1:0-9382 GCA_040877705.1 Binatia bacterium | reverse complement strand
GTTTTGAAGATGTTTGAAATGGCGCCCATGTGACCGCCGGGAAACAGGCGAATCGTTTTCGGATTGCCGTGCTCCAAGAGCAGGTAAAAATCGTCGAGTGGGACTTGCTTGTCTTCTTTACCGTTGACGATCAGCATCGGCGCGCAGGGTTTATCGAGCCAGCCTTGATCGAGTAAGGACAGGGCCGGCATGACCTGGCAGAGTTCATCGAAGGTTTTCTTGCCGAAGAGGTTGGCGCGTGCTTCGATGAGATCAAAGAGATAAGAGTCGGCATTGCGCGACCGCTGTTGCCATTCAGGTTGAAAAAAGTAATGGATGCCACCGCCCCAGTTTACGGCCGCTCTTAGTTTTTCCGGCGCAAGGTGGGCAAGTTTTGTCGACCAATGGCCGCCGAAGCTGGCGCCGACCACTGCAACACGGCGGGTATCGACCTCCGGTCTCTTTAGCAAATATTCCAACGCCGTGGTGTGAACTTGATGGGCATTGGGTCCGGCGAGCACCGGGCATTCGCCCGTCCCGGGACTATCCATGACGAAGCAGCCCCAGCCTTCTTTGACAAAAGATTCAGCAAAGGAGTGACGCTCTTCTTTCCAGTTGTCGATGCCGCCCCAATGCATGATAAGTGGGGCGGGTAATGTGTTCGGTAGGCGGAGATGACCGACGATTTCCTTTCCTTGAAACGGTATCGCGACGCGTTCGATGGAAATATCGAAATACTTCGCAGCGGCGAGAAACATCTCGCGGGTTTTTACATAGCCATGTTGTTTGCCGGGACTACTAGGAAAGGGATGGCGGGCAATGCCGTAATAGCCATACGATTTTAGATAACTCTCTTTAGCCTCCGCCTTATTGCCGACGCTCTCGGCACTTTTTGCTTTATTTTCCCAGCGCAGCCCCAGTTCATTCCATGCCACGGCCCAGGCTTCGCCCTGAACCGAGCTCATCTTGCCGAGAGCTTCTTCGGCTTCCGCTTGGTCAGCGTGTAGAAATGGCGCTCGCTGACCGATGCGCGCGCGAATGTCTTTTTTAATTGCTTCAAGGGTCCGTGGGTCGTCCATATATCTCCTTCTTCATATCTCCTTCTTCATTGGCATTGTGTAGGTAGATTGTCATAACAATAATTCAGCGACTGCCTTAAAAGCAATCCTGCAGATTTTGTTTGAAAAGTAAACATCGCCTTATCGGCGAGCATGCTACCGATATTTCGCCCTGCTTTGCGACATGGACTTTAGAATTCTGCCTGATACACCGGGTTCCGTTTCTGGTCAACTCAGGTCGAGAAATGACGAGATCAAATCTTTGTGTTGCCAGTGAAATGGCACAAACTCACAGGGGTTTTCCACGGCCTCGCAGGGGGTTTTTGGGGGTTGACCTTTGACTTGCTGCGTGTCATGCCAATAGAAACATCAATTCTAAAAATATCTTTTTCCGACGTTGATTTTCAATCCCTTTAAGAGGTAAGCATGGCATCGATCATCGACGGCAAGGCCGTAGCTAAAGAAGTTCGGAAGCAGATCAAGGAAGAGGTTGACGGCCTCGCACGGCGCTGGGGGATGGCACCGGGCTTGGCGGTCGTGTTGGTGGGAGATGATCCGGCGTCTCATATTTATGTAAAGAACAAAGAGAAAGCGTGTAAAGAAGTGGGCATCAGATCCTTTGAACATCTGCTTCCCGCAACGATTTCGGAAAAGGAATTGCTGGCGCTGGTGAACAGCTTGAACAAGGATAAAAATATCCATGGCATTCTGGTTCAGCTGCCGCTCCCGGCTCACATCCGCGCGGAAAAAATTCTCGAAGCGGTTTCTCCGTATAAAGACATCGACGGGTTTCATCCGTTAAGCCAAGGGATGTTGGTGATCGGCGGCGGCGGCTTCAGACCGTGCACGCCGATGGGTGTCATGAAGCTTCTTGAGGCGGCGGGTTGTGATCCCAAGGGTAAGAACGCCGTGGTCGTCGGCCGCAGCAATATCGTCGGCAAGCCGGTCGCTCTGATGCTGCTCGAAAAGCATGCAACCGTGACCGTGTGTCATTCTCGCACAGCCAGTCTGCGCGATGAGGTAAGCCGTGCGGATATCTTAGTGGTCGCCATTGGCAAAGCCGGGCTGGTGCGGGGCGAATGGATCAAACCGGGCGCCGTTGTCATTGATGTCGGCGTCACCCGCTTGCCAAGCGGCAAACTCGCCGGCGACGTTGAATTCGAAACCGCCAAGGACCGGGCCTCGGCGATCACGCCGGTGCCCGGGGGCGTCGGTCCCATGACCATTTGCATGCTTCTTTATAACACCCTAAAAGCGGCTAAAGATTCTATTCAGCGGGAACGCTAGCCTGAATCCGCTACCGGTTTAGACTTTCGATTGGAATCATGAAAAGGACACCGCTATACGCCGCTCATCGGCGGGCCGGCGCGCGCCTGGTTGACTTTGCCGGTTGGGAGATGCCGGTTCAGTATCGTGGGGTCATCGCGGAACATCTCGCGGTTCGGAGATATGCCGGACTGTTTGACGTGAGTCATATGGGAGAGATCGAAGTGCGCGGCGCCGCAGCCGAAGCTTTCTGCCAGCGGCTCACCGCCAACGATGTCTCGCGGATCAAGATAGGGCAAGCCCAATACAACCTGCTTCTAAATGACAACGGGGGCGTCGTCGATGACGTGATCTTTTACCGGCGGCAGCCGGATCATTTTCTGATCTGCGTCAATGCGTGCAATAGCGACAAGGATTTTCAATGGATCCGGAACTATGTGACCAGCGGAGTTGACGTCGAGAACGTGAGTGAACAGTATGCGCAGTTGGCGTTGCAGGGACCGGTGGCTGAAAAAATTCTGCAACCGTTAACAATGCATAACCTAAGCGCTATCAAATCTTTTCACTTTGCCGAGGACGGGGTCGCCGGCACGCCCTGCCTCATCGCGCGCACGGGATATACGGGAGAGGCCGGTTTCGAGCTGTACTGCGATTGGCATGATGCCGAAAAGCTGTGGGATGATTTGCTCGATGCCGGTTCTCCATCGGGGTTGGTTCCGGCCGGACTTGGCGCGCGCGACACCTTGCGTCTGGAAAAGGCCTACCCGCTCTACGGTCACGAGCTCGACGAGACGACGACGCCGCTGGAAGCAGGATTGGACTGGGTCGTAAAATTTTCCAAGGGCTCTTTCATCGGCCGTGAAGTATTGTTAAGGCAAAAACAACAAGGAGTGAAGCGCAAGCTGGTGGGTTTGGAGCTCATCGATCCCGGCATCGCGCGCAGTAAGTATCCGTTATTGAAAGATGGACGATCTATCGGCAGAGTAACCAGCGGGACCAGGTCGCCGACACTGGGCCGGTCGATCGCGCTTGGCTATGTGGCCGCGGAAGAAGCTCGCGTCGACAATAGGGTTGAAGTCGAAATTCGTAATAAAACAATTCGCGCCAGGATAGCGCCGTTGCCGTTTTACCGCCAGTGACGGCGGCGCTGTCAGACATAAGGAGGAAAGGTCATGGAGATTCCTGAAGGGCTGAAATATTCAAAAGAACATGAATGGGTCCTGGTCGAAGGTAAAATAGCCACCATCGGCATCACGGAATATGCCCAAGAGGAGCTGGGGGATATCGTTTTTGTGGAGTTGCCGGAGATCGGGGAAAAGATCGTGAAGGACGATCCGTTCGGCGCAGTGGAATCGGTGAAGGCCGTTTCGGATGTCTATGCGCCGGTAAGCGGAACGGTCCTGGAGGTCAACGACGCGCTTCCCGATAGCCCGGAAACCATTAATGACGACGCCTATGGAGACGGCTGGATGATTCGGGTCGAGATGCAGGACGTGGATGACCTAAAGGATCTGATGACGGCCGAGGAGTACGCCGAGTACATCGAGCAGCAAAAAGAAGATGACGAGGAAGAAGACGATGAAGAAACCGAGGACGAGGAGGAATAGCCTCACCCTATGAGCTATACTCCGCACACCGCTGCCGACAAAGAACAAATGCTCGGTGCCATAGGAATTCGCAGCGTTGACGATCTTTTGCGCCACATCCCGCAAAGTTTGAGATCGAGGGCGAAGATCCATTTACCCGATGGGGTCAGTGAGTTAAAGGTGCGCCAAGAGCTCGCCGCTCTGGCGGCCAAAAACGCCGCCGCAAACGATTGGGATCTTTTTCTTGGCGGAGGCATCTATCATCATTTCATTCCGAGCGCTGTCGATGCGATTATTTCACGCGCGGAGTTTTCGACCTCGTACACGCCGTATCAACCAGAAGTGAGTCAGGGTACGTTGCAGGTTCTCTTCGAGTATCAGACCTTGGTTTGTCAGTTGACCGGGATGGAAGTTTCCAACGCCGGCGTCTATGACGGCGCATCGGCTGCCGCTGAAGCCGTTCTCATGGCGCGGCGCATTCAACCCTCGACGCGACGGCGCGTCTTGGTATCGCGCGCGCTGCACCCGCAGTACAGAGCCGTCGTTGCTACTTACTTGCGAAATTTGACGGATCTTAACCTGGAAGAAATTCCTTTTGACGCCAGCGGCCTCACGGATGTCGATCAACTGTCGCGACAGTTGAACGACCACACGATGTGCGTGCTTGTCGGTTACCCGAATTTTTTCGGCGTGATCGAGAACTTAGCGCCGATGCGTGAGCTTTGCGATCGCGCCGGCGCTCAACTGATTACCTCGACCACCGAACCTTTGGCTTTCGGGCTGCTGAAACCTCCCGGGGCCTTCGGCATCGATATCGCCGTCGGTGAAGGCCAGAGCCTAGGCGTGCCGATGGCGCTCGGCGGGCCCGGTTTCGGTTTCTTTGCGACGCAGCGCAAATTCATGCGGAACCTGCCGGGCAGGCTCGTCGGCGAGACTGTCGATAGCGAAGGCAACCGCGGCTATGTTTTGACCTTGGCGACCCGAGAGCAACACATTCGTCGTGAAAGGGCGACATCGAACATCTGCACGAGTCAGACGCTGTGCACCACAGCCGCTACCGTTTATATGGCGCTGTTGGGAAAAATAGGTCTGCGGCGTCTAGCGGAAATAAACGTCGAGCGCGCCCATGAAGCCCATGACCGCTTGCTTGCCGGCGCAAAAGTGGAACCTTGCTTCGCGGCGCCTTTCTTCAATGAATTCGTCGTCAGGGGGAAACATCTCGACGATCTCATGCGTCGCTGTTCAGAGCGAAAGATGATACCCGGAATTGTTTTGGCGAGGTGGTATCCCGAGTTACCCGATAGCCTGCTCGTTTGCGTCACCGAGATGAACGATAGAGAGGGGATCGATCGCCTTGTCAGCGCAGTCTCCGGATAATCCGCCAAACAGAAACCCATCTCCGCAACTGCTCTTTGAGAGCGGCTCGCCCGGAAGAACGGCCTTTTCCTGGCCGGAAAAAACACCAGCGGCGGAACGCCCTATTCCCGAAACGTTTTTGCGTGAAGATATCCCCGGCTTTCCGGAGATGGGCGAGCTGGAAGTATTGCGTCACTTCACCCGCTTATCGCAACGCAATTTTGCCATTGAAAGCCAGTTTTATCCGCTCGGTTCTTGTACGATGAAGTACAACCCCAAGGTCAATGAAGTCGTGGCGCGCGATCCCGGGTTCTCTCTGGTGCATCCGCTGGCGCCGGCGGCAAGGATTCAGGGGGCGCTCGAACTGCTTTACAATCTGGAGAAGATGCTGGCTGAGATCGGCGGTATGGATCATGTCAGTCTTCAGCCGGCGGCGGGCGCTCAAGGTGAGTTGACCGGCTTGATGTTGATCCGGGCGTATCTTTCAGCCAGGGGAAACCCGCGCAAGAAAATAATCGTTCCGGATACCGCGCATGGTACTAACCCGGCGAGTTCGACACTGTGCGGCTATGACGTAATCCAAGTGTCGTCCAACGATCAGGGCGTGATTGCTCCTGCAGCCGTGGCCAAGCTCATGGACGAAGATGTCGCCGCATTGATGGTTACCAACCCCAACACCCTTGGCATTTTTGAAAAAAATATCGAGGCCATCGCTGAGGTGGTCCACGGCAAAGGCGGGTTGGTTTATCTTGACGGCGCCAATTTGAATGCGTTGATGGGCATCGCCAAGCCGGGACACATGGGCGTCGATGTGCTTCATATGAATCTGCACAAAACCTTTTCAACGCCCCACGGTGGCGGCGGACCGGGTGCCGGGCCGGTGGCGGTACAGAGCTTACTAGGCGATTTCCTACCGACACCACGCATTGGAAAAACCGCCGCCGGCTTTGAGTTGGTCGAAGACGTGCCCACATCCATCGGCCGCGTGCGGAGCTTTTTCGGTAATTTCGGCGTCTTGGTCCGAGCTTATACTTACATCGTCTCTCTCGGCGCCAATGGGCTCGAAGAAGCCAGCCGGATGGCGCTGCTCAATGCCAACTACATCAAAAGCAAGTTGGAAAAGCATTACCATCTCGCCTATAACGAACCCTGCATGCACGAGTGTATTTTTACCGATCGTGTACAACACAAATACGGCATAACGACTCTCGACGTTGCGAAACGGCTGCTCGACTATGGATTTCATCCGCCGACAATTTATTTTCCGCTGGTTGTTTCCGGAGCGCTGATGATCGAACCCACGGAAACCGAGACACCGGAAACGCTCGATCAATTCATCGAAGCGATGATCTCGATCTCACGTGAAGCTAAGGAGTCTCCGGAATTGGTGAAAAACGCCCCGTATAGCACTCCCGTGCGTCGCCTGGACGAGGCGAGGGCGGCAAGAAAACCCGTGCTCCGCTGGGAACCTTCGGATTCGAAGGATTGAGCTTTGCAGCGGTGGTTGAGAGCCTAAGGCGAATACCGGTAGTTGAGCCGGTTATCGAGATATTCAAAACTTGCGATTATCGCGATCCTGTTTTTGTCGATCCACGGCGGAATCGGACTGAATGGCGCCGCCGCTTTTATGGCGCGCAAAGCTTCGTCATCGAGAAGATTTGATCCTGACGAGCGAATGATTCGAGCGCTTCCCAATTCGCCATTGGCCAAAATTGAAAACTCTAATAACAGCTTTCCCTGTAAACCATATCGGAGCGCCGGCTCCGGATATTGCCACACAAACTCGATGTCACGTTTAATGCTGTTAAAATAGGTGATGTACTGCGGGTTTTTTGTGTCTAGCCGAACAGGTCCCTCGGCCTGAGTGTTATCGGCTCTGGGTGAGGACCAAGTTACCGGTGGCAATAAATCTTTAAGCGTGGGAAGTTTGCGTTGCGTAATCGGCGCAACCTCTCGGACCGGCTCCGGCGTCTTGGCCGGCTCCGGCTCAGGTTTGGTTTCGAAAGCTTCCTTCATTGTCTTTGGGGCGATTGCGACTTGCGGGGGCGCCGTCCTTTTTACTTCGGATGAGTCTTGTTTAGCAATAATCGCCGGCGATCGAGATACTCGAGTGGGTGCTTGCCTGGGCGCCTTAGTCGCTTGTTTCGCCGGCGCGTGCGTTGATTCTTTTTTTTCTTTAGGGGCAGGAAGAAATGACACAGTCATGGTTTCATGCGGCACTGGGCGGATGGAGGGCTTCGGCCAGAGGAGCAGGAAGGCCAAGTGGATCGCTAAAGATGCCGCGAAGAAACGCGCCAGCGGCCGGTTTGAGGGTTCCACGATCACGATCGTATGTTACTTCACGAACGTTCCCCGAGGCAAATTCGCAGTTGCAATGGCAGCCATTCGTGAAATAATACCCACAGAATAAGGGGGACGTATGTTTGGTCTAGGGCTTGGAGAGCTGGTGATCGTTCTTCTCATCATTATCATCTTGTTTAGCGGCCGTCTGCCTGATTTGGGTGAAGGCTTAGGCAAAGGCGTTCAAAAATTTCGCAAATCTCTCAAGGGCTCAGATGAGATCGACATCACGCCGAAGGAGGAATCGAATAAAGATGGTCCCGCCGGAAAATCCTCCTAAACTTCTTCCGCTGATAGAACCTTGCAGGTAAAGTCCTTGATGCCTTTGGCCGGCTTTAAAAAGACGATCGTGAAAGGTACGGAATCGCCCGGCGGGATCTCGAAGGTCTTCAGCGGCTTTAGGCGCTGCAGATCCGATATGTCCCGGGTAGTCATGCCGCGAATGATTTTCGGCGAGATGGCATTACCGATCCACATGTCTTGTAGTTCGATGGATTTCTCATCCGGACTGTACGTTTCCCCACCGACACTGACTTCGCGAATCACCACCGGGTTCTGATTCATGGCCACCCCGGTGACGAGGAAGACTTGCCGATTTCCCTGAATCACCTGATAGCTGCCGCGTAGCGATTGCAATGCCACGCCGTTTTTTAGGTGAGTGTTTTTGACAACGGCAGTGCCGATCAGAGGGATCTTCTTGATAAAGCTGTCCAAAATTTCAGGGTAGGCATACTGAAAAGCGGTCGCCAGAGAGAAAAAGAGGGTCAACAGGGCGAACAATGTTAGATAAGGCAGTGTCGATGCCTGTTGATCTCGGTAAGGGGCGAGAACCGAAATGTTTTTGTTTGGTGGTGGCGGCAAACCTTCGAAGGTTTTTTCCTCCGGCACGATGTTGACATGCGGATCATCCAGCACTTTCTCTTTATTGATGACCGAGGCCGAGCTGTCGACCATCGTGAAAGGTTTTTTGGGTTTGGATTTAACGGTCGGCATCGACCCTTGTGGGCACTGTTCTTCGGTTGAAACGGCGGCCTCTGGCGGCTGAAAAGCCGCATCCAACTGCGCGGTTTCTCCTTTGCCGAGCGCGCCGGCGGACTCTGATTCTAGCTCTCGCGGTCCGAATGTGAAGGTCAATTCTTTCCCTTCGTCATCGCCGGCTGGCGTGGAATTTATGTCGCTTGGCGGCGGCGTCACCGGCTTCGACGGCACCCCCAGCTCGAGCTCGAAAGTATGTTTGCAGCGAGAGCAACGGAACGCGGGAGTGGCGCCTTGCATAAGGTCGTCTGATACCTTGTAAGTGGTCGTGCAGCTCGGACATTTGACCAGCATTGATAATCCCCTGTGATGATTCGAAAAGTAGACCGAAGAAATGAAAGATATCGAAGGTCATTTTATGATAATTCGCGAAAACTTCAAGGTTCTGCTATCTCACTAGTCTTACGGCTGAATAAAAAGCAGTGAAAAACGTCCAACAGGCAGGCTTATTGTGGAGCTAAGTGACTGGCAGCTGGTCCAGAAATGCCAAGCTGGAGACGTCGCGACTTTTCAGGAATTGGTATCGCGATATCATCAAAAGGTCTACATGGTTATTCTCGGCTTACTACGCAACCCCGACGATGCCATGGAGGTCTCCCAGGAGACATTCTTTCGCGCTTACCGAAAGATCAGCAGCTTCCAGGGAGGCTCGTCTTTTTACACCTGGCTGTACCGAATCGCTGTTAACATCTCCATCGATCACCAGAGGCGGCAAAAAAGGAGCCCGTTGGACTTCCGCGAGAGTATGGATCAAGTTTTGGA
>JBBDNJ010000363.1:0-9394 GCA_040877705.1 Binatia bacterium | reverse complement strand
GACCAGATCCTGATAGGAAGCTTCAAGTCGTTCTGGTTTGGCGAGCTTGAGGTTCTTTGCCATGATCCGCAGGACGGTTTTCTTGCTCGCCGTATTACGAATGAAGGTGATTGCGTCCACGGTGGCCCGACCGACTCGCTCGATCATTTGCGGCTCGGACCTGAGAATTTTTCGCGTTGTCACCATGCCGCTTGCTTGGAAGGGGATATTGAGTTTTGCCATATCCAGCAGGATGCTGAAGCCCTGGCTTGTGGCTGTGTTCGCCAACTCCGGCGCGATCAGCGTGGCCTGCACATTGCCGGTTTGCAACGCCGCTAGCCTCAGGGGCTCTTCGCCGATCAACAGGAGCGCGATATTGTCGCGGCGCGCGTTCAGACCCAGGTGATCGAGCGCCGCGTGGGTCGCCAGAGAGGCGAGGCCCGCCTGGCTCGCGCCGATGGCAATCCTCTTTCCCTTCAAATCCTCCGCGCCTTTAATGCTCGGGTGGACTACGATGATGTACCTGACGTTGTTCTGGTTGCCAATGAACATCACCAGATCACCGCCGGCGGCAACAGCGTTCGTGACGTGGGTCGGTCCGATCAACCCTACATGGACTTCGCCGGCAAGCATCGCCTGGGCCGCGCGGCTCGCAATAATGAACACCGGCTCGACCTCGAGACTATGTTTACGAAAGAAGCCCTGTTCTCGCGCCACCCAGGTCGATGTCATATAGGCATTGATGGCTCCGTAGGCGAATACGGCCTTTGAGGGTCCTTCGGCCGACCAGGTCAACACGGCCGAAGCCCAGATCCATAAAGCAACAATCGCAATCTGCGCGGCTTTCATGCGGAAGGCCTTAGTGCGCGTTGTAAAGTTTGGCGCAGTTGTCCCAGAAAATTTTCCGCCGGCTGCCATCGCTGATGCCTTCAATTTCGAGGAACTCATCCAGCGCGTGCGGAAAGTGAGCATCGATGTGCGGATAGTCCGTAGAGATCAGGAGGTTATCGTCGCCGATGCGCTTGATGACATCGGTCACAAGGTACTCGTCCGGATCGACGGAGATGTAACATTGTTGCAAGAAATATTCGCTCGGTTTGCGCGACAGCGGCACATCGGCCAGCGGTCCATGCAGCTTGGCACGTTCGTCGAGCCGGTATAGCAACCACGGCAACCAGGCGCAGTTCCCCTCCAGAAATGCAACGCGCAGCTTGGGAAACTTTTCCAAGACGCCGCCGGCGCAGAAACTCGATATCGCTTGAATCAGCTCCACCGGATTGCGTAGTGCCAGCGCGATGATATTAGCGTTGGGATGACCAAAGAATTTATTGGCCACTTGATCCTGCTTCGGTCTCGCCGGCGGATGGAAACAGAGGGCCACGCCAAGTTTTTCAACCTCGGCCCACAGCGGATCAAAGTAACGGTCGTGAATAAATTTGCCAATGATCGGTTCCGGGCAAAGCGACAGAGCCGTAACACCGAGTTGATTGACGGCACGCCGCACCTCTTCAATGGCCAGATCGACGTCATGTAAGGTGATCAGTGCCGACGCCTTGAGGCGCTGCCGATTCTCCCTGCAGAAGTCTGCGATCCAGCTATTCCATGCTTTGCATAAGTCATTGGCGTAGTCCGGCTCCAACGTTTCGTCGCAGTGTAACGGCGAAGTGCGAAATAGAACTGCCACGTCCAGTCCTTCGATGTCCATGGCCTGAACTTGCGAGACCGCGTCGTAGTCCCGCGCCACGGCGAAGGCGTACCGATCGGCGACCTGCTTCTGGCCATGATCGATGACATCCGTAATTGCTCGCATCTTCGCGCCGCCGCCGAGGGAGAACTCCACCCGCCCGTGCTTGCCGTTGCGTTGCCCTTTCGGGATCCGATCACCCCACTTGGGGTTCATGTATTTTTCATAAAGACCGGCGGCATCATAAACATGCATGTCGCTGTCGAAGGTCTTAAATATATTCTTCATCTTCAATGCTCCTTACCCAGTTGATCACGCTAGCCCGTATAGCCGCGCGCAGTTGTCCCAGAGAATTTTTTGTTGAGCCTGTTTATCTAGGCCGCCGATCGCGAGAAAACTATCCAGCGCATGGGGCCATTTCGAATCAATGTGCGGATAGTCGGTGGAGATCACAAAGCTGTCCGGACCGAGCTGGCGCACCGTGTCGACGATGAGTTCCTCGTCGACATCCACGGAGATATAACACTGCCGTTTGAAGTATTCGCTGGGCTTGAGCTTCAACGGCACATCGGCCAGCTCTCCCGCCAGCTCGAACCGTTCGTCCAAGCGGTAGAGTGTCCACGGCAGCCAACTGCAGTTTCCTTCCAGAAATGAGACGCGCAACCGCGGAAAGCGTTCCAGGACGCCGCCGGCGCACATGCTGGCGACGGCGAACATCTGTTCCACCGGATTGCGAAATGCGTTGACCAAAATCTTGTCGTTCGGATGTCCTTCGAATCTTTTCGCAGCTTGTTCGCTGCCGGGACTGGCGGGAGGGTGAAAACAAACCGCCACGCCGAGCTCCTGGACTTCAGCCCATAATGGATCGAAGAAGCGATCATGCAGCTGGCGGCCCCGTACCGGCTCGGGACCGATCGATAGACCGATGGCGCTGAGTTCCTTTACCGCCCGGCGAGCCTCTTTGGCCGCCAGGCTTGCATCGTGCATCGGAATCAACGCGGAAGGCTTGAGACGATGACGATCCTGCTTGCAGAAATCGGCGATCCAGTTGTTCCATGCCTGGCAGAGAGCCAGGGCGTACTCCGGCTCGAAGTTGTCGTCCGCATAGAGCGGCGAGGTTCGGAACAGCACGGCGATGTCGAGCCCCTCGCGATCCATCGCCTCTAGCTGTGACACCGGATCATAGCCGCGTTTGGGTCCTTCCGTATGATGCCTGGCGACCTTTGTTTCGCCTTGCTGGATACGCTCGGTTCGTTCTCTGAGCACCGTTCCATCGCCCAGGCGAAACTCCACCCGCCCATGACCCTCGGGCCATTCGCCGCGCGGGATGCGGTCGCCCCACTTCGAATCCATGTACTTCAAGTACAGATCCGGTGGATCGTAAACATGCATGTCGCTATCCAGCGCTTTAAATCCGTTCTTCATTTATTCCTCGCTTGCTCAGGGCTACATCTGTTTTTTCAAGTCTTCGATATAATCCTTAAACCCCTGTTCCATCGTATACTGTGGCTCCCATCCCAGATATTTCTTCGCCCGCGAAATATCGAGATGCTGGGTGCGCGAGACGGGCTTTGTTCCCGGCACGATCTCCACCGAGCACTTGGGCAAGAGTCTTTTCACAATGTCGACGATTTCCTCGAACTGCGTCACTTTGCCTTCAGCGATGTTGAAAACGTTCTTCTCCGGCACCGGCACCGTCGCCGCGAGATCCACGGCGCGGCCGATGTCCTTGCAATAGATATACTCGAAAGCCATCGTTTGCTCTTCCGGAATCTTTGCCGCCTCGCCTTTGAGGCCGCTGACCAGAAGCGCTTGAATCTTTTCGCCGCCGCCGGAGCCGGACCAGAAATGACCGAGGCCGTAGACATTCGCCGGTCGAATTACCATCAGCTCAAACTTGTGCATTCTCTGATAGGCTTCGAGAAGCAACTCTTTGGCGACCTTCGAGTTGCCGTAAGGCACGCCACTACCCCGATAAAAGTCTTCGTTGATCGGCTCCGGCGCCGCATACCGCCAATCGTAGACGCCGAACGTGCTGATGTGGACCAATCTCTTTACCCCGGTCAGACGAACCGCTTCGGCGACGTTCATCGTGCCGACGACGTTGATTTGGAAGCCGGTATAGAGCGACTCGGCCACGCGCGAACCGATCAAGCCGGCGGTGTGAACCACCGTGGCGACCTTGTGATCCTGAATCGCTTGGATAATCGCCGGCAGATCGCGCACGTCCTTTTGCACCACCTCAAAGTTGCCTTGGCCCAGTTTCATTTCAAGAAATTCTCGCCTTGGCTGCGGATCGAAACAAATCAACTTCTCGCAGCGTTTGAGGGCGCACTGGCCGAATGACGTTCCCATCAGTCCTGCGCCCGTGATTAATGTCGTTCCCATTTCTCCTCCTGCCGCTATTCACGCTTCTCGATCACGCATCCGGCACGCCATAGAGGCGCAGGCAGTTGTCCCAAAGAATCTTTTTTCTAGCGCTATCGGTGATTCCGTCAACTTCGAAGAATTCGTCTAGCGCGTGAGGAAAATGCGCATCGATATGAGGATAATCCGTGGACACGACGATATTGTCGCCGCCGAGGCGCTTGACCACGTCGGTGACGAGGTACTCGTCTGGATCGACGGAGATAAAGCACTGCTGCAAAAAATAATCGCTGGGCTTTTTCGACAAAGGCACGTCCGCCAGCGGGCCGTGCAGCTTGGCCCGCTCGTCCAGACGATAGAGCAACCACGGCAGCCAGGCGCAGTTACCTTCGAGAAAAGCGACCCGGAGCTTGGGAAATTTCTCCAGCACGCCGCCGGCGCAGAAGCTCGACACGGCGAGGATCAGCTCGACGGGGTTTCTCAACGCCAATGCCACGATGCTCCCATTGGGATGATCGAAGAACTTGTTTGCTACCTGATCCTGTTTCGGACTCGCCGGTGGATGAAAGCAAAGGGCGACTCCGAGTTTCTCGATTTCCGCCCAAAGAGGATCGAAGTGACGGTCGTGAATTCGCTTGCCGTTAATCGGCTCGGGGCAAAGAGAAAGTCCGGCGACGCCAAGCTCTTTAACCGCGCGCCGAACTTCATCGATGGCGAGATCGACGTCGTGAAGCGTGATCAGCGCCGAAGCCTTTAGCCGCTTGGGGCTGACCTTGCAAAAGTCGGCGATCCAGTTGTTCCATGCTTTGCAGAGATCGTTGGCGTACTCCGGTTCAAAAGTTTCGTCGCAGTGCAGCGGCGAAGTGCGAAACAGTGCCGCGACATCCAAGCCCTCCATATCCATCGCTCGTAACTGGGAGACGGCGTCATAATTACGTTGGAGCGCAAAGCCATAGCGGCTCTCGACCATTTGCTCTCCGTGGTCGAGCAACTTCTCACGCGGGCGAAGCAACGTGGCGCGGCCGATCTTGAACTGGGGCCGGCCGTGCCTGTTCCAGCCCTCGGCCGCCGGAATGCGCGCGCCCCACTTCGGGTTCATGTATTTCGTGTAGAGATCCGGTGCATCATAAACATGCATGTCGCTGTCAAATGCGTTAAAACCATTTTTGGCCATGATTGTATCTCCTCGCGCGCCGGCGGCTAGATTCTGATGAGCTGCGGCGGAAATTTGTTCAAGCAGCGCGAGCCCGTCGCGGTGACTACAAAGGTATCGCCGAGAAACAAACTGCGGGTCTTTTTCTTATCGACGATATGTACCTGGAGCGTGAACATCATCCCAGGCTCGTAGGTCAGCTTCCCGTCGGCATCGAATAGAAACCGGTCCTCGCCGCTGGTGGCGCGGTCGAAGTCGATCTGCGGCTCATGCCGAGGGTTGGCGCCGAGCATGCCCTGGAGAAAGCCGCCGTAATACTCATACCCCTGCTCGTGCACGAACTTCGCGGCCGCCAACGAATCCAGGCTGGTTTTTCCCGGCGCCAGCGTCGGCGCCAATCGTTTGTAGCCTTCCAGCGCGATATCGAACATCTCTTGGATTTCTTTGGTCGGCTCTCCGGTGACAATGGGTTTGCCGGTTTGCGCCTCATAGCCGTTGTAGAAAATCCCAATCTCATTATTGATGAAATCGCGCGGGCCGATGACGCGATCCACCGGCCTTGGCCGCTGGTCATTGATGTCCGGATCGTCCATCGGAGCGGAGCCGAGCTGAATCATTCCCATCTCGCCGCCGGCTTTCAGAACCGCCTCGTGGGCGATCCCGAAAACCTCTCCCTCGGTCATCCCGACCTTGGCGCGCTCGGCCATCGCTTTGATCGCGATATCTCCCAGCTCGGCGGAGCGCTCGATGGCCGCGATCTCTTCCTCGCTCTTGAGCAAGCGAAGCTTGATGAACTCCTTGGTCACGAAGACGAATTCCGCCTGGGGCAGCTTTGAGGTGAAGAAATCCCAGTGGTTCTTGGGGATGGAGGTAAAAGGATCGTATTCGACGATGCCGACCCGGCCTTTATCATAGCCCCTCTCCTGTATGGCTCTCACAATACCGGTCAGCACGTTGGGCTCGCCGACTATCACCTCCCGCACCGCTGTCCTCGCCAGCATCCCTGCCGCCAGCGAGTGCCCGGGCCGCATAATTGCGCACGGCTCCCCGTCTCTGGGGAAAAAACAGTAGTTGGCCATCTCGGCCTTGCCCATCATGTTCGTCACATACCTGACGTTAAACCACAGCCGACCGTAGGCGGCCGACCCGCCGACGATCAGCAAGCAATCGAGCCGCTGCTCGCGCATCATGTTTCTAATATTTCGATATCTGCGCTCGTATTCGGCCTTGGAAAATCTAGGGTAGGGAAAACGTTTGTGCATCCGCGCCAATTCTTCTTCGCTGATCAACATGACTCCTCCTTATTTTTTGCGAAAGATTTATGCCTTTTCCTGAGGAGAGATTACCGTCGCCGTTCCTTTTCCACCTCTTTCAATAAGCTCATATCGAGGAATGCCCCGGCATCTAGAGGTCCCTTGAGTTTTCCCTCCTCGCGCAAAATCTCCAGGAAGGACTGAACGGCATTGCCGGTCAGGTAGGGATAATCCGGAAACAACGCAATCATAGCGTCATATCTTTTGCCGATGACAGCGTCGTCCCTCTGGCGATAAATCTCCATCAGTAACGACTTTGTTTTCTCGGGTTGATGCTTGATAAATTGAATGGTTTCCACGAGGCCCCGGACAAACTTTTTCACTGCCTCCCGGTTTGTCTTGAGATATTTCTGGGTCGTCACTATGGCGTTTCCGGGAAACTCCACATCCGCGTTGTCGGCCCAGCTTGCGTATATACTCCTCTTCTCCGACGCTCAGAGTGGCCGCGGCCAGAGCCCCGGAAGTCATTCCGCCGATGCGCGCCGCGGTATCGCCGATCTGAATGAGAGTGACGTCTTTCTGCGGCTGAAGCTTCAATCGCTTGAGGCCGATTCTTGCCCCATAGTCAGACGTCGTGCCGAATCGACTGATTCCCAGGTTTTTTCCAATTAGATCGGCAGGCTTTTTGATGGAGGGCACTGCCACAAGGACCTGATCCAGCACATTCCTCCCGGCGATCATCACCACCTCGGCGCCGCCCACACGGGCGAGCACGGCGGGCGGTCCGCCCATAAAACCGAACTGGACATCTCCGCTCACCAGAGCGGAGACTGATCTTCCCGCGATATAAATCGGCTCGACAGTCAAACCGTTTTTTTGGAACATTCCAGTGCGAACGCCTAAAGGCAAAATGACCTGGGAGACCCCCAGCGAACCGTACGAGGCTCTGACGGAGAGCTGCGCTAGCGTGTGCGCCGGAAAAACAAGGATAAGAAAAACCATGACTGCGCCCGGGAAGATACGAAACATATTCAGCCTCTCAGTAGCCTTCCTTTTTGAGCTTGTCGAGGAAGCGCCTGTCGACAAAATCATCGGCCTTTGCCTTCGCGGCTGCGGGAGTGATCTTTCCTTCCTGCTCCAAAACAAAGTCGATGGCTTTGATCTTCGGATAAAGCGTCCTATCCAGCTCTTTGACCAGGACCTCCCGGTAATATTCTCGTAGAAACGGCTGATCCGAGATCTTCATGTAGCGTCCAATGACCTTCAGCGTTCCCTGCTCGTTGGAAAAAACGTATCGCACCGCGTCCAGGAGCACCTTGACGCAATTTTCGACGACGAGCGGTTTCTGCTGGATAAGTCTCCGTGTGGTCACAAAGCCGGAGGAGATAAAGTGCGGGATTACCATGGAGTATTCCAGCAGCAGGTTAAATCCCATTTTCCTTGCTTGAATCGTAAGCGGAGGGTTGATCACCACTGCCTCAATCGCTCCCGATTGCAGGACCGCAAGGCGTCCCGGCTGGCCCGTGAGCATTTGCAGAATGCGAACATCCTGATCCGGCTTCAGTCCGTATTTCTCAAGAACGATACGGGCGGTGTAATCGGGGCCGCCGCCAAACTGGCCGATGCCCACTCTCTTGCCGCGCAGCTGCTCCACGCTGGTGATACTTTTATCGGTGACCAAGGTGAAGTCTGCTTTGGTCGTCGCCACGGCCACATAAACGAGGTCTCCTCCCGCGAGATTGGACCTGATGACCGCGCCTGGCCCGGACACTCCCATCTGAACCTCGCCCGCGAGCATGGCCTGGACCACCACTCTGCCACCGACGATATAAACCAGCTCTGCATCGATGCCGTGCTTCTTGAAAAATCCTACTTCCTTGGCGATCCAGAGAGGTGACTCTGAACCCGTCAGCGAGCTAAAGGAGAAGTTCACCTTTTCCGCCTTTGCGACAGCGGAAGTGAAGAACAAGAGAAGGAAGGCTATGAAATAGAGCTTAATGAGCTGCGCCATGGCAGCTCCTTTAACTAACGTTGTAGAGCCTGGCGCAATTGTCCCAAAGGACCTTACGCCTGGAGCTTTCGCTCAACCCCTCGAGCGCCATAAAGTGATTCACCGCGTTGGGCCAATGCGAGTCGGCGTGCGGATAATCGGTCGAGATCACGATCTGCTCCTCGCCGATTCTTTTGATAACGTCGCCAACTAAATCCTCTTCGACGTCGACGGAGATAAAGCATTGTTTCAAGAAGTAGTCGCTAGGCCGCTGGCTCAATGTCTCATTGGTATATTCCTTTCTCATTTCCCAGCGCTCGTCCAAACGGTACAACACCCACGGCAGCCAACTGCAATTGCCTTCAAGGAAGGCCACGCGCAGATTCGGAAAACGTTCGAGCACGCCGCCGGCGCAAAAACTGCCGACAGCGAGCATTAACTCAATCGGGTTGCGGAACGCGTTGATCAGTACCGCCTCGTTGCTATGGCCTTTGAAGCGATGCACCACTTGATCGGTGTTGGGGTTTGCCGCCGGATGGAAACAGATGGGGACACCGAGCTTCTCCGCTTCGCGCCAAAGCGGATCATAGTAACGATCGTGTATGTGGCGGCCGTTGGCCGGCTCCGGCACCAGGCACAAGCCGATGGCTCCCAATTCCGTGATTGCGCGGCGCGTCTCGTCGACCGCCAGGTCGATGTCGTGCAGCGTGATCAACGCCGACGGTCTCAACCTTTTTGGATCAGCTTTGCAAAAATCCGCCATCCAGTTGTTCCAGGCGCGGCAAAGATCATTGGCGTACTCCGCTTCCAGACTGTCGTCGCAGTGAAGCGGAAACGTCCGGAATAACACCGCGACGTCGAGCCCTTCTTCGTCCATCGCTTCGAGCTGGGACACGGCATCGTAGTCGCGCTGGAGAGGCTTTGCGTAGCGATGAGCCACGGCCGCTTCCCCCGGTACAATCTCGCCC
>JBBDNJ010000362.1:0-9402 GCA_040877705.1 Binatia bacterium | reverse complement strand
CTACTCGACCTACGGCGCGGGGCGAACGCCCAGAGATCTTCTGCAGATCATGAAGGACCAGTTCGAATATCTCTACTGGGAAGGCGAGCAGGGGGCGCCCAAGTTCTTCGCATTCAACTTGCACCCGTTCGTTTCCGGCGTCCCGTTTCGCACCAAAATCGTCGACGAGTTTATTCGCTACGCGAAGGGTTTTCCAAAAGTCTGGTTCGCGCGCCGCATCGAGATCGCCAACTGGTGCTTGGAGAAGGGCTTTTAGGCGTTCACCTGGGTAAATCGGGTGTTTGCGGCATTCAAAAAAAGCGCCGATCAATAAAGGTCCGGTATGGTCGTGCCGACCTGAGTCCGGATATAACCAACGCCACTGCGTTTACGAGCTAGCGCTGCTTCTTGAAAACTGCGCGTATCTCGCCGGGCAATCTGATGTCGATCGCTTACCGACGAGACGCCGGCTGTTTTCTGCGCGCTAAGAATTCACTCAGGCTTTTAATCATTTTGAGTTCGGCGCCAGCTCTTTCATGAAATCCATCTGGATTTGTGAATCTCCAAGAGTTTCTGCCACTGGTGCTTGAGTAACACGTCGAGTTTTTCGTGGAGGTGGCGGATCTCGAGTTCGGCCTTGAGATTCACCTGGTAATCGTTTTCCGAGCGGAGCCGGTCTCTGGCCTCAATACGGTTTTGGCTCATCATGATGATCGGCGCCTGCATAGCCGCCAGACAAGACAGCATCAAATTCAACAGGATATTATAAGGATAGGGATCGAAGGGGCCGAGGAGGGTGGCAAAGCTGTTGATGCCGATCCATGCCGCCATCAGCAAAAAAAAGTGCCGATGAAAATCCAGCTGCCGCCGAAGGTGGCGACCCGATCGGCGACGCGTTGACCGAACGTGACGCTTTTTTCGAAGGCTCGGTTAATATCCTCCGTTAAAGTTTCCTGCTCCCTTAGGCTGTCGATAACCTCCTGTTCTAATTTGCTGAGCTCGCCGACCTCGTCTTTGAGCGCGTCCTCCACGTATTCCGATCTGACGAGATCAAGGCAGTCGACGCAAATCATCCGGCTAGGGTCCCACGTCGGGTCACGCTTTTTAATTGTCTCGATGAGCGCCGGCCTGAGCATCTCGCCAGGGACCATGACGTCGTATGGACGAATTCTCTTGCAGTGAAAACACTGTTCATCGACATGCTGGACCATAGGTTCTCCTCCAGTTGGATCTAACCGAGAAACTCCAGTTTGTATCCCTTGCGCCGGTAGTATTTCTTGGCTTCTTCAAAGACGAATAGCAGCACCGTGCCGTGGAACGCGAATAAGTAAACATGCCAGGGGAGGGGAGCGAAGTAGTAGATCTCGGAAAGCGGCGTGTAAAAGAAAAGATAGCAGAGCACGAGCTCGAACAAGATGCCGAGATCGATGAGCGGGTTGGAGATGAAATTGAGAATGATGTAGTGCCGTTCGAAAAAGCCCGCAAGCCATCGCGTGAACGGCGCGATCACCGGGCGCTCGATGACCACGAGCGCTTGCGGGGGCAGCATCCAGAGAATCTGAAGGGCAGAAGCACTAGCGCGCCGGCCAGGGCGAAGAGCGCGCGAACAGCGGTAAATTCCACCGCGGTTTGGACGTGATAATCGATGTGCACGCGCGTCGTGTAGCGAGGCGGGCGCCAACCGGCAATGGACTTTAATGTTTCCGAGCGGTGATCCGGATCAAGAAACGTGCGCGAGAAGAGCGAGGTTTTCCAAGACCGTTTGCACAAGACGTTGGCGATTTGCGTGGTTACGGCGGGAAAAAAATATGCGGTCAGTGTTTGCAGGTAAGCCGATGATGCCTCGCTGAAGTTGAGCCAGGCGGGAGAAGACGGCATGGAAGCGAGACTCTTGCCCGGCTGCCAGGCGCCGAGCACCCAGCCCATATAAAAATAGGTGGCATAGCAGCTGAGGGCCAGCAGAGTTCCCTGCACGAAGTAGTTGCGTACGATGAAGTCTAGCGAGAGAAGCTTTTCATCGCGCCGCCGTGGCGGCCTTTCCATAATTCCTTTTTTCGGACGCTCGATGCCCAACCCCATCGCCGGAATGAGACCGGTGCCGACGTCGACAGCCAAAACGCCCATGACCGTCATTGGCCAGCGGCATGCCCGAAAACAGTACCCAGAAGATGTAAGGGTACATCTCCTGTGGATTACTGTTGAATACATAAGCGGCAAATCGTTTGATGTTGTCGAAGATTGCGAGGTCTTCTTCGATGGCTGCGACGATGGAGCTGAAGTTATCATCGCTTAAAATCATCATCGAAGCTTCTTTGGCGACGAAGTTGTCATGGAGCACATTGTCTGACGCTGGTTGGCATGAGCGATTTTCGTGCCGCTGCTCGATCTGGTAATACGGCAGGAAAAGCAGTGCCTAGCCTCGTTCTGCTTTCGCATGGCTGCGAAGCCGACGGATAAAATTCTCACAACTAAGAAGATAACTCTTCATCTACAGTACAATCGCAAGTTTTTGTGGCTTTCCTTGCTGGCATCTGCTTTGCGCAAGGATCAGACTGATGGGTCAGAAATCAAAAAAAGAGGAACGCGTCATGAACACGAATAGAGTGGTGATTGAGGAGCCGCCGATAGCACGAATGCTATTCAGCGATGCGCGTTTTGGTTGGTTATGGTTGCCGCTACGGCTTTACCTCGGTTGGATGTGGTGGGAGGCGGGGTGGCACAAATTCGTCGATCCCAAGTGGATGGGCAGCGGCGAAGCGTTGCTCGAGTATTGGAAGCGCGGCCTCAAGATGACTCCCAAGCCGGCCATCTCTTACGACTGGTATCGAAGCTTTATTGAATTTCTGGTGAATGCTGAAGCGCACACGTGGTTTTCCAAGATCATCATTTTCGGCGAACTCTTGATCGCTGCGGGACTGATCTTCGGCGCCTTTGTTGGAGTGGCGGCGTTCTTCGGCGGGTTAATGAACTGGAGTTTCATTATGGCCGGCTCGGCCTCCACCAATGGCATGCTCTTCGCAATCGCAACATGGCTGGTGCTGGCATGGCGCAATGCCGGCTGGATCGGCCTGGATCGCTGGTTACTCCCGGCCATCGGCACGCCGTGGAAAGCTGGAAGGTTGTTCCAGGTCTCGAAGGCGCCGAAAGCCACATAGCAGAAGTAATTACCGATAGGCAGGCAGAGAAATGCCCGCCTGTTTTCATTCAAAGGATTTTCCATTCAAAGGAAAGGAGGACAGCCATGGACGAAGTTGCTGACCTGAACATGCTGGAAGAGCTAATGCACAGACCCGAGGGCATCTCCGCGGTGGAGAAGCTGCTAAACGAGTTCGAAATCCACGAGGCGAAAGAGGAGAAATCCGTCGAGGAGTACAGGAGAGCACTGGACGGCATGAGAGACCCTGCGTCACGGTTTATCATGCAGATGATTATCTCGGACGAGGAAAAGCATCGAGCGGTGATGCACGCGATGGCATCGACCCTGAAGGGCAGTCTCAACTGGACCCAGCCCGCGGCAAGTCTCGAAGGCGCCCCAGACGAGGCAGAGATCAAGAGAAAACTCAGCGCCGTCACCGAGGAGTTCATCGACGTTGAAAAAACCGGCATCAAGGAGTACAAAAGGCTCCTGAAGGAAAGCTCGGGCTACTATCACGGCTTATTCCAGATCCTGATCGAGGCCATGATCCGCGACTCGGAAAAGCATGTCGAGATGCTCGAATTTCTCAGCCGGAGGCTAAAATCAGCATGAGTTCACCCGAGCCGTTCGATCCCCTGCAACGTTTCGCGGAGATCGAGCGGCTCGTTGCCAAAATTTACTTCCGTTTCTCCCATCTTTTTTTTGTCCGGCCCGAGCTGCGCGACTTCTGGTGGGAAATGGCCAAAGAGGAAGAGCAGCATGCGTGCATTTTGCACGCATGCCGGGCCATTATCCAGAATTACGACAATGAGGCGCTCGACCCAGCAATCAGCCGCGAAAAGGCCCAGGCACTAAGTCTGCGGCTCAATTCTTTTCTCGCCCGCGGCATCCCATCACTCACTATCGAAGAATCCTTCCGCATCGCATTGGACATTGAAAGCTCCGAGATCGACGCGATTTATAGCAAGCTTCTGCAACTCGGCGGGCCCAATATCGCGAAGACGATGGAAAATCTAAGTGTCCCCGCGAGTGTTCAGAGACAAAAACTCAAAGCAGCATTACGCCGTTTCTGCACCGACCCCGCGCTGCTACGCTCCGCCGAACGGCTTTGAAGACGCTTACCGATTGACAGTTTTAGCCGCGGTCCGTATGTTGCCGATTAGACTGCTCGAAGTAGTTTCATGGACTTTCATTTCGAGAACATAATCGGCAAGAGCAAGGCCCTGCGCGCCGTGCTCGACGTTGTCAAAAAAGTTGCTAACACCCAAGCGACGGTGCTCATCACGGGTGACAGCGGCACGGGCAAAGAGCTGATCGCGCTTGCCCTTCACGCCAACAGCGACAGGAAAGACAAGCTGTTTTTGCCGGTAAACTGCGGCGCTCTACCGGAAACACTCCTTGAAAGTCTTCTTTTCGGCCATATGAAAGGTTCTTTTACCGGCGCTTTTGCGAATCAAGAAGGATTGTTAGAGAAAGCCCGAGGCGGGACGATCTTCCTCGACGAGATCGGCGAAATTCCCCATCACTTGCAGGTGAAGCTGCTGAGGGCGCTGGAAGCTAAAGAAATACTGCCCATCGGTCACACCACGCCGCGGCATATCGATGTCAGGGTATTGGCAGCTACGAACCGAAACTTGCAAAAAGAAGTGGAAGCCGGCCGGTTCAGAGAGGACCTTTACTATCGGCTCAACATCATGGAGATCCATATTCCTCCGTTGTGTGATCGGCCCGAAGATATTCCTTTGCTCGTCGACCATCTTATTAAGAAGCACAACCCGGAGCTGAAGAGGGATTTCCAAATGGTCGACGAAGATGTGCTTCGTGTTTTGATCGCTCTGCCCTGGAAGGGGAACGTCCGCGAGCTCGACAATGTGATCGAACACACAATGATTTTGGCAGAAGGCAATCGGATTACGCTCAAGGATCTCCCGGCGTCGATCGTCGCCCAGAGTCAGCAGCATCCGGCGTTTACATTTACCCTCCGAGACGCCCTGCGACAATTCGAAAAGCAGCACATCCTGCGGGTTCTGGATCAAGTCGGCAACGATCGCAAGGAAGCCGCGAAACTCCTCGATATCAGCCTCTCGTCGCTCTATCGCAAGATCGATGAATTGGGAATTGAACCGGACTAGATCGACGTAAATTTTTTTGCGCCGTCTTGTTGCCATTCCACGTTCTGAAAATGGCCGCCGGGCGCTGCTGTCCAAAATAAGTTAGAAACGACCGATGTAGAGCTCCAAAAATTCTGTTTCTCGCGCCAAGCCTGCCCTGAAATTTCGAAGGGACGCCAAGACCGCAAAGCGACGGGCGACAGGCCTGTCGTCCTGAGCGGATGCGAAGGATCTAAGAAGGATTTCTCTCTTCGTTCGAAATGACAACCCACGCCCTGGCGCCTTTGCGCGAATCATAATTGGTGTTCGTGAGCTGGCATCGCTATTGCGAATCTCCCCGGCTAGGAGAAAGAAAATGGACGAGCCGCAAAGAAACAGCAGGAACCCGCATTGGCGGTCTCAAGACGGGCTGGTTGCGGCGATGATGAATCCCGAGTTTTACCCGAAATCGCCCCCTCAAGTAGCGCACAAAGAAACTCACATCTCACATGTCTTTCTTGCCGGCGATCTGGTTTACAAGATCAAAAAAGCGGTACGCTATTCCTTTTTAGATTATTCCACCCTGAGCAAGAGGCGTCGTTTCCTCCAGGAAGAGCTACGGCTGAATCGCAGATTGGCGCCTTCGGTGTATCTTGCGGTCATGCCGATTACGTTCGAGTCGATGGGCTGGAGGCTGGGAGGACGGGACACGCCTATTGAGTACACCCTGGTGATGCGGCGTTTGCCCGAGCGCCGTATGCTGCCCGCTCTGCTTGACTCCGGCCAAGTCACCGGAGAAATGATGCAGCGCTTAGCCGAAGTTCTTGCGGATTTCCATTGTCATGCCGAAGCGGTGACTGGAGCCGAGGCCTCCAGTCATGCACAAAAAGTGGAACGAGAGTGGAACGATAATTTAGCGGATCTGAGCCCCTTGGTGGGGCGCTTCATCACCGCTGAATCGCTGAAGGCACTTTCCGATTTCGGCGCGAACTTCATCAGCCGTCACCGCGCGCTGTTCCGGCGCCGGGCTGCTCAAGGGTGGGTTCGCGATGTTCACGGGGATCTTCACTGCGAGCACGTATGCTTCGCGCCGGAAGGATTCCAGATTTACGACTGCATTGAATTCAGTTCGAAATTGCGCCGGTGCGACCTTGCTTCGGAAATCGCGTTTCTTCTGATGGATCTGCAAGCGCGCGGCGGCGGCGCTTTACGAGCGCCCTTTCTGGATCGTTATCTTGAGCTCACAAACGACACCGACCTTTCCCCGTTGCTGCCGTTCTATGAATGTTATCGCGCTCTGGTGCGCGGCAAAGTCGAGGCGCTCCGACCCGAGACCGCGGGCGAACGCGCGCCGCGTTATTTCCAATCTGCGCTGGCTATCATATGGCAGCCGCTTAAGCCCTTTCTCATCGTGGTCTGTGGTCTTACCGGCAGCGGCAAGTCGACACTATCGCGAGAGCTGGGCGAGCGGCTGAGAACGCCGCTGGTTAACTCCGATGCCGTGCGTAAGGAGCTAGCCGGTACATCCGGCAGAAACAGAGTTCCCTTTGAAGCGGGGCTTTATAGCCAGGCAATGACCAGAAAGACCTATGCCCGGATGGCGGCCCTGGCGGAAGAACACATCCGTTCCGGCGCGGGAGCGATTCTCGATGCTACTTTCAGCCGGAAAGAAAATCGCCAGGGCGTTCTGCGCCTGGCGGAGAGATTCAACGTTCCCTTAGTCGCAGTCCATTGCTTCGCATCGGACCAGACCACGAGAGAACGGTTGGACCGGCGCGCGCAGGAGGGGAAAGATATTTCCGACGGCCGGTGGGAAATATATCAGCGGCAAAAAGACGCCTACGAGCCGATAGAAGAAATCCCCGCAGCATCTCGCCTGGAACTCAATACCGCCAAGCCAGCCGAAGAGCTGGCGAGCAGAGTTGAAAACTTCTTGCAGTTGAGAATTCGCCGGGCCACGACGCAATAGGAATCAGGGCTCCACTCAGCGCTGAATAATTCAAACGCGCAGTGAACACCAAACTCATTCAATATCTGCAATCTTGCGGACACCGTCCCCCCAATCCTCGACAGTAAAGTCTTTAAGCGGGAGAACTATGGGCTGTTTTTCTTCGATGGAAATCATCCTCTTCCGGTATTCTATGAGAAAGGAAATCTTGACCAGCAGTGAGTCTTCGCGAACCTCCAGCAAATTAACCTTTTCTTCCAGATAGGAATACTCTTTCCTTCGGAGAATCTCTTCAACTCGCTTTCGACTCAAAACCTCTTTTTCTCCCAGAAAGCCAGTCATCGCGGCTCCTCTCAACCTTCTCAGAGTATGTATCTAATTAGCTTTCGTCATCCGTAGACACCGATCAGATCTCGTTCAGAGATCAAGCCCACCAACTTGCCATCATCCAGGATCGGAATGTGACGGCAAGCGTGACCTTTTGCTCAAAAAAGGAGTATTGCTTCTCACGGAATATTTCTTCTACCCGCTTGCGGGTAAGCGTTTCCTTCGTACCTAAAAACCCGTCCATGTTTTTCCTCCGCATTCCTCGCCCCCCGGCTTTCAAGTCTCAACTCCGTTCACGCTGTTCATCCCTAACCGTTCTATATATCGCAGCATGTCTGTGGTGGTGACAAGGCCGACAAGATTGCCATCGTTGAGCACCGGCAGGCAGCCAATCTTTCCTTCCGCCATCAGGTGCGCCGCTTCTTGAATAGACGTCTCCAGTTCCACGGTGATCACGCGCCGTTGCATGATCTCTTTGATCATGACGGTTTTGAGCAATGCCGATTTACGGTTTTCCTTAAGGTTGAGTATCCGGTCAGCCGCCCGACCCAGTAAATCGCGCTGGCTTATTATACCTAGTAGTTTTCCGTTCTCGACGACGGGAATGTGGCGAATGCGGCCGAGAGAAATCAGGTCGCTGGCGAGCTTTAGGCTATCGTCCGGTTTCAGCGTCACCGGCGAGGCTATCATGATCTCGCGCACGGTTCCTTCTTTGCCGTTTTTCATGCCTGCTCCTCGTCCAGACGGTTGAGAAAACAGCGCAGGACGTCAACGTAGGTGACGATACCTACGAGGCCTTCGGCCTCATCGACCACCGGAATGCCGCCGATCTTTTCTTCGATCAGGAGTTCGACCGCTTCGCGCAGATCGTCGTCAGGCGCCAATGTCAGAGGCTCAGCGGTCATGATGTCTCTCACTCCGGTCTTGAGCGCTTTCGCCCGCTCCTCCGGATCAAGAAAGGACGGCCCGGCGAGGAAAGAGCGAATGTCTCGGTCGGTGATGATTCCCAACAACGCGCCTCCATCCACAACCGGCAGCTGGCGAATTTTATTTTCGGCCATCAGCTCATCCGCTTGACCGATAGTTTCAGCCGGTGTCATGACCAGAGGATTCTTGGTCATCACATCCACGATTTTCATCCAGGCGTATCCTGCCATTGCCTCTCTTCTTTTCCGATCACAATCGTTCGGGTACTTGTCAATTACCCAAGAGTTTGAATCAGCACGCTCTGTGCCAAGGGTGAAATTAATCAATTGCACGATAAATTCTACATAGAATGCACTGCTCATATTTCGCACCGCTGCGAATTCCCCGCGTCTTTTCCCCAACGATAAGAAAATACTTGCCGCGTCGAAGGCAAAAACTCGTTACTTATCTCTAGAGACTCGCGGCATGTTCCTTGCGGTAATATATGAGAAGATCTGTAAAGGAGGTCTCAAATGCCGAAAATAAAAAAAATATTGGCGCCCACAGATTTTTCCGAATTGTCGAAGCGTGGCCTCCGCTACGCTCTGGAAATGGCGCGGGATGAGAGCGCCGAAGTGATCGTCTATCACGTGATCGATTTCACCGGCGACTGGACCAATAGGCAGGCGGAACTCACGCCGTATCGAGACATGCTGGAAAACAGCCGGCAGTTACTGGACCGGTTCCTCGCCAAGAATTTCGCCGACTGTATCGATCTGGTCGAAGCGCGCCAGGTGGTTGAGTTCGGCGGGCCCTACAAAAACATCGTCGAGAAAGCGGCGAGCGATGGTGTGGATATGATCGTGATGTCGACGCACGGCCGGACCGGCGTCGACCATTTCCTCTTGGGCAGCACGGCGGAAAAAGTCGTGGCGCGCGCGCCTTGTCCGGTGTTGATCGTTCCGCGGCGCGGCCGAGAAGGAACGACAGCGAAAGCCGCTTGAATAGCGGCAGAC
>JBBDNJ010000361.1:0-46888 GCA_040877705.1 Binatia bacterium | reverse complement strand
CTATATTGAAAAACGTAGGCGGCTAGGCTATAGAACCTAGAAACCTTCTTATGAAAGATTTGCGAGTCATAAGTTTTGTCCTCTTGTTCCTCCATGTGAGTGGCTTATGGGGTTTAAGCACGTGTTTTTTTCATGACGCGGCTGAAGCTCACTCGCGCGGCGCCGACCACGCTCATCAAAATGATCCTCTGCCTGAACCGGAAGAGCCTGACACTTTGCATTGCGCCGACAGCTCTATTCCAATGGCGCTTAATGGGAGAACTGCCGGGACTTCAGCTGATAACGGCTCGCTTGTTTCCAATACATTCGATAGCTTTCTGAGCATTCTGCTCGCCGCTAAGAATCTTTTTCCAGAATCTCCGCCACCAGCACCGTCAAGGTTGCCGCCCTATCTTGTGTTTTCAGTGCTTAGAATCTAACCGTCTATCACTCTCTGATAGCGCAAGCTGTTCCTCTCAAATTTTGTCAGACGGGTTTGAAATACATTAGGAGTGCGCACTTATGCCAAAAACACGGCCACAATTCAGGTACGTCATTGTTTTCGTATTTATGATTTCTTTGTTGTTGATCGCGGTGAGCGAAAAAGAGGCTCACGCGGGAGAAGCTGAGATGCATCACCCGAAGGGCTGGACATTCACCATGCCCAAAGGGGATCCGGTTAAAGGCCGAGCGCTCTTCGACAAATTTAGCTGCTATTCATGCCATGAGGTGCGCGGAGAAAAGTTCCCGCCCCTGGATAAGGGACAGGCTGTCGGTCCCGAGCTCAGTCAGATGGGCCCCATGCATCCATTAGAGTATTTTACAGAATCGACCATAAATCCGAGCGCCGTAGCTGCGAAAAAATATAGAGGACCGGATGGAAAATCCAAAATGCCTGATTTCAATTCGGATATGACCGTTCAGGAATTGATAGATTTGTCGGCGTATATGGCGTCGCTCAAGCCTAAAGGAGTCGCAAAATCGGTAAGCGGGGTTGGTAAAGTTATTGCTCTGGTTCCTGAGAGCCAGGAGATCGTTGTGGACCACGAAGAGATCAAAGGCTTCATGGACGCTATGACGATGGGATACAAAGTCAATCCCACCTCTCTACTGAAAAGTGTCAAGGCCGGTGATCGAATCCGCTTTACCATCGATACCGATAAACGCGCGATCACGAAGATTGAGAAACTGAAATAGTGATTGTCTCAAAACAGATGAAGACGATCGAGAATCATTTGCTGGAACGAATATCTTGGTTTTGCCCGCCTGAAGAAACTTATTAAGTGTGCGCCGATGGAAAACCGCGCGGATAAAGATCGTTGCGGCGGCATTAGTGTAATTGGAGGCCGGGTTATGCGTCAGCTCAGTTATGGAATACGTAAGGAGAAAATAACATGAAATTAAAAAGTGTTTTGGTTGGACTTGTTTCGGTCGTGGCCTCGGGGTGCGCCGCATATCAAATGCAGCCTTTAGGCATGAACCACCCGGCCAACCCCGACGTAACGGCAGATCCGGTGCGGACTGTTTCTAAGACACTCGCATACACCCGCGCGGATGTTCCTTCCCCACAACCTGTTGTGTCTGATGGAGCGCCCCAAGACCAAGAGGCTCAACAAGCAGGACAGAGTGAAAAGCAGACTGTAGTGGGAGAGGGAAAAGTCGTCGCGACCGTACCCAATGCCAGCCAGATCGTGGTCGAACATGGAGAGATCAAAGGTTTCATGGAGGCCATGACGATGGGCTATCGCGTCGAGCCGCCTTCTCTGCTCGAGGGACTGAAGTCCGGCGACAAGGTTAGCTTCACTATCGACGTTCCGAAAAAAGCCATCGTCAAGATCGAAAAAGGGCCAGTGTTGGCGGCGACAACGAGCCCGCATCAAGGGCAGGGATCTCGTGCAGCAGAAGCGGGCTCGCAGCAGACTGTGGTGGGAGAAGGAAAAGTCGTCGCGACTGTGCCGAATGCCAACCAGATCGTCGTCGAGCACGGGGAAATAAAAGGCTTCATGGAAGCTATGACTATGGGTTACCGGGTAGACCCACCCACCCTTTTGGAAGGACTGAAATTCGGCGACAAGGTCCGCTTTACGATCGATGTCCCGAAGAAAGCCATCGTGAAGATCGAAAAGATGCAATAGGTGGGGGTGAAGGAGGTTACTGCGAATGTTATCCGTACGAAACACAGGATGGCTCATTGTTACGCTGGTATTTGTTAGCGGTTGTACCTCGATAGCGCTCAATGCCGGGTTCGATGACGTCAAAAAGGTCGTTGAGGAGCGTAGCGCGGCCAGAATTTTTTGGAATAACGGCACGGATCTGGATAAAGAAGCGACGGAAAAGCTCCGTTCCTTGCTCAAAGACAAACTCACTGCTGATGAGGCCGTGCAGATTGCCCTACTGAACAACCGGGAGCTCCAGGCGCTTTACTCCGAATTGGGCGTTGTGCAGGCCGACTTAGTCCAGGCCGGGCTTCTGCGTAATCCCGTCTTCGATGCGGCTGTCTTATTTCCGGTCTCCGGCGGAGGGAAGCCGGATCTCGAACTCAGCGCGGTTATGAATTTTCTCGATATCTTCTACGTGCCGCTTCGCCGACGGGTGGCAGCCGCGCGGTTCGAAGAGGCGAAGACCCGCGTAACGGGCTCTGTGCTGAACTTTTCGGCGCGCGTGCGAACGGCCTTTTATCTACATCAGGCGAACGAGCAAATGTTGGAACTCCGGCAATCGATTGTGCAAGCGCTTGCCGCCTCGTTCGAAGTGGCGAAGCGACTGCATGACGCCGGAAACATAACGGATCTCGACTTTGCTCGGGAACGAGCATTGCTGGAGATAGGAAAGTTGGCGCTGAGATCAGCGGAAGTAGCAGTCCGTCAAAGCCGGGAAGAATTGAATATCTTGATGGGGCTTTGGGGAAAACAGACCGACTGGCAAAGCGACGGACGTTTGCCCGACATTCCGGAGCAACCGTTGCGGACCGAGGACCTCGAACAGCTTGCCTTAACGCGAAGCATGGACCTGTTGAGTGCGCGCCAACGAATCGTCATTGCGGGCAATCAACTGGGATTCAACAGATGGACAGCGCTGGTACCTGAGCTGCACGCGGGGCCGCTCGGTGAGAGGTCAGAAGGCTCCTGGGAAGTAGGTCCAACGTTGGAATTTCCCATTCCTTTGTTTGATCAGGGTCAGGCCCGGATCGGTCGCGCAGTAGCGGAGCTACGGCGGGCTCAACAAGAATACTATGCCCTCGCCGTCCGGATTCGCGGCACGGCGTGGGCCGTCCGTGATCGATTGGAGGGAGCCCGCGATCGCGCGTTGTATTATCGCGACATCCTGATGCCGTTGCGAGAGCGGATCGTCAACGAGGCTCAATTACAATATAACGCGATGCAGCTCGGTCCATTTCAGCTTCTACAGGCGCGCGAGCAGCAAATTGAAACCGCGGTCGCGTATGTTGAGGCGCTTCGTGAGTACTGGCTGGCCAGAGGAGATGCCGGTCAGATTTTGAGAGGCCTCTTGCCCAGCTCGGTCGCCGTACCCACCAGCGGGACGAGCGGACAAACAGGGATGAGGGACAGTGAAGGACATTAATTTGATCAAGAAGATTAGGAGTAAAAATGAGTAATAAGATATCTAGACGGCAAATGCTGGGGCTAGGCGTTGCGACAATCGCCGGCATCGGTTTGTCCAAAAATCAGGTCCACGCGACAAATCACGGTGGCTCGGGCGCCGCTTATGAACCCTTCAGGGGATACAATCCTCCGAAGGGAGGCGGCCGTCCTCACTGGGAAAAGAGTTACAGCGGAGGGCCGGTTGACGTCAAGCCGTTGCCGCCGGTTCTCCCCGGTAGGGGTTACAAGCCGGTAGTCGTTCCGAACGGCGCGGCCTTACCTTTTAAAATCGTTGATGGCGTCAAGGTTTTTCACTTGATCGCGGAGGAAGTGGATCATGCGTTCGACTCCGGTTTGCGCGCGAAGTGCTGGGGATACAATGGCCGGGTAAATAGCACCGTCATCGAAGCCGTCGAAGGCGAACGAGTGCGCATTTATGTAACTAATCGTTTGCCGGTTTCGACATCGGTGCACTGGCACGGTTTCAACCTCCCTAATGGTATGGACGGAGTCGGCGGGCTCACGCAGCCACACATCAAAGCAGGCGAAACAGTGAAGTACGAGTTCACCCTGCGCCAGTACGGAACCCAGATGTTCCATTCCCACCATGACGAGATGACACAGATGGGAATGGGACTGATCGGCAATTTTGTTATCCATCCAAGAACTCCATCGCCGGAATACCACGTCGATCGGGATTTTTCGCTCATGGTGAGTGAATGGGTGATCGAAGCAGGCACCTCACGGCCGAACACTGTGAAAGACAGTGGCTTCAATATTTTGACGATCAACGGCAAGGCTTTTCCTTCGACAGCGCCGCTAATCTGCAAGACTGGAGACAAAACCCGCTTCCGGATCGGCAATTTGGGAGCAATGGAACACCATCCGATGCACCTGCATGGACACCACTTCCGGGTCACCGCGACTGACGGCGAAGATATTCCTCTTTCGGCGCAGTGGCCCGAAACCACAGTGCTCGTCGCTGTCGGACAGGCGCGCAATATCGAATTCATTGCCGATGCGCCGGGCGACTGGGCTTTTCACTGTCACATGACGCATCACGTCATGAACCAGATGGGACATGAATTTCCTAATATGGTCGGAATCAACCCAGAAGGACTGGACGAAAAACTTCGTCCCTTACTACCGACCTATATGACAATGGGTCACACGGGAATGGATATGGGGAAAATGGCTGAGGTCGCGCAGTATCCACGTAATACGATTTCCATGAAGGGTGCCACAGGTTCTTTCGGAGATTATATCTCGATGGGCGGACTCTTTACGGTCGTCAAGGTTCGGGATGAACTGAAGAGCTACGACGAAGATCCCGGCTGGTATAAACATCCGGCCGGAACCGTGGCGCTAAAGGCCAGCGAAGCGGACCTAGCGCGGGACGGAATCAACGTTACTCTTGCAGCGGCTACTAGCGAGCATGATGAACACCCTGCCGGTTGCTATCATGAGTGACAGAAACAATGTCACTATTGGGGTGTCGTCATCGGCATCTGACGATCTTGCCTTGAGGACTGAAGAAACATTGCGGCGATGATCATTGCCTTGGCAGGCACGGCTTTTTTAAACGCAGCGGAAAAGGGGCATGCACACAAAGCGCCGCACGGGGGTGTGGTTCAAGAAAGAGCGAAGCGATGCGGAGGCCAAGTTGACGGTTAAAGGGCACGGCGGAGCTGAGGAGACACGAGTTCTCGAATTCTCTAAGGACCCGAAGAAAGGGCCGGTCTTCAGAGGCGAGCCCGTAAAGGGACTGACAGATTGGGAGACGGCGGTTGTGAGCCTGAAGCTAAAGGAGAGTTGGACGAATATTCGCTTCTCCCGTCACGCTGATGGACACGGACATTAACTCTAAGCAGCGGCAGCAATCATCGACGGTGTGACGATTGCAAGTCAGCGTTAATCGCCAAGTTGTCTCATCAAATCGGTGACGATAGCGCCCATCAGGGAACTGGGTTAGGTCACGTGAGCTGGCCCAGCTCCAGTCAGCAAAGGCATCGACTTGGTCGGTGCTCATTAGAAATGATACGTGGCCCTGCTTTGTAAATTTCAATCGGTTGGCAGAACGTGGCCGACCTCACCTAAAAGATGTAGCAGATTGGTTTTCGGAAAACCTCCGTTTGAGCACCTTTCAAAATTCCTGAAGACCTGTTGTTCCCCCGGGATCTGAAATAAAAATAAAGGTGGGGCACTAGAAATTCCGAAAAGTGTTTCGGCACACAAGCGACTTGGCAGATGCTCAAACCCAAACGATTCGCAATTATTGGTGGAGTTATCATAGCGGCAGCTGGATTCATCATGGGAGGCCTTTACCTGATCCGTCAGGCTGAGGAAGAAATCACTGTTGTGGTTCCTGAGCTTTCTCCGGAGGCGACAACCGGAAGAGCTGCTTTCGAGACGTATTGTGTAGAGTGCCACGGGAAGAATGCCGCTGGAACGGTTAAGGGACCGCCACTCGTGCATCCGATCTATCGTCCTTCTCATCACGGTGACTTTTCATTTGTTCGGGCGGTGACCTTGGGCGTGCCTCAGCATCACTGGTTATTTGGCAGCATGCCTCCTCAACCGCAACGCGACCGTGAGGAAATCGATCGAATTATCGTTTATATCCGGGAGCTCCAGAGAGCCAACGGAATACACTGAAGTGACCTGTGAGCAAAAATTTCAAAAACACAAAGGAGGATATTATGAACAAAGTTATGTTAGCAGTGCTGTTGTCGGCGGCGGTTGGTGCGGTGCCTTTATTGGCCCAGGAGAAAAAGGGGATGCCCATGAAAGAGGGAATGCCGGCAAAGGAAGGTATGCCGATGAAGGGCGAGGGGATGCAGGGCGGCGGCATGATGCAGGGCAACATGAAGGAGATGCACGGCAGAATGATGGAGATGAAAAAGGGGATGGGTGGAATGATGAAAGGGCAGGGGATGATGAAGAGTGATGAAATGAAGGGCATGGGAAATATGATGGAACATATGTCGGGCATGATGGGTGACATGGGTGACATGATGGAAAGCGGCAAGATGACACCTGAACAGATGTCAGAGATGTCGAAGATGATGGGCGATATGTCGGGCATGATGAAGCAGATGTCGGAACGCATGGGCCGGGGGATGAAAAAGACGAAGTAATATTACCGGTTCTGAAAAAGGAGATTCACATGGTTAACTGGCGCGGGATCCTAATGGCGATCCTAATGAGTTGGTTTGTGCCTGGATGGGCGTTAGGCCAGGAGCGCTCTTACGAGTGGGGATAGGGAATGGCACCCGATGTGGTGGATGGGCGGCGCCTGGGGAATTGGCATGATGTTTATGATGTTGGTCTTTTGGATTCTGGTGATTGTAGGTCTTGTGCTCGGCGTGCGCTGGCTGATGAGCGAAGGCAAGGAACGGCGCAGTGATTCAGCATTGGAAATCCTGCGCCAACGGTACGCACGCGGAGAGATCAACAAGGAAGAATTTGAAATTAAGAAGAGAGATCTGAAATGAATCTATCGGAGCCTGATCGAGTCCATCCAAATAGACTCAACAAGGTGGCATACGGTTATGGGTTTCGTTTATGTAATGAATCAGCGGGTTTTGCGTCCGCTTAGCTGAGAGACACAATCAGCTAGCTAGTGTAGTGTCTCTGAATTAATGGAGTTTATCCTTCGTCTAAGTGTTATCAGTTCGAGGAGGAGAGTTCCATGCGAGTAGCACAATCGATTGAACTTGCGGAAAGTGAAATCAAGACGTTGAGCAGTTGGTCTCGCGGGCGTCGAACACCCACGCGCTCGATGAAGCGAGCAAGATCGTCTTGATGGCGGCACAAGGGGAACCAAACAAAACCATTGCCGAGCTTTTGGGAATTGACCCGCGCCAAGTGTCGCGACGGCGCCAGCGGTTTGTTCAGAAGCGATTGGCGGGAATCGAGAAGGATCTTGCACGGGGTGGCCGAAAGCCGACCAAGCGAGAACAGATGGCACCTGTGATTATTGAGAGGACCACCCAGGCCAAGCCGTCTCACGCCACGCACTGGAGCGTCCGGACGTTGGCCGATACGCTAGGCATCGACAAATCGATGGTCCAACGGGTGTGGCACGCCAGCGGACTTAAGCCGCATTTGGCCAAGACGTTCAAAGTGAGTCGGGACAAAAAGTTTGTTGAAAAAGTCATCGATGTGGTGGGCTTGTATCTCAATCCTCCCGAACAGGCGCTGGTGCTGTGCGCCGATGAGAAAACATCGGTTCAAGCGTTGGACAGAACCCAACCAGGGTTGCCACTGGTCAAGGGACGACTGGGAACCATGACCCACGACTACAAACGCAACGGGACCACAACCTTGTTCGCTGCTCTGGAGATGACCGACGGGAGCATCATTGGGACATGCATGGATCGTCATCGCCATCAGGAGTGGATCAAGTTTTTGAAACTGATTGATCACCAAACCCCGCCAGAGTTGGCCTTGCATTTGATTGTGGACAATTACTCGAACCACAAGCATCTCAAGGTCAAAGCGTGGCTCAAACGCCATCCCCGATTCCATATACACTTTGTGCCAACTTCCAGCTCCTGGCTCAACATGGTCGAGCGTTGGTTTCGCGATCTGACCGACAAGCAAATTCGACGCGGGGTTTTTAAGCCGGTCGCTGATTTGAGAGCTGCCATCCAAGCTTATATTCAGCACCACCACAACCAAAATCTCAAACCCTTTGTTTGGACCGCCAAAGCCGAAGACATCATCGCTAAGTATCGTCGCGCTAAGGCCGTCTTGGATAAAGTACAAAGAGCGTGAGACACTACACTAGCTAGCCGGAGAGCGTTGCTCCCAAAGCGGCCGGTTGCCGGCGGCTTGAAATCGGTTCGAGCCGATTCAATCGGCCTCGCTGCCGTCGCCATGCCGATCATTGCCGGCGTTTGGGCTAGGCGGCCGATCGCTGCTGCTCAGAGCATGTGTGCGCATGTCGTAGTGGCCTTTCAGTTCGTCGATGATGGTGCCCTCCCAGAGCGGCACGCCGACAAAGTACGCCGCGCGGCCGATCATATGCGCCGCGACCGGCGCGGTGAGGAACACAAAAAAGATCGTCATGATGGCACGCGTAGCGATGCCGAGCTCGGCAAAATGCACGGCCACAGCCAGCATGACACAGGTGACGCCGAAGGCCGAGCATTTAGTGGCCGCCTGCATGCGCGAGAATAAATCCGGCAAACGGAAAATGCCGACCGCCGCCAAAAAGGCAAATGCTGCGCCGCCCAACATCAACAATGAAGTAATAACTTCTTTCATCACGACACTCCCTTCTCCAAGTACCTGGCGAAGGCAACAGTACCGAGAAAGGCGATCAACGCCAGGACGATGGCGACGTCCAGAAGTACCGGTTTATTCGTGATAATGGTGTACACGGCAACGATCGCCACCGAAATCGTCGATATCAGATCGAGCGCGACCACGCGATCGGGAAGGCTGGGTCCGCGCGCAAGCCGAAAAAATGCGACAAAAAGGGCGCTGCTCAACAGGGCGAGAGCAAAGCCGCCGGCCACCGATTCGAAAGTAGAAAACATCATCGCAAAACCTCCAGTACACGCCGTTCCATACCTTCTTTAATGTTGCGGCGAACCGCTTCTACATCATCGACGTAAAGAGCGTGAATGTACAGAACTCGCCTGTCGGTTGAAACGTCGAGACTTAATGTTCCCGGCGTAAGCGTTATTAAATTAGCCAGCATGGCGATTTCCATGTCGGTCCTTGCGTCCAGAGGAATCGCGATGACGCCCGGTCTCATATGAAGACGGGGCGTCATCACATCGTAGGCGACGCGCAAGTTAGCCATGATCAATTCCCATAAATAAAAGCCTACAAAGCCGATGACCTGGCGCACTTTGGTAAAATATCTAGATCGGCCGGTGACACGCTGTGCCATGAGCAGTATCCCAAAGCCGACCATGAAACCGAGTAGCACGTTGTTTAAGGTGAACTCGCCGCTAATGGCCGCCCAAGTCAGGGCCAGTAAAATATTCGAGATGAACATGTTCAAGAGGTCTTTCCTAGCACCGCCCGGATGTACTCAGCCGGATTCATGAGCTGTTCGGCGGCGCGCAACGATACAACCAGAATCGCTTCCGCGGCAAATCCAAGGGTAACGGTCAAAAGCGCCAGCAAAATGATCGGCGACAGCAGCAGGTAGTAAGCCGCGCGCGAGCCGAGAGCTTTTGCATCACAAGCTTCCGCCGGAGGCTGCGGTGGTGCTTTCCAAAACGCTTCGAGCCAAATTTTCGTCATCGAAAACAAGGTTAACAAGCCCACGGCTAAAGCGGTGGCGACGATGACGTACTGCTCGCTTGCTATGCCGGCCTGGGCCAGGGTCAATTTGCCAAAGAAGCCGGAAAGGGGCGGTACCCCGGCCAGAGACAACGCCGGGATGAGAAACAGGAACGACAAGCCTGGGAAGTTTTTGTAAAGACCGCCGAGTTTTTTTAGATCGTAAGTGCCGTGCACGAAGTGAGCGACGCCACTGACGAGAAAAAGATTGGTCTTCACGATGATGTGATGGATGGTGTAAAAAATGGAGCCGGCTAGCGCCGCTTGAGTGAAGATTCCCAGACCCATGATCATATAACCGATTTGACTGATAATGTGGAATGAAAGAATTCGTCGAAACTCATTTTGCGCGATCGCTCCGAACACGCCGGTGACCATGGTCAATCCGGCAAGAACAAGAATGACCGTATGCGTGTAACCGACGTCCTGTACGAAAATTAAAGTGAAGACGCGAATCAGCGCGTAGACGCCGACCTTGGTGAGGAGCGCGGCGAAAATCGCCGACACCGCCACCGGCGGCGTGTGGTACGACGCCGGCAGCCAGAAAAACAATGGAAAGATCCCGGCCTTGATGCCGAACGCCACGAGGAACAGCATGGCTATGGTTGTGACCAGGTCCGGGTTTTCCGTCGCTCCGAGCTTCTGCGCCAGATCCGCCATGTTCAATGTCCCCGCGACACCGTATAGAAGGCCCACCGCTGCCAGGAATAGGGCAGAAGAGATGAGATTAAGCGTCACATACTTGATCGCGCCTTCCATCTGCGCTCGCTCACCGCCCAGCGCGAGCAATACGAAGGACGCCATCAGCATCACCTCGAACCAGACATAGAGATTGAAAAGATCTCCGGTCAAAAATGCGCCGCACACGCCGAGCAGCAAGAAGTGCAGTAAGGCATAATAGCCGAACGATTCCCGCCCCGGGCCGATAGTCACGAGAGAATAGATGGTGACGGCAAAACCCATAAGAGCGGCGATCGCCACCATCATCGCGCTAAACAGGTCGGCGACGAAGACGATACCGAACGGCGCCGGCCAATTGCCCATCGCCATCACCTGAATGCCGTCGCGCCACACGGTGGCGAGCAGCCAGACAGCGCCGGCAAGCAGGAGGAATGCGCCGGCGACGCTGATCGCGCGGCGGCCTGCCGACCAATTCCACGCCAGCAGTGACAGAATCGCCGTCGCGAGCGGGATCAACAGCGGCAAAATGAGTTGGATCTTCAAGTGTCGGTCGCTTTCATTCGATCGAGGTCGTCGGTGCCGACGGTCTGGACCGCGCGGTGGATCAAGACCAGTGCGAAGGCCTGGACGCCGAAGCCGATGACGATCGCGGTAAGAATCAGCGCCTGCGGCAGCGGATCGGCAACGCCGGTGGCGGTATCGCCGGCGATCTCGGAAAGAATCGGCGGTTGGGCGCGCGTCAATCCACCCATGGTGAAAATCAAGAGATTGGCCGCGTGACCGAAAAGGCCCAGGCCGATGATGAGCTTTACGATGCTTCGGCGCAGCATCATGTAAAGACCGGCCGCATAGAGGCCGCCGACGACGACTGCCAGTAAGGTCTCCAGAAATTTATTCCTCCGCCAGCGACAGGATGATGGTCAAGGTTATGCCGATAACGACGAGATAGACACCGACGTCGAAGAACAACGGCGTGCCGATTTCCAGTTGCTCCAGCGGCCAAAGGCTGAGGGTTACCCATTGTCCGGTCATGAATGGTTCTCCGAGGAACAGCGAAATCATGCCGCTGCCCATGGCGACGAGCAATCCCAAGGTGGTTAAGTTGCGTGGATCGATACCCAGCAGGTGGCGGGTTCGTTTCACGTCATAGGCGATCGCGTGCAGGGCAAAGGCGGCCGCTGCGATCAATCCGCCGACGAAACCGCCTCCCGGCTGGTTGTGACCCCGGAAAAGGATAAAGATCGAAAACAGCAAAAAAAGCGGCAACAAAAAGCGCGTCGCCGTAGATAAAATGAGCGAGGTCACTGAGTCTCCTTTTTGCCGGGCCAAAACTTCAGGAGCGCATAAACGCCGAGCGCGGCGATCGCCAGAACGGTAATTTCACCGAGCGTATCCAGACCGCGAAACTCCACCAGGATGACGTTGACGATGTTATGTCCATGAGCCAGAGGCACGCTATTCTCGATGTAATAGGTCGATATCTTCGGATGCAGCTCAACGCCGCTTGCTTTGAGCATGATGGCCGTGATCAGCCCGCCCGCCGTCAAAGCCACGAAGGTGTCGCGCGCGCGCGTCGAGCGGCTGGATAGAATGGCGAAACGTGGCAGATGATAAAATACCAGGACGAAGACAATCACCGTCAACGTTTCAATTGAAAACTGTGTCATCGCCAGATCCGGCGCGCTGAAGAGAACGAAGACCAACGCAACGCTGAAGCCGACCATGCCCAGAGCCGCGATCGCGGCCAACCGTGATCGCGCTTGCGTCGCCATGAACGCAGCCAGCAGGATGAGCACTGCAAGCGCGGCCTCGTAAAAAGAAGCGTCGAGGGGCAGGGTTAAAGCTACCGATCCCATCACCTGAAGCAATTTATAACCCGACAAAATCGTCGCGGTGGCAATGACGATCAACAGGTAGTAACGCAGATAACCGCTTTGCAAGACCCGTGTTTGCGCTTGAGCGGCGGCATTGAGGCCAGTCAGCGCCAGGCTGTATCCATGTTTAGGTCCGCAGTCGCGCAGCGCATCGAGCCAACTAAAGAGTCGAAGCAGCCGGCTGCGAAAAATAAACAGGCCTAATCCACTCGCCAAGGTCGCCATACTCAAGAGAAAAATCGGATTGAGCCCGTGCCAGAGCGCCAGCTCCAGGGAAACCGGTCTCCAGAGCAACGCTTGAATTGCCGGGAGCAGAGCGGATTTGTCGACCATCGATGGCCAGAGCCCTAAGACCAAGCCGGTGGCGGCGAGTGTCACAGGTCCGAGCCAGAGACTGATCGGCGCTTCGTGGGGGTGTTTGGCAGAGGAGGTTGTCTTGCCGATAAATGGCTTGATACCGGCGAGAACCGCGACGGCAACGAAAATCATGCTGGTGAGCACAGATGCAATCAGCAGCACCGGCATGAGATAATTTTTGGCAAGACTTTCGTAGAACAATTCCTTTCCATAGAAGCCAAACAATGCCGGCACCGCCGCCATCGAGAGAGCCGCCAGCAACCCCGCTGCGGCGCTCACCGGCATGGCGCTGCCAAGGCCTCCGAGGCGATTTACGTCGCGTGTGCCGGCTTCATGGTCGATTGCGCCGGCAAGCATGAACAATGCTCCTTTGTAGAGTGCGTGTCCGAACAAAAAAACCACCATGGCCTCAATGGCTCCGGCAGTGCCGACGCCCAAAAGCATAACCATGATCCCCAGAGCGCTGATGGTCGAGTAGGCCAGAATAAGTTTAAGATCGCTCTGGCGAAACGCTAGCACGGCGCCGAAGACCATAGTGACGGCGCCAACAGCGGTTACGGCGCCGGTCCAAAGCGCGGTTTCCGCCAGCGCGGGAGTCATCCGCGCGAGCAGGTAAACACCCGCTTTAACCATGGTCGCAGAGTGCAGGTACGCGCTCACCGGCGTGGGCGCTTCCATGGCGCTGGGGAGCCAGACATGAAAAGGGAATTGCGCCGACTTGGTAAACGCGCCGGCGAGGACCAACAGAACGATCGGGATGTAGAGGGAGTGAGCGCGAATAGCTCCGCCTTGGCGTATCAACTCGGAAATCTCCCAACTCCCGACTGCCTGGTTGAGCAAGAGGAAACCGCCCAATAAAGCCATACCGCCTAAAGCGGTGACCAGCAGGGCCTGCAATGCCGCCGCGCGTGATGATTCTTTTTCGTGTTCGAAACCGATGAGAAGAAACGAGCTGACGCTGGTTAATTCCCAAAACAAAAATAGACCTATGGTGTTGTCCGCCAAGACCACGCCCAGCATTGACGCCATGAACAACAAGATAAAACCGTAGAACCGGCCGAGGTGAGAATGGTTCTTGAGATAACCGCCCGCGTAAACCAGCACCAGCGCGCCGATGCCGCTAATGAGAAATGCAAAAAGAAGACTCAAGCCATCAAGATAAAAAGACAGGTTGATCCCCAGGCTCGGAACCCAAGGGTAAGAAACGCGGACGACGTTCCCTGCGGCGACGGCGTCAATATAGCTCAAGAAGTAGGCGAACAAGGCCAAAGGAAAAATGGCGAGCAGCCACCCGGTCGCGCCGCGCGCTATCCGATACATCCAAGGCGCGATCAACGCAAGTACAAAGCCGGACAGCACCGCCGAAACCAATCCCATGAATTCTACTCCTCGCGCGAACAAAACTCTTTCGACTTTAGCCAAAGCAAAGAGATGAGTCTAGCAGGCTACTGAAAAAGCCTCACGCTTTGGAAAGGATTAAGGATGAAAGCGGAAAGATGCAATGAAACTCGGAGACTATGGAACCGAGATCGCGTTTACTTCATCATTCATCCCTTTGCATTCATCTACCCACATTTCCTCGCGGATCAGTTCATCTCAAAATCGGTAAATCGCGGCGATTCCGGTCCCCGTCGGCATGCGCTCGGCCGAGACGATCACGACTTGGCCGCCTTTCTTCAGGACCAACTCCCCGAGATCGTCAAGAACGTCATCAATTTCCGGGTCGGCCAAATCGCGAAACTCGATCCGCCCGGACTCGTAGTTGATCCGTCCCGGGACATGGCGTTCAGATTCGATCAGCAAGGTCGCGACTCGACCGGCCACTGCTGCCTCGGTGACAGGCGCCAGTTCATCGGAGCCGAGGCTCTTGGACTTTGCCCTGCCGAATTCCTCGGCCAGAGCCGCCAGTCGCGCAAGATATTGCGGCTCCACGACCCGCCACGCGCGTTCGCGCAGCGCATCGGCCGGCAAGGCATCCGGATGAATTTCGATTCCGTCAGCGATCAGGAGTGGGTTCTGGCTTACGTGGCGGAACAGATCGTGATACTCGGGCAACGCCGCCAAAATCAGGGGCAGGCCTGACGGTCGCGAGTGATGTTCCAAGATCGCTCGATCGACGGCACGGAAGAATCGCTCTGAGTCGATGTCCATCTCATCCTTCTTTGAGCCGTGGCCATGGCGCATGGCCGGCCCGCTGGCACCCATACCATAACTGGCAACGGTTAGATGCGGTTCGGTCAACTCCTCACCTAGCGCTGCTGTGATCGTCCGCGGCACCCCCGGCGCCAGGTCGATCTCATCAAGAGCGTCACGGTTGCCTTCGAACAGTTTGATCTCCTGCCGGTTCAGGGCGAGGATTTGGTAGCGATCCGCCGACTGAAGAATGCGCATGAGAGGCTTTATATGAAAGCTGTCGGCAATGACAACTAGCTCGTGGATTGCCCGCTGGAGCCGGTAAACTCGAAACAAGCCGGGCGCGCCTATCACGGCCAATCCGTCAAGCGTGTGATTCCAAAATTCGCGATTGTCAGCCAAAGCTTGGAATGATCCTAAAAGCGGTTGGACTTCACGCGTCGTATACTTCTGTCGCAACGACTGCTCCATCGTTTTAACGAGGTTGCGAAAGCGGATCAGGTCCTGCTGGTTGTCCGGATGATGCCGATGAGTCGGCTGGTAAAGCGAAAGGCAGGGCGATTCGTGAGAGCCCAAGAGCCCAGCCGCGTAATCGTTAGCAAGTGAGTGCATGGTTCCTCCTATTAGCTGTACTTATGGCGCGCATTTGGCCGATGGGAATGGATTAATCTGGCTTAGGTTCCGCAGAGCCGGCCGGATATTCAAACAGAGACAAATGGCCTTCACGCCAAGCTTCCAAAATCGGCTCCTCTATGCGCCAGGACTCCTCGGCTTCGTCATCGCGGATAGAGAGATTCAAGTCTCCTTTGATCACATCTAAAAGGAGTCGCCCCTTGCGCGACATGGTGCACAATCATCTGCTGCTGAGATGGGCGAGCGTGGGCAAAAGGTATCTTGACGCCAGATCGCCGGATGCCCTGAAGATGACAAAAGAGCGAATCATTGCGCCTCCGTCTTCTTAATCAGCCGCGCCAGGTTTACGCCGCTGGAAATGACCCCGATATGGCTGAAGGCCTGCGGGTAATTGCCGAGAAAAGAACCGCTGCCGGGGTCAATTTCCTCCGGCAGCAGGCCCAGATCTCCGCCGCGCGCGCAGAGAGAGTCGTAGAGATCCAGCGCGCTGTCCAGACGGCCTTGACGGGCCAGGTTGTCTACTAGCCAGAAGCTGCACAGCAAAAATGCGCCTTCGTCTCCGGCAATACCATCGGGTGATTCTTCAGGGAGATAGCGATAGAGGAGACCGTTTCCGGCGCCTAAGCGTTTTTGGATCGCCGCGGTGGTGGAGCTCATCCGCGGGTCGTCCGCAGGGATCACGCGGCGCAGCGGCAAGGAGAGGACGCTGGCGTCCAAGCCGCCGCCGCCGAGATGCTCCGTGAGCGCCTCAAGCTTTGGGTCCCAGGCTTTTTCCAAAATAGCTTGCTTGATTTGTTGCGCAGCCTTTTGCCAACCGTTGCAGTCACCGGGCAAGTTGAATTTTTCGGCAAGGCGCGTGCCCCGGTCGAGCGCCACCTGGCAGAGTGCCGCTGAATAGGTGAACGGGCGGCCCGATGTTCTCACTTCCCAGATGCCGTGGTCGGGCATGTTCCATTCTCTCGAAGCGGCCTCTATGAGGTGTTGCAGATGCGCCCACAGTTTTTGATCGATGATATTTCCGTGCGCGGCCCATTGGTAAGCACAGTCGAGAATTTCACCGTAAACGTCATGCTGCCATTGATCTGCCGCGGCGTTGCCCCACCTCACCGGAGCAGAGCGGCGGTAACCCTCTAGTTCAGGATCGCTGCGCTCCGGCGGCGGTTGCCTGCCGTCGAGATCGTAAAGCACTCGCGGCCGCTGCTCTCTCTCCACCGCATCGAGAACCCATCCTAAAAAACCATCGGCTTCACGAACCAGGCCGATGCGGCGCAGAGCATAAACCGAGAAGGCGGCGTCACGCACCCAGGTATACCGGTAGTCCCAGTTGCGCGTGCCGCCGATCGCTTCGGGCAACGAAGATGTGGGCGCCGCTACCATGGCGCCGTTCTCGAAGTAGTCCAGCAGCTTGAGCGTGATCGCTGAACGGCGGACGGCGGTCTGCTGCGGGCCTTCATACTGTACGTGCCTCATCCAGCGCCGCCAAGACTCAAGCGCGCTTTCCAACAGCGTCTCTGGGACAATAGGTTGGTAACGTTGGCCTGCGCCGTCCCAACGCAGTAGGAAATGAACTCGATCATCGGCCTTCAACTCCAAAATAGCGTTCAGGCTCTTTAGTGGTGATGAAGAAAAGAGGCTCAATTCAACCTCTGGCGCAGCAGCGCAATGGATTCGCAGCCCGCCGCTGCCGGGCTCGGCGGAGGCGCCGCCGCGCGGCGCGATTTCGACGCGCAAACGCACGTTGCCGTGAGTGACTGTTACCAGACGCAGTAACTCGCCGCGGCCGGCCCCGGTATTTTCCGTCAGGTCGGCCCCGGAGCGCAGAACAAGACTATCGGTGAGCCGCACCAACCCGGTGGCGCAGCGCATTTCAGTCACGAGCACCGCGCTGTCCGGCTCGTAGAATTGCCGCGCTTCTATCAATTCCTCCGGAGCAACCGTGAAAGCGCCGCCGTGCTTTGCATCGAGAATACGGCAGAACAGTGGCGCGGAATCGAATCGGGGTACACACATCCAGGAAATCGCCCCGTCGCGGCCGACCAGCGCCGCGGTCGTGCCATCACCGATCAGACCGTGATCTTCGATCGGCAGATAGCGATCGATAGAGCGAATTGGTGCGAATTTTCCCATAGGATTCTCCCGGTTGTCGTTCTAGTTCTTCTCTGCGCGCAAATGCGACCTATTTCCCTGTTCCGTCTTCCCGAGCTCAGTCGCGCCTCAAAATGGAAACATCAATCCCAGGTAGAGCAACGGCGAGTCAAACCCCACATTACGGGCTTTGCCTTGAATGCGCGCGTTGGAGATGTGAAACCAACGAATGCCGGCCATCGGCGTTATCTGATGACCGGCATCGTAGGTGGCGCCTACTCCTCCCTGCAATGTAAAATTGAAATGCGTGCCCGAGTTGCCCATGCGCTTACCGCTATAAATCACACCTCCGCCGCCGTCGGCATACATCGACCATCGTTCGCTGCGCAGATAGTGCCATCGCGGCAGCAGGTCCAGCCCGATTGCTCCGGTATTGCGTTCCTGATTGATTAAATAACCGACTCCTTCCAGGTTCAACGATAGATCGTTTGCCACGTGGTAACCCAAGCCCCAACGCGCCGCATAAATTTGGCGGGAAGTTTTGCCGACCGCGGCGGAGCCGTAGCCGGTAAAAAGCCACTTGCCGGCGGCAAAGGGGTCACGGCTCGCTTGGCGGTGTCGGCTCTGGATCTCGCCGCGATCAGCTCTTCGAGATTCGGCCCGCTTCTGCGGAATCGAGGAACCGCCGGAGTCGATCTGCTGCGCCGCTGCCGGCACTCCAACCGAGAGCGACGCCGCAATAGCAACGATGAGACCGCCGAAAGAAAAATTACGCAACAAAGAAATTTTCACAATTGCTCGTTTGGCGGACCGCTAGTATTCAACTTGCCTCTCGTCTTCTCTCTTTACCTAGTTGGCATATAAAGGCTTGGCCGCGAGACTTCATGGGAATCCTTTCTAAGCGATCAATGAGACCTCCATGAGACCTCCATCGGCTTCGCGAAAGATTCTGCTGACGTTCATTATAGTTACGGGAATGCCGGGGCTGCCGACGCCTCCTTATGCGCTATGTGCACAAAGCAAACTTCAGTTCGGCACAAGCCGGTCTTGGAGGTCGGGTCAGAAAACGCTGCCTAATTCAGAACGAAAGAATTCGCTGCGATTATTGCCGCGAAAATTCACTCAAACGAAGTGAAGGCTTGGAGGGGAACGTGCAATATCGCCCGATATGACTGGCCAGTTCTGTAGGTTTTGTTTGAGATCGAAGCCGAGCACGAAAAGCAAAACGGTGAAATTGGGCGTAGCCTGGGCGCTATGCACCGCAGCAGGCAATCCGATGTCGGGTCTCGGCTTTATCGCCACGGGGAGTTTAGTCAGCGTTGTCGTGAAGACTTGCAGAGCGGAATGGTCCAACACATCGTTCATCCATTGGTGCATAAACAATGCGCCGACGGCGACCAGAAGCAGGTAGGCAATTCCGTGCCGGAACCTGTGGATTCTGACGGTGGGCTTAAGCCGCATGTTATGTATCATTTCAAAATAAACTTGGAAAGCAACCCACGTAGCGGTTTGCGTCTTGCGGCCCTTTGACAGAGTGGCGGTTTTTGTGGCGGGCGAAAGACATGATGCTTGTTCGCCGGCACGGCACGAAGTATTGCTTGACACGTGGGCTCCTGTCTCTTCTATTTGATCGCGGCTCAGCAGATGTTAAAAGAAGGAAGACGATGAAAAGATGTCGCCTCTCATTCGCTGCGGTGCGTCGAAATTCCGGGGGGGAAAATTCCGGGAACGCAATACTATTTTTTTGACTGAGAGCGTGCGGCTCGACGAAGTTTCGGGCATGGCGCGTATTTCCAGAATTGTAGCATCTGGCTATTTTCATCACGTCATCCAATGGGCGAATGTTTTTGTCGTAACACGATGAATCTTTGTTACAGTCTGCTCGGATTGACACCAACTATCCGGTTCGCATAGTTTCGCACTAACTTCTCTGGCATCAACTCTCGCGAAAAAAAGGGGAACTATGAAACTTCTGAAACTTTTGCTGGTTATCGGTTTGGCATTCGTCGTCGCGCCGTTCGCCGGTGCGCAAGAGCCGTCCTATAAAGGAAAGACCGTGGTGGTCGGCTTCAGCGCCGGCGGCGGCTTCGACGTCTACAGCAGAGCGATCTCCAGGTATATCGGCAAGCATTTGCCTGGGAATCCGACCGTGATCGTGGAAAACATGACTGGTGCCGGCAGCCTGATTGCCGCCAATCATATTTTTAAAGTCGCCAAGCCCGACGGTCTCACCATCGGTAACATCAACGGCGGGATCTTCATGCAGCAGCTTCTGGCCTGGCCTGGCATCGAGTTCGACGCGCTCAAGTACGAGTATGTCGGTGTTCCGGTTAAGGACAAGTCGGTCTGCGTCATGACCAAAGCCAGCGGTTTCACGACTTTCGAAAAATGGACGTCATCCAAGACGCCGCTAAAGTTGGGCGCCACGGGTCCGGGTTCGGCGACACACAACGTTCCTTTGATCCTGAAAGAAGCATTAAACCTGCCGATCCAACTGGTCTCGGGCTACAAAGGTATCGCCGATGTGCGCCTGGCGGCTGAAGGCGGCGAGTTGGCCGGCGTCTGCGGCTGGACCTGGGACTCGCTCAAAGCAACGTGGGCAAGGGCCTTGGATTCCGGCGATGCGATCGTCGTGCTGCAAACCGTTTCAAAGCCGATTGCGGAACTACCTAAAGTGCCCTTGGCGATCAGCGCGGCAAAATCCGAGGACGCGCGCCAATTGATCCAGGCCGGCATTCACGATGTATCCGACTTGACCTATTCCTATGTCCTGCCGCCGGGCACGCCCAAAGATCGAGTGGAGATCGTTCGCAAGGCTTACGCCGATACGATGAAGGATGCGGAGTTTCTCGCCGATACCAAGAAGTCCAAGCTAGGCATCGATTCCATGACAGGCGAGGAATTAAATAAAACCGTCAATCGACTCTTTAAACTCAGTCCCGGCGTCGTCGCCAAACTGAAGGATGTTCTTAAATAAAGATCAAACCCGGAGAAACAAATGACCGAGAATAGCGGCCCTCAATTGATCGTCGAAGGCATGAAAGAAGCGGGTGTCAACTTCGTGACCTCGCTGCCTGATGCCAACCTCGCCAAACTCTTGGCGCTCGTCGATGCCGATCCGGAACTTACCCATGTGACGCTCGCCAGAGAAGAGGAGGGCATCGGCATCTGTACCGGAGCCTACATGGGCGGCCGGACTCCGGCGATCATCATGCAGAACGGCGGCTTTCTTAACAGCTGCAACGCGCTGACAACGACGGCGTTGAATTTTAATATTCCCATCCTGCTGATGATTTACTACGCCGGCGATCTCGGCGACGAGGGCTTTTCGATGCTTGGCTCAGTCACCGAGCCCGTCCTGAAAGGACTCGGTATAAGGTACCAGGTCCTGCGTGATCTGCAGGAAATCAAAACTACGATCAAAGGCGCGACGACGCTGGCCATCGATTCAAGGCGGCCCGTGGCCGTGCTTTTGACCAAAGACGTTCTCGGGATGAGAAAATGAAGAGATACGATTGCCTTAAAATCGCCGCCGAAGAAATGGCCGATGCGCTGGTCGTAACCACGGTGGGCGGCGCCGCAGCCGAGTGGAACACGATCCGGCCGAGTGATGGCAACTTGCGTTGCCGCACCCTTGGACTGGTTTCGTCGATCTCGATGGGTTTGGCGCTGGCGCTACCGAAGCGGCGTATCATCGGCATTGACGGCGACGGCGCGCTGCTGATGAATGCATGCGGGCTTGCGACTCTGGCGTGGCAGAGTCCGGCCAACTTAACCTTGTTGCTCTTTGATAACGGTATTTACGAAGCTTCAGGTCTCAGGCCGACGGCGACAAGCGCGGGCACCGATCTGATTGCGATGGCAAAGGCCGCGGGCGTGGAGAATGCTTCCTGGGCGGCTTCACTAGATAATTATCGAGATGAGTTGCGCAAAGCCAAAGCGCATGGCGCCTTAACGATGATCGGCGCCAAGACTGAATCGGGGATGGAGTACTTCAAAACCTGGCGTGAGCTTCCGGCGTTCGAATACAACGAAGTGGAGAATGTTTATCGATTCATGAGGCACATCGAGAAGGTCGAAGGCAAACGAGTCGTGCCGATCCCGGGACCGAAACACTAGCTTAGCTAAGCTAGGAGCCATCCGATGTTGACAAGTAAACGGAACTTACGTAGTTTGTCGGCTGTTATATGACTGGTATGCGAAGACCTGTTTCCTCAAATAAAGCCGTGCTCGCTATTGCGGTTGTTCTCTCGCTGTTAGTTACAACGACAGTCTATGCATGTTCCGGCCTGAGCCTATTCCAAATGAATGCGCAGCATTCCTCCATGGGTGATGAGGGAGTAAAGAGAGGACCTTGCGCGGAACATAAACAGGATATTTGCCAATCCGTCCGCGACCGGATGCTGTCTATCCAGCGGGCAGCGTTCAAAGCACCGGATGCGCAGCCACTTTTGTTTTTTCCTTCACCACTGGTAGTCGAATCTTTCGAGAAAGTGGTTCTCTCGCCAGATCCTTTTGACTTAGAAACTTTTTACCACCCTGTCTTTAAACTTTCTTTGCCCTTTTCATTCCGAGTTCTTCGGATTTAACACCTTTCTCGTTTCCTCGGTGAGAATGTGACACGCCATTGGACCCTAGGTCTAATTGTGTCGCCTGCTCGTTACGTTTCCGATTATAAAAACAGCGTATGGTCAGGTATCTGACGCTCTCATAGGGAGATGTCATGGATGGAACTAAAGCAACACTAACGGTATTTTCCGCGTTGTTTCTATCGATTGCGACTTTTGCAGCTAATGCCGTAGGGCAAGAGTCGAACCATCGAGTGACGCTCAGCCTTTCTCAGACCATAGCAGAAGCCTTGGGAGAAAATCCGGAAATTCAAGCGGCGAAAAAAAATGTTGAAGCTGCCCGCGCGAGGGCGAGTCACGCAACCTACTTGGAAGACCCTGAGCTTAACCTTGAGGCGTGGGGCGTTCCGCTGAATCAACCGTTACGGTATCGAAGCGCAAACCCGCTTATCATTGGCGTGCGTCAGAAGCTGCCTTTCTTCGGCAAGCTAGGCTTAAAGGGCGAAATGGCCGATCAGGAAGTGAGAATGATCGAGGAGGAGCTTAGAGCGAAAGAACAAGAGATTGTCGCCAAGGTCAAAGCGGCCTATGCGGATTACTTTATGGCGAGTAAAGGTGTCGAGATTTACCGTGAACTGCTGGACTTGCTTAGTCACACGACCGCGACAGCGGAAGGATTATATCAGGTCGGGCGGGCGCCGCAGCAGGACATCATCAAGGCGCTGCTCGAGCGGACCGAACTTTTAAACAAGCTGACATGGGCGGAGAAAGACCTAACTACTTCACGAGCCAGACTCAATACGCTTATGAGCCGCGCTCCTGATTCTTTGTTAGCCCAGCCTGGAGAGCCGGTGATAAGGCCCCTCGACCTTCGATCTGCGGATTTGGAAAAACTCGCAGTCACGCAGCGGCCTGAACTCAGAAGTCTCCAGTCGAGTATCACGAGATCGGCTAAGGCCGTGGAGCTGGCGGAAAGGAATCGGAAGTATCCCGATTTTATGGTGGGTCTACAGTACTGGGTTGCGCCTGATCAAAGTACCCAACACATGTACACCCCGATGCTGACGGTAACTATCCCCTTTTCGCCATGGACCAAGGGTCGGCATGACCACGAGATCGAAGAGGCGTTAGCGGAACGCGAGGCAGCAAAGGCGAATCTGGCGGCCATGAAAAATATGGCTCTCTTTGAGATAAGGGAGATGTCCGCAAAAGTCGAGGCGGCGATGCGATCAATCTCAATTTATCGGGATGGATTGCTTCCCCAGGCGGAACACTCCTTTCAAGCCGCGGTCGCCGCTTATCAAACCGGCGGCGTAAACTTCATGACCCTTTTGGATGCGCAGAGAACGATACGAGATGTTCGCATGGGTTACTACAAAGCACTGGTCGATTATGAGCAGAGCCGCGCCGATCTAGAAAGAGCGGTGGGGAAGGAACTGGAATAGATAGCATATGGCCGATGGCTTATGGCCTACGGCAGGAGATCCCCGCGATAAGCCATGAAGCGAAGCGCGCCATAAGCCATACGCTCTTAGTCATAAGGAGTAAATTAAAATGAAGATCGCAAAAACATCAAAAGCTCTCGTGTTAATTGTTTTGGCTGTCGGGATTTTTGCTGCGGGCTACTTTTGGGCTTTGAAAGGAATGGATCAGGGAATATCGGCCACTGCGAAGGCGAGTGACTCTGAAGGTATGAAGGGAATGGAAAACATGGCCGGAATGGAGGGGACGAGTGGTATGCAAGGCATGAGTGGAATGGCTCCCGGCATGGTAATGGTTAGCCCCGAGAAGCAGCAGCTCATGGGCGTGAGATTCGCGACCATCGAAAGAAGACCAATGATCAGAACGGTGCGCACGGTTGGAACCATCACCTACGATGAGACTAAGGTCACGCACGTCCATAGCAAGATCGAAGGCTGGATCGATAAGCTCTACGTCAACTACACCGGAAAGTTAGTTGAGAAAGGCCAACCGTTATTTACGATCTATAGCCCAGATCTACTCGCAACGCAGCAAGAATATCTCTTGGCCGTAAAGGCCAGGGAACGTTTTTCATCGAGTTCTATTCCCGAAGTTCGGTCAGGAGGGGAGTCCTTGGTTGAAGCAAGTAAGAGACGGCTTGCTCTCTGGGACATCTCGGAAAATCAAATTCGTCAGCTTGAGGAAAAAGGCGAGGCCCAAAGGACATTAACTCTCTATGCGCCCCACTCCGGCTTTGTCATCAAAAGGGAAGCTTATGAAGGTATGAGAATCATGCCGGACAAAGAGCTTTTCACTATTGCTGATCTTTCTACCGTGTGGGTAAACGTCGATATCTATGAAAACGAAATTCCCTTTGTCCGCCCCGGGCAAACGGCCAGCGTGAGTCTCTCTTATGATCCGAGCGGCACCATCAAGGGGAAAGTCTCTTTTATTTATCCCTATGTCGATGAAAAGACCCGGACCGCAAAAGCTCGGCTGGATGTTCCGAACCCCGGCTTCAAGCTCAAGCCCGATATGTACGTCAATGCCGAGATAAAGATTGATGGCGGAAGACATCTGGCGGTGCCCGAAGAAGCCGTCTTGAATTCGGGAATAAGAAAGATGGTCTTTATCGACAAAGGCAACGGTCACTTCGAGCCGAGGGAGGTCAAGCTGGGAGCCAAGATGGACGGCTTCTATCAGATTATATCAGGCCTCGATGAAGGTCAGAAGATTGTCGCCAGCTCGGCGTTTCTCCTGGATTCTGAAAGCCGCTTAGCCGAGGCCATGGGCGCGATGGCGGGAATGCCGGGAATGTCGATGGAAGGAATGGCGGGAATGCCAGGCATGGAAGGAATGAAAGGGATGGAAGACATGAAAGGGATGAAAATGGATTCGCCGGCCAAGGCGGGACCCATGGAGAAAAAAGCCGGAGATTTGACCTTGACCCTTTCTACTCAGCCGGAAAAGCCTAAAGCAGGAGACAATATCCTTCGGCTAAAGATCGCCGATAAATCCGGCAATCTAGTCAAGGACGCTCAAGTCGCGTTTCAATATACGATGAACATGCCGGGCATGGTCCTGTCCAAGCCGGAAGTTAAGCTCTCGAAGGATGGCTTTTATGAAACCAAGGCTAACATGGGGATGATGGGCGAGTGGCTCGTGACGGTAATTGTCCGCCGTCCCGGTCAGAAAGAATTAAAAGAAACGTTTAAGCTACTGGCTGCAGATGGCAAATAGCATGTGGCTTATGGCGGGATGGCATATGGCTCATGGCGGATGGCTCATAGCGTGCCATAAAGCGAACGTTGCGCGAGCGAGCCATACGCCATAGGCAAAGGCTATATGCCAAGAAACGAGAACACATGACTTTTCGATTCGAAGGATTAGAGATCTTCCACGTCGCTGTCGATCTTTCAGTTAGGGTGCATGAGTTGGTCAAGAAGTTTCCCGCTGAAGAACGTTTCGATCTCACGTCGCAAGCTAGGCGCGCGGCCAATTCGATCGTGCTCAATATCGCTGAAGGATCAGGCAGAGGAACAAAGAAAGATTTCTCTCACTTTTTAGATGTGGCTCTAGGTTCCACCTTTGAAACTGTCGCGTGTTTTTTCGTCGCCGAGAAGCAATCTTACATTTCTAAGCAGGACTTGGAGAAAATCAAAAAAGAAGCTGAATCCTTGGGTAAAAAGATCAACGCGTTTAAAAGGACGCTGAGGTAATCAGCGGATTGGCATATGGCGGATGGCTCATAGCGTGCCATAAAGCGAACGTTGCGCGAGCGAACCATATGCCATAGAGCAAGCACCGCGAGCGGGCCATACGCCATAAGCTATAAAGCGACACCGCGAGCGAGCGATTCGCTATAAGCTATTTAGCGGAGCGAGCTATAAGCCATAAAGCAAAGCGGGCTAATTTATGATCGAAAAAATCATCGAGGGAAGCGCGAAAAACAAATTTATTGTTTTCCTGATGGTTGTTTTTCTCAGCGCCTGGGGACTCTGGGCGTTAAAGAACACACCCTTAGACGCGATACCGGATCTCTCCGACGTTCAGGTGATCGTCTACACGCCTTGGATGGGGAGAAATCCCACAATTATCGAAGACCAGGTGACTTATCCGATCGTGACCACCATGATTTCCGCGCCGAAGGTGAAATCCGTGCGAGGGTTTTCCGACTTCGGCTACTCCTACGCGTACATCATATTTGAAGATGGCACGGATATTTATTGGGCAAGAAGCCGAGTGCTTGAATACCTCAATCAGGTAACAAGTCGTCTTCCGCGTGGCGTGATTCCGACGCTCGGACCGGATGCCAGCGGTGTCGGCTGGGCCTTTCAGTATGCGCTCATCGATGAGTCGAGGAAATACGATCTGGCCCAGTTACGCAGTCTTCAAGATTGGTACCTGCGCTATCAAATCGGCAGCGTCGAAGGCGTGGCAGAAGTGGCGAGCATCGGCGGATTCGTCCGGCAGTATCAAGTCAATCTGGATCCCAACAAGTTGGCGGCTTACCGCTTGCCGGTGAAAAGCGTGGTGGAAGCCATTCGCATGAGCAACAATGACGTCGGCGGCCGGTCTGTCGAACTGAGTGGCGCGGAATACATGGTCCGGGGCCGCGGCTATATCCGATCGATCAAAGATATCGAAATGATCACCGTGGGCGGCGAGCGCGGCATCCCGATTCTCGTACGCGACATTGCTTCGGTCAGCTTGGGGCCGGACATGAGGCGCGGGATCGCGGAGCTGAATGGCCAAGGCGAAGTCGTGGGCGGCATCGTGGTGATGCGCCATGGTGAAAACGCTCTTAACTTGATTGATCGCGTCAAGCAGAAAATCAAAGAGATCGAGCCGGCTCTCCCCTCAGGCGTTAAGATTGTGAGCACTTACGACCGCTCGGATCTCATACTCAGATCGATTGCTACTTTAAAAGAAAAACTTATCGAGGAAAGCCTCATCGTCAGCCTTGTCATCGTCATTTTCCTTTTTCACGTGCGTAGCGCGCTGGTCGCGATCCTCACTCTGCCCATCGCCATCATCCTCTCTTTTATCGCCATATATTATCTGAACCTCACATCGAACATTATGTCGCTCGGCGGAATCGCCATCGCCATCGGCGCCATGGTCGACGCCGCCATTGTCATGGTGGAAAACGCGCATAAACGGCTCGAACAATGGGAAGAAGAGGGACGGCCGGGAGATCGTAACCAGGTCCTCATTGAAGCGGCAAAGGAGGTGGGAAGGCCGCTTTTCTTTTCCCTCCTTATAATCACTATTTCTTTTCTTCCGGTGTTTACCCTCGAAGCCCAGGAAGGAAGGCTTTTTAAACCGCTGGCTTTTACCAAGACCTTCGCGATGTTTTTTGCTGCTTTTCTTTCAATCACCCTCGCTCCTGTACTGATGGTTTTACTCATTCGCGGCCGCATTCAACCGGAAGCCAGAAACCCTGTAAATCGGTTTCTGATCGCCCTGTATACGCCTGTGGTACGAGGAGTGCTGCGGTTTAGAAAAACCACCATTGCGCTGGCTATTATCGCGTTGATTCTCACCTATCCGGCTTTCGCCCGGCTCGGTTCGGAATTCATGCCGTCGCTCAATGAGGGAATGATCTTTTATATGCCGACAACACTGCCGGGTATTTCCATCACTCAGGCATCAAGGCTCCTGCAGATACAGGATCGCATGCTCAAAACCTTTCCCGAGGTCGAGTGGGTCTTCGGCAAGGCCGGCCGCGCCGAGACATCGACCGATCCGGCGCCCTTCAGTATGGGCGAGACCACGGTGATGTTAAAGCCGGAGTCCGAATGGCGCCCCGGAATGACCTGGGAAAAACTGGTGGATGAGATGGACAAGAAGATGCGCCTTCCCGGCGTGGCAAACGCCTGGACGATGCCGATCAAAAACCGCATCGACATGCTTTCCACCGGTATTCGTACGCCGGTAGGGATTAAGATCTTCGGTCCTGACCTGAAAAAAATCGAGGAGATCGGCCGGCGTCTTGAAGTAGTCCTCAATTCCGTTCCGGGAACCCGTTCGGTCTTCGCCGAGCGTGTGACCGGCGGCTACTATCTCGATTTTGATTTAAAGCGGGAAGAGATTGCCCGTTACGGATTAATGATCGAAGACATTCAAATGATCATCGAGTCAGCCATCGGCGGCGAGAGCATCACCACTACGGTGGAAGGAAGAGAGCGATATCCGATAAATGTGCGCTACGCGCGCGAGCTGCGCGACGATCCCGAGAAGTTGAAACGCGTGCTGATTCCAACGATGAATGGCGCTCAGGTTCCTTTGGGGCAACTGGCCGAGCTTCGGCTGACTTCCGGCCCCGCCATGATCCGCGACGAAGACGGGCAACTCGCCGGTTACGTTTATGTCGATATGGCAGGCCGGGACATCGGTAGCTACGTGGACGAGGCGAAAAAGAAGGTTGCCGAACAAGTACAGCTCCCGACCGGCTATACTCTATCTTGGAGCGGGCAATATGAGTCGATGCAACGGGTCAAAGAAAGGCTGATGTATGTCGTGCCGCTTACTCTGCTGTTGATATTTGTTTTGCTTTACATCAGCGTGCGGTCGGCGATGAAGTGCTTCATCGTGCTGCTGGCGATTCCTTTTTCGATGATCGGAGCGATCTGGTTCGTCTATCTCTTGGGATACAACATGAGCGTCGCCGTGTGGGTCGGCATCATCGCGTTGGCGGGGGTGGACGCCGAAACCGGCGTGATTATGCTTCTCTACCTGGATCAGGCCTACGATAAATGGCGCAATTCGGGACGGATGCGAACAATTAAAGACCTCCAGGAAGCGATCACCGAAGGCGCGGTGAAACGCATCCGACCGAAGATGATGACGGTGCTGGCGATTATAGTCGGTTTGCTGCCGATTATGTGGAGCCACGGCGCCGGCGCCGACGTTATGAAACGAATCGCTGCGCCGATGATCGGCGGAGTCACTACTTCGTTCCTCCTTGAGCTCATCGTCTATCCGGCGATCTATCATGTGTGGCGAGGTCGGGCATTACGGCGGCAGATCGCTGATGGCGGATAGCTTATGGCATATGGCGTATGGCAGATGGCAAATAGCCGATGGCAAATGGCGTATAGTAAATGGCGAATGGAGGCAAACACGCCATAGGCCATAAAGTAAGCCGTAGGCGAACAGGCCATAACCCATAAGCTATAGGCCATCAAGCGAGCCATATGCCAGCTTATAAGCTCATCTCGGTATTTGTCTTTGCTGTCTTGCTGAATTATGCGTGGGAGCTAGCACAGGCGCCGCTTTATGTCGGACTTGAAGCTTACGATGCGGGAGTTTTCTGGCACTGTGTCGTCGCGAGTTTGGGCGACGGGATTATGGTGCTGCTGATCGTGGCGGCTGGGTGGGTCACGTTGCGGCAACCGGATTGGTTTGTTCGCCCGGGTCTTCCTGGCTATCTCATAATGATAACCGCGGGACTTGTCCTGGCAGTGGTGGTCGAGTGGGTGTCGGTGCATAGACTCGGGCAGTGGGCCTATACGGAGAAGATGCCGATTGTGCCTGGGCTCGGTATAGGCTTTGTTCCGATTGCGCAAATGCTGATTCTGCCGCCGGTGATATTCCGCATTACGGCCGCTATTGGATCATGGAAAAGAGTAATGAATGCCGGATCGATTGACTTCCGATCAAGAAGGAGCAAAGATTAGTGCAATGAAGCGGACGGCAAAAAACCTAGTTGCCTTCGGTCTCGTCCTGTTTTTTGCGCTGGGGGTGTTGTGCGTTACTCTGGCTTTTCCCGGCCAATCTCTCGCTTCAGTGACCGGCTGCTCGCAAGATAACCGCGCAATGCAAATGACTGACTGTGAGCATCCCAGCTATCTGTGCGGCTTTGATCGATCTTCCCATCTCCTCTCTCAAGGTGCGCTTAGCTCGACCCGTTCCAGCGATTCTCTCAAAAGTTCTCTCGGCGTGGCCGTCGGTGAAGCGTGTTTTGATTCTTCTGCTTATGCCGGGGCTTTTGTCGGGAACGAGCATACAAATGCTTTTCCTGCAGGACCACAGAAAGTTTCCATCCATCTTTACAACTCCGTGTTGAACCTCTGATTTCGCGCTCTCGCTAATTTCCGCTGCGTTTCTGATTTTTTGATCTACTGACTCTCAGCCTCGCTGAAGGAGGAACTGAGGTGATTAAATTCCAAGGAGAAATTTATGAAAACAACCGCTTTGGCTGTTGTAATGTCTTTTCTTATTCTCTCGGGCTGGGCTCTGGCCGCTCAAACGGCAGAGCAGAAGCAAGATCCGTCGATGATGGAGCACATGATGAAGGAAGGAGAAGGTGAGAAGAATCACGGAGGCATGATGCGCATGATGAAGATGATGGATCAGTGCTCCGCGATGATGGAGTCCGCACAAGCGGAGTCCGGCAAGGCTATGGAAATGCCAAAGAAGTGAAGGTTCTTAGAGCAGGGACCTGACCGGCCCCTGCTCCTTTCTTTAAAGTAGGAACATGATGATGGATGGAATGGGAATGATGGACATGATGGTTTGGGGCCTTCTAAGTTCGTTATTCGGTCTGCTCGTTCTGTTCCTATTCGTTTTAGCTGCTGCCTACGGCGTGAAGTGGGTGTGGGGTCAAAGACCTTCGAGCACGATCGGTAGCGACGAAAGCGCACTGGATCTCCTTAAGAAGCGTTACGCCAGAGGCGAGATCGGCAAGGAAGAGTTCGAAAGCATCAAAAAGGAAATCGAATAACTCTGAGAGGACAGGATGAAGAGGGCGTCTGTCATTTTTTCAGTTGTTCTCCTGATTGGAGGCTTGCCGGCTTATCAGTATTAGTAGCGACGCTATGCCGGAGAGGCGCACGTTCCATGCTCGAATACTTTTATGACCAATTAAGACGGCTTGGTTTGCCGTTCTAGAGTAGTGGAGTTCTGGGTCAAGTCCATACCGTTGCTCTCAAGGAAACCTATGAAAAAAAAGGTCGCGCTATTTGGTGTTTTCGCTTTTTTGTTTCTAATCGGTCTGTTCATTGTGGCCCGGCGATCGGCAGTTGGCGAACCACTGGCTGAAATCGATGGTGTGCCGGTTACCGTAGAGGAAGTGAATAAAGCAATCGGCGCTCCTCTAGCCAAATTGCAGGAACAAATCTACAAGCTCAAGCGACAAAAGGTGGAAGAGCTGATTAATGCCACGCTGCTGACCAGAGAGGCGAGAAAGAAAGGTTTATCGGTCCCAGCTTTGCTCGATGCCGAAGTTACGTCCAAGCTCGCGCTGGTGAGCGAGCAAGAAGTAGAGACGTTTTACGAGAAAAACAAGGCACGTGTGCCGGGTGATCCGGCTGCGGCTCGACAACAGATCCGGGTCCATCTTCAGAACGAAAAAATAACAGCTAAGAAGCAAGAATACTTTCAACTTCTCCGATCCAAAGCCAAGGTCGCCGTTCATCTTGAACCACCGCCAGTCCACCGCGTCGAGGTGACAACGAACGGTGCGCCCTTCAAAGGGCCTGCGAGAGCGCCTGTGACGATGGTGAAATTTGAAGACTTTCACTGTCCGTTTTGTAAAAAGGCTCAGCCAACCGTGGCGCAGGTTCTGTCTAAGTACGGCAAGAAGATCAGACTGGTCCATCGGGATTTTCCAATCGATAGCATTCACCCTGCGGCGCGGAATGCCCACGAGGCGGCTCGATGCGCCAACGAACAGCGGAAATTCTGGCAGTACCATGATGTGCTGTACGCGAATGCCCCAAAGGCCGATGCGGCGGATTTGAAATCATACGCCAAAGAGGTTGGGCTCGATGTACCGGCTTTTGAAAAATGCGTCGCCAGCGGCAAGTTTCGGGATGTAGTTCAGAAAGATGTAGATGAGGGAACCCTTCTCGGAGTGACTGGCACCCCGACTTTTTTTATCAATGGGCGGTTGCTGGCAGGTGCGGAACCGTTTGAGCGTTTCGCCACTATCATCGACGAAGAAATATCTAGCGCACGTTAGATCTGTTGTTAGCCAAGAGGGAAGTTTAGGAAGTGATGAACAATCGATAGGAAGGCAACTTTCAAGACGGAGGTATCATGAAGCAACGAGTGAAATTTCTGCCAATATACGTTGGATTGGCTCTAGTGTTGACCGCCGGAGTGGCCCAGGGGCGAGAACCTGACCACTTCATATTGGCTGCTAACCAAAATTCATCGAAGAAGCGCGCGGTGACGTTTGAACACGTCCACTCGCTCGCCATGGACTCTGGCGGGCAGACTTTATTCCTAGGTGCGCACACCGGTCTTTTTCGAAGCGAGGACGGCGGACGTAATTGGAAGAAAGTTGCGCTTTCGGCCAAACACCCCCATCTGGACGTGATGACTGTCACTCCTGACCCCAGGGATTCAAAAACAATATACGTCGGCACCCATGAGGCAGGTGTGTTTAAGAGCGGAGATAGCGGAGCGACATGGAAGCAGGTGAACAATGGCCTGGGAGGCATGGATGTTCACGGCCTCGCGATCGATCCGAATGCTCCGTCAAAGTTACACGCGGCAATACGAGAAAAGGGGGACGGAATCTATCGGACCACGGATGGCGGTGCGAAATGGACCAGGGTGGATGACGGCCCTGAGGGCGAGGTCAAAGTTCTAAAATCGGTGAACATTTCTACAGGCATGGGTGGAATCTTTCTATATGCCGGCACCTCTACCGGCCTGCAACACAGTCCGGACTGTTTCTGAGGGTGGAGTTTAGTGGGCGGTCTGCCCACCAATCGGACAGTGAATGGCTTTGCGGTGGATCCTGGTAATCCCAAGGCTATGTACGTAGCGATGCGCGACGGGCTTTTTAAGAGCACCAATATTGGCGAGACATGGAAACCTCTGGGGAAGGAGCTAAAAAACATGGCCGCGGTCACTGTAAATCACCGGAAGTCCAGCGAGGTCTATGCGGCGACGGCTGACGGGCTCATCTTCAAGAGCACGGACGAAGGAATGACATGGAAAGCGCAGAAGTAAAACAGTCATATTTCTCTCGCCGTGATTTTCTCAGGCTCTCTGGTCAGGCAAGCTTTGGAGCATTGGCGCTCTCGCTCGGCGGCAGCATTGTCTCTCCGCTACAGAGCCGGGCAACAGAAAATCGTCGCAGCTCTGGACTCAGAGACATCCAGCTAGAGGCTCATGAGATGATGTGGGAACTGGCTCCGGGAAAGCGGATTAAAGCAATGGCCTACAACGGTCAGATTCCGGGTCCGGAAATTCGGCTAAAGGAGGGTGAAAGGGTAAGGATCATTCTGAAGAATCGTCTCTCCGAACCGACCACTATTCACTGGCACGGGGTCGATGTGCCAAATGCAATGGACGGGGTGCCGGGGATCACGCAGAAACCAGTTCAGCCCGGGGAGAGATTTATCTACGAGTTCACCGCTACGCCATCCGGAACCCGCTGGTACCACACACATTTTCAGGAGCACAAACAGCTCGACTTAGGTCTCTATGCGCCACTGATCATTGACCCGGCCAAGGCTGATCCGTTCCCGTTTGATCGCGAATACACTTTACTGCTCGATGATTGGGTCACCGGGACGGGCACCGCCGTGGCGAGAACAACAGAAGGCACCGCTGGCGGCCGCGGGCGTATGGGTGGCATGATGGGAGGAATGATGGGTGGTGGTATGGGCGGAATGATGGGAGGCATGATGCGCGGTAGTCATATGCCTGCCTATGACACGATGACCATCAATGGCAAGGCCTACCCGGCAACGCAGCCACTCAAAGTAAATAAGGGCGAGCGGATTCGACTGCGCCTCATTAATGCTAGTGCCGATCACACCCACGTTATCCGTTTGGCGGGCCATCGCCTGCGGGTGACCCATACCGACGGAAATCCCCTGGTGCAGGCTGTGGAAGTTGATGCCGTGCCGATTGCTCCCAGCGAACGCTACGACGTCGAGTTCGTGGCGGACAAGCCCGGCGCTTGGTTTCTCTACTGTTCACAGCACGGCCATGGGACTGCCGGCGAACAGGTATTGATCGTCTATGAAGGCCGAGAAGAGACCAAGCCGGAAGCGGCCGTTGAAGGAGTAAGGGGCCTCAATCTCTGGCACTACGCCCGTGGTAGGGGACGAGAGATTATTCCGCCTCCCTCGGGCCAGGAGCGAACCTTCAATCTCACTCTGAGCGGCGGGATGATGGGGTCGGATGTGTGGACGATCAACGGAAAGCGGTATCCGAACACCGATCCGCTACGCGTCAAAAAAGGTGACCTGGTGAGAGTGGCGCTAAACAACATGAGCATGGAGGCTCACCCGATGCACCTTCACGGCCAATCTTTCAAGGTTGTGTCGGTGAATGGGAACGAGCTGGCGCAACCTATCGTCCGGGACAGCGTTGACGTCGATGGCCACATGGGATCAGTGGTAATTGAGCTCACGGCTTACAACCCCGGCGATTGGTTTTTCCACTGCCACAAGCCGATGCACATGGAAGGCGGGATGATTACTCTGGCGAGGATTGAGTGAATCAATGGGAGTGAGAAAAACGCTGGCACTAGAAGTTGAAGAATACCTGCAGCGGTTATTTTTAATGGAATGAGCAAACGGAAAAGATCCCGAAGAAACCGCTAGAACTGAAAAAAGGTCTTATTAACCAAAAGAAAAAGAAAGAGGAGGGCTATATGGCAGATAACTTTAACGCAAAAGAAACGGCAGGGACTCCGGCAGTTTCATCTATCGAACATTCCGAGACGACAGCAGAAAACCCGTCTCAAGGAGAGAAGAAATGGACTCTCAAGGGAATGCTCATGATGGCTGTATGTTGCGCGGCGCCGCTGCTTCTTCTGGCTGCAATTCCCTTTCTGGGTTTTACGTTCGGAAGCGGTTTGCTTAGCATTGTCGCACTGCTTGCCTGTCCGGTTGGAATGTTCCTGATGATGCGCATGATGATGAAGGGCAAGAAAGAAGACCAATCGTCAAGAAAGTAATTGTTTGTAGCCAGGCCAACTGAATGTTCTCTCATATGGCGAAAGAGTCTCCTTGCGAATTGGCGTTGCTCTTAGGGAAGAACGTTATCGAGCATCTCCATCGGAGCTCGGAAAAGTCGAAATAACCGCCGTATCAAAGGCAAAGGAGGTAAACATGAAGATGGTATGGGCAGTGATCCGATCATCTAAAGTTGAAGCCGTTGGTCGCGCACTGAAGAACACCGGAATCAGCGGCTGTACTAAGGGTCGGGACCCCAATGGAAACTAAAAGAGGTATCTGGTCCAGAAGGGATTTCTTCACCCGTCTCGGATGGGGCGGCTTTGGTGTTTTTAGCCTTTTCGCTCTCCTGGGTTTTCTTCGTTCTGCCTTTCCTCGGGTTCTATTTGAGCCGCCGAAAAGGTTTAAAGCAGGCGACCCAAAAGATTTCGTCCTGGGAGAGGTCAACGAGAAGTTCAAACAAGAGTTTCGGGTCTGGATCGTGAGGGAAGAAACCGGTCTCTACGCGTTATTCGCGAAATGTACCCATCTCGGATGTACCCCGCGCTGGCTGCCAGCGGAGAATAAGTTTAAATGTCCCTGCCATGGTAGCGGGTTTTACAAAGATGGGATCAACTTTGAGGGTCCGGCGCCTAGGCCGCTGGATAGATTCGAGATCATGCTTGGGGAAGATGGGCAGGTCGTTGTTGATAAGAGCAGGCTTTTCAGTATGAAGGCGGGAACAGATCCGGATGACCAGTATCCGCAAAGCATTCTAAAGGCGTGATAGCTTTCGGTTTCAGGAGGGAAGGAGAAGGAAGAGGGGATGGAACTGATCCAGGATATGATGCGGGAGTGGTACGTCCTGCTTAGCCAGATGAGCGTAGCGCTCAGCATACCTGTAAAGCAGCTGGCGGATGCGTCACAGCTGCCGATTTTGGGAGTGCTGCTCATCGGACTTGTTGGCGCCCTTTCGCCATGCCAGCTTACAACCAATTTGTCGGCGATGGCTTATGTCTCCCGTAAAGCTGGCGAAGGGCAAGTTTGGAGCGAAGCTCTGGCCTACACGGTCGGCAAAGTCCTGGTCTATACGTTAGCCGGCGGAACGGTAATCTACCTTGGACTCCAACTGCAGCAGTCCGCGATTCCTGTTGTGGTCGTAACACGAAAGATCGTCGGGCCTTTAATGATCCTGATCGGTTTTGGACTGCTTGGGCTGATTCGGCTGCGTGGCTCCTTTGGCCGTAGGCTTTCCTGTTGGCTTGAGGCCCGCCTCCCGAAGCGAGGTCTGATCGGAGCGTTCTCTTTGGGCGCGGTCTTTTCGTTTACCTTTTGTCCGACTTTATTCTGGCTTTTCTTCGGGATCATGATTCCCTTAGCGGTTATCAGCGCTGGCGGCTGGATATTTCCCGGTCTGTTTGCTCTCGGGACCGTGCTGCCTCTTTTGGTTTTCGCCGGGCTTCTGGCTTCCGGAAATGATCTGAGCAGCAAGTTGACGGAACGTTTGAGTCGCTATCAGCGTAGGATCAGTCAGGTTTCAGGAGCGGTTTTTATCTTGGCCGGCGTCAATGACACGCTGACTTATTGGCTTATTTGACTGGTTGGCAAGATTGTGGGGAAAGACTTGTCGAGTGCGGAAGCAAAGGCACTCGCAAGAATAAGAAATAGAGAAAAAAGACATGTGTCACATTCTTTTTGTCCTCCCAGTAGTCGGCTTGGTGCTCTTTTGGCTTCTGCCTTTGGAGCAGGCGATGCTGTTTTATTCACTTATTCTTGCCGCCTCAGGGATTTTACTCTGGCTGCTATGGAAGGATTTTAGGAAGCCGGTAACCGCTGGCGTTGAAGGGATGATCGGGCAAAAAGCAGAGGTGATCCAGAACAGTAACGCTACTGTGAAAGTCTTCTTCAAAGGAGAGATCTGGGATGCGGTATCTCAGGAGGACCTTTCCGTCGGGCAACGGGTAGAGATTACAAGAATGGAAGGAATGAGGCTCGTGGTCCGTCTGCCGAATCGGAGTTCTGTAGGCGCTGGTTCGGAGAACGTCAACACGCAACGTTAAATATAAATAAAAAAGGAGGTGCAGAGATGGCAAAGTATCTTTTCATTGAGTCGAGAGATCCGTTTGACAGCGCGGACTCGCAGTATTTCGCCGAGCTGGTCGAGGGGATATCCAATCGGGGAAATGAGACAACTCTTTTCCTCGTGCAGAATGGAGTTCTGCCGTTACGGAGGGGAGCGAAACATAACCAGATGGTCTCAAAACTTGTCAACGGAAAGGTCAAAGTTTTGGCTGATGGGTTCTCATTAAACGAAAGAGGGATCAATAACCCCATGGACGGCGTGGAAACTTCCGATATGGGCCGGCTGGTTGACCTTCTGCTCGAACCAGGAGCCAAGGCAATCTGGCACTAATCAATGAAAAGGAGGTGAAGCATGGCTACCGGTAAAACTTTAACTATTTCGATTATGGATGCCCCGTATGAATCGGCGAGCTCCACGACGGCTCTGCGCATTATCAATGCCGCGCTGGAAAAAGGAAATAACGTAAATGTTTTTGCTTATGAAGGCGCGGTCAATTTGACCATGAAGGCCCAGCAGCCCCATGCCAATCCGGTCAAGGGGACTTCCGTGGAACAGGAACAGCACCCGACCACGAAGGACTGGGTCGGATCTTTATTCAAGCTGGCGACGGGGAACGGCGTTAAGCTGGATTGGGTGAACTGCGGGCTCTGTGTGGATGAGCGAGGCGCAGGTGACTGGATAGACGGGCCGAGGCGCGGCGGACCTAAAGACTTGTTGGATGCTTCATCGGCGAGTAACGCGACTCTGGTAATCCCGACGAAGTAAAAGAAGGAGGAGGATACCATGGCGAAGATTCTTAGTATTGTCGAAACGGCTTATCGGGCCACGATTGAAGAGCAGGACGACACGATTCTCTGGCTGAACCACATGCTTAAAAACGGCGGCGCGGATATCTCGGTTTTGCTGCGGGCGAATGCTGTCAACTACGCCGTCAAAGGGCAAGACGCCTCCGGTCTATCTTTTGGCGAGAGCAAAATGACGCACCCTCCCGAGATCGATAAGGATGTGGAGAAGATGATTCAGAAAGGGGTGCCGCTGTACGTGGTTGAAGAAGACGCTAGGGACCGCGGCTTAGCGGATGAGGACTTGATTGGCGGGATCAAAAAGATCAGCCGCCGAGAGTTGCCGGAGCTCATCGATCAGCATGATCAGGTCTGGCACTGGTGAAGATCGAGAAAGATATCTCAAGTCTCAACAGAATAACTTATAAGAGGTATCACATGGCTACTATGGATCCTGTATGCCGTATGGAGGTCGAACAAAAAGAGGCGGCGGCAACCTATGATTACAACGATGAAACCTTCTACTTTTGCGCCGAAATATGCCGCGAACGTTTCGCGAAAGATCCGGAACGCTTTCTCAACAGCCAATCACTGACGGAGAGAGTGGAAGAGTTTTCTAGAGAAAAAAAGGGGTTCGCGAAACAAAATGGTTTTGCGCGGATCGATCTCCCTATCCGCGGCATGAGCTGCGCAAGCTGTGTGGAGAAGATCGAGACGGGCCTGTCCAAGCTGGAAGGCGTTAAAGAGGTCTCGGTTAATTTTGCCGCTGAGAAGGCATCGGTCCTTTACAATCCGTCTAGTGTCTCCGCGGGCCGATTGGTTCAGCAAATTGAGAGTTCAGGCTATGAGACGAGGACGGAGAAAACCGCCATTCCAATTCGGGGCTTGACCTGCGCCTCGTGCGTGGAAAAAATCGAGAAGCAACTCCATCGTCTGCCCGGAGTGATCAACGCTTCAGTCAACTTCGGAACCGAGAAGGCAGCGGTGGAATTTCTTCCCTCGGTCCACACCCTTGAAGATTTCCGGAAGGCTATCCGGGACGTTGGCTATGAACCGGTAACGGTCCAAGATGAATCGGCCGCCGTCGATTACGAAAAACAGGCGCGCGAACGGGAGGTCCGGGAGCTCGGGCTAAAGACTCTCGTGGGCGCCCTATTGAGCATTCCCTTATTGCTGGCGATGCTCTCTGAATGGCTCGCCTTGCCGGCATGGCTAACAAACCATTGGGTTCAATTTCTCCTGGCTACGCCTGTTCATGTCTGGGTCGGCTGGCAGTTCCATGTAGGCTTCTGGAAAGCATTGAAGCATGGGACCGCTGACATGAACACTTTGGTTTCTCTGGGAACCAACGCCGGGTATCTCTACAGCAGCGTGGTCACTTTTGCTCCGGGCTTCTTTGCGGCCGAAGGATTGACGACGGGGGTTTACTTCGAGACCGTTGCTATCCTGCACACATTGATCCTGCTCGGGCGTCTGTTTGAGGCGCGCGCAAAGGGGCGTACCTCGGAAGCGATCAAAAAGCTTTTGGGACTCCAGGCAAAGACCGCGCGAGTTGTCCGTGATGGCCGGGAAACAGATATTGCCATCGAAGCGGTCCAGGTCGGTGACATTATTGTGGTTCGTCCCGGAGAGAAGATTCCGGTGGATGGCATCGTTTGCGATGGAGCTTCTGCGGTGAATGAATCGATGCTTACGGGCGAGAGCATACCTGCCGAGAAGCGGCCTGGCAGCGAAGTATTCGGCGCAACAATCAACAAGACAGGTTCGTTTCGTTTCGAGGCCGCCAAGGTAGGAAAGGACACTGTGTTGGCACAGATCATCAAGCTGGTCGAAACCGCGCAGGGATCCAAGCCGCCGATTCAAAGGGCTGCTGACAAAATTGCTGGGGTTTTTGTTCCGATCGTAATCAGCATTGCTGTCGTCAGCTTTACGCTTTGGTACTTTTGGGGTCCACAGCCCGCCCTAATCTTTGCCCTCGCCAATTTTATGGCAGTTCTCCTCATAGCTTGTCCCTGCGCCATCGGCCTGGCAGCTCCTACCGCAGTTATGGTGGGTGTCGGGAAGGGAGCTGAGAATGGTGTCCTTTTCCGTGGGGCGGAGGCGCTGCAATTTGCCTCCAAGCTCACGACTGTCGTTCTCGATAAAACCGGCACACTGACCAAGGGAGAACCCTCAGTAACGGATCTTCTGACCACTAACGGAGTTGATCCGGTGGATCTTGTCCGTTACGCGGCTTCAGCCGAAAAAGGCTCGGAACATCCACTCGGCGAAGCGATCGTCAAGCGAGCGGATGAGGAGGGATTTCAACTGCAGGCCGTGGATTCTTTTGCGGCCATTCCCGGCCATGGGATTGTTGCGAAGATGGCAGGCACCCTTCTTCTTCTCGGGAATCTAAAACTGATGGATGACCGGGAAATTAGCCTGGGTAGGCTGGAGGGAGATGCCGAGCGTCTGGCGGACGAAGGGAAAACCCCTATGTTTGTCGCCATCAACGAAAGCGCAGCCGGAATTATCGCTGTGGCAGATACACTGAAACCGGAGTCCAGAGAAGCAGTAAATGCTCTACACTCCCTGGGACTCGAAGTCGCCATGATCACCGGCGACAACAGGCGTACGGCTCAAGCGATCGCTCGCCAACTTGGCATTGATCGAGTTCTGGCCGAAGTTCTTCCTCAGGATAAGGCCGAGGAAGTAAAGCGCCTGCAGGCCGACGGGAAAGTGGTAGCGATGGTCGGAGACGGTATCAACGATGCGCCGGCTCTGGCTCAGGCGGATGTGGGAATCGCTATCGGCACCGGAACCGATATCGCCATAGAAGCCTCGGACATCACTCTTATCAGTGGGGATTTAAGAGGCATAGTTACTTCCATCGCGCTCTCCAAGAGGACCATGAGAACCATGAAGCAGAATTTTTTCTGGGCGTTTGCCTACAACACCATCCTGATTCCCGTGGCCGCCGGCGTCCTGTATCCATTTGCTGGAATTTTGCTCAGCCCGATCCTTGCCGGGGCTGCGATGGCTTTCAGCTCGGTCTCGGTGGTTTCAAACTCACTGAGGCTCAGGACTTTTCGTCCCAGGCTTGCAGCTGTTGAAAGCGCGTATGATGAAATAGTGCCTCGCGTGGCAGAGAAGGTCGGACCAGTTTAGAGGAGGGCCATGGAAGCTCTAATCTGGTTACTCGCTGTTTTAGGAATTTATTACTTCCTGTGGCGCAAGGGATGGATGGCTTGAAGTCTCAAGGGCCCTGCGGCGCAGGGCTGTGGGCATAAAACCAAAGATCCCAAGGATAAAGCGGTCGAGAAAAAAATTGAGAGAGGAAAATGAAGCGTTGGGTCCGGCTCGCCCTTGTGGGCGTCATCGCAGGAGGAGTGATCTCGCTTCTTGCCTACGGCTTTACGCGGGACGCGCGTTACATACAGTCTCCTCTGGTTGGCAGGCAAGCATCTTCATTCACTTTGACGCTTTTCGACGGGAAAGCGATCAGGCTTGAGGATTTTCGCGGCAAGGTTGTTTTTCTTAACTTCTGGGCTTCGTGGTGCGTGCCATGCCGGGCGGAGGCCAAAGCTCTGGAAGCGGCATGGAAGAAATACAAGGACCGGGGGGTTGTTTTTCTGGGAGTCAATATCCAGGACAAGGAAGAGGACGCCCGGGGTTTTCTTAAGGAGTTCGGGATTACTTATCCGAATGGAAGAGATTCGAGCGGAAAGATAGCCATTGATTATGGCGTCTGGGGAATCCCAGAGACGTTCTTCATCGATGGCCAGGGGCGGATCACTTACAAGCATGCAGGGGCTTTGGGAGTGCCGCTTATCACTGCAAAATTGGATCAGGCGCTCCTGGGTATTGTCAGCGCGGAAGAAGGCAAAGGCGAATATCGTTCGGTTCGGTAAATTCAAAACAAGATGCAACAGGTCCCTTCCAATCGCAACCTAATTGTCCTGGGCTTTGCCGTAATTGTTTTGTCGGTATTGTTCGGCACCGCCGTCTGGAATTGGCAAGTAGGTCAGCACAGAGGAGGTGGAGAAGAGAGACCCCTGGAAGGTCTCAAGGATTTTGGCGCGGTGCCGGAGTTTTCATTCATCGAAAGAGACGGACGCCGGATCACTCTGTCAGATCTCGAAGGCAAGGTATGGATTGTCAACTTTATTTATACCAACTGCCCGGACACCTGCCCTATCCAGAGCGCCCAGATGAGGCAGATCCAGGAAGATTTCAAGAAGGAAAAAGACCTGCGGCTTGTTTCAATCACGGTCGACCCGGAGCGAGATACTCCGGTGGTTTTATCTCAATACGCGAAACGGTTCAGCGCGGATCCCACGCGCTGGCTCTTTCTCACGGGAGAAAAAGAAACTATCTACAAGTTCGCTCAAGAGGGCTTCCGCTTGGGCGCGGTGGAAATTCCGCACGAAAAGAGACCCGAATCAGGCGCTACGCATACCCACAGTCCGCGATTTGTTGTGATCGACCGAGACGCGCAGATTCGAGGCTATTATGTATCGACCGATCCGGAAGCCATGAAACGGCTCCGCCGGGATTTAAAGATTCGGCTTGCTGGTGGGGAGTGATTTAGAAGGAATAACAAATGTATCCGGTTCTCTTCGAATTCGGTGGTTTTCAGATTCGCTCCTACGGAGTCATTGTCGCCTTGTCTTTTATTATCGGCCTCTGGATGAGCATCAGAGAGGCGGAGAGAAAAGGGCTTGATCCCAAGTTGGTCCAGGATTTTGCTGTCTATGGGTTATTGGGCGGGATCGTAGGGGCGCGGCTTTATTTCGTCCTTTTTTCTGCGCCGGGCTATTTTTCGGAGCACCCCTGGGAGATCTTCGCTGTGTGGAGCGGTGGAATCGGCATCATAGGGTCTCTACTCGGTGGGTTCCTGGTTGCTGTCTGGTTCTGTCATAAGAAAAAAATCTCGTTGTTGAGATTCGGCGACACTCTCGCACCGGGGATTACTCTCGGCCAAACACTAGGTCAGTTTGCTTGCCTGTTGAACGGCGATAGCTATGGCAGACCCACTGATCTTCCATGGGCGATCACCTATACGGATCCACGTTCGCTTGCGCCCTTAAACATCCCGCTTCACCCCATAGAGATCTATGAGATGATTGTCTATTTCTTGGTTTTTCTCATCATCTGGAAGATGAGAAAAAAGTACACGTCAGATGGTTTTGCTCTGTTCACGTATCTCGCAGGCTATGGAGTAGCGCGTTTTATCGTGGACTTTTTTCGTGGCGAGCCGGCGATGTTCGCCTGGGGGATTCAGGCGGCGCAGGTGTTTGGTGCGGCGATGATTGTGGCTTCTCTAACGGGCTTTCTTTTACTCAGAAATAAGCCGCTGAAGTTTGCGCGATGAATCCAGGAACACTGAAAAAAGTCCTAGAGCTCGTGATCGTCCTCCTGATCACGTCTGCTCTCGTCGACTTTTCGAGCGCCGTTACAGACCCTCAGGAGATGCCCTTTGAGGAATGGTATGGAAACTGGCCCGCGGTTCTTACGAGTAGTTTCTTTTTCCTTCTCTTCCTATTCTTTCTGACCAGGCCGCGTAGACCGAAGGAGTGGACAGGTGCAGGCCTTACGGCTGCTTTCTTTATCAGCCTTTTTACTGAGATGTTCGGGATTCCGTTAACGATTTATCTCCTGGCGCCTTTGCTTGGAGTTGAGCCCAAGATCTTTGGCATGCATGAGAGCCATCTCTGGGCATACCTCCTTTCAAGAACCGGAATCATGCCTCTCGAGGCTGCAGTTTCCTTGGTGATGCTTGTGAGCACCGCTCTTTTGTTCGTGAGTTTTGCGCTGCTGGCATTGGGATGGAAGAGGGTTTATCGCGGACAAGGAGAATTAGTGACCACCGGTCTTTATGCCAAATTACGCCATCCTCAGTATCTCGGGTTAATCATTATTGTCGTTGCGTTTCTTATCATGTGGCCGACAATTTTGACTTTCCTTTTAGCCCCTTTTCTCGTCGGCAGGTATATCCTTTTAGCCAAGGAAGAAGACAGGGAGCTTGAGAGAAGATTCGGGGAAGATTTCATGCGCTACCGGGAAAGTGTGCCGCCGTTTATTCCCGCGATGCGGGGGCAAAACGTTTAGAGCTAATAAAGGAAAGTTTTATGGGGCGAAGCGCAACAAAAAAACGCGATAAGCGTGGTAGGCCTAATGTGAAAATCGATTATCCAGGAGTTGGTCGGAAATGGATGGTTGGTGAAAAAGCCAAACTAAGTTTGGACACTTGCCGGCCTGAGGATTGAAGGACCAAAGATGGAAAGCTTGCTCTGGATGCTAGCTTTGGGTGGGATCTATCACGTGCTTTGACGAAAGAGTATGGACGGCGTGGTCCTTCAAAAACCCTGCGGCAGAGACGACAGTTTCAGACGGCTAACAGAAAGATTCAGACGTTGATTGAGCGAGTGAGAAAATGAGCTGTAAATCCAAAGGCCGTATCGTTTGGTTTGCCTCAGTCTTATGTCTGAGTTTGCTCTCTACTTCGGTGTCTCATCTCTTGTCTTCTGAAAAACAGCCAAACAGCGAAGCGGTCAATTACAAGCTCGTTCCCAATCTGCAGGAGATGAAGGATCATCCTCCCGCACCGGACTTTACTCTTCCAAATCTCCAACGCGGGAAAGTAAGCCTTAGCGATTTTCGCGGGAAGCTTCTTATGCTCAATTTCTGGGCTTCGTGGTGTGTCTCCTGCCGCGAGGAGATGCCGGCGATGGAGCGTCTTTACCAGAGATACAAAGATCAGCGTTTCGTGATCTTAGGTGTAAATATCAAGGACGAAAAAAAGAGCGCACTCTCCTTTGTCGAGGAGCTTAAGATCACGTTTCCGATAGGGTTCGATCCCAAGGGGGAGGTAGGCCTTGTCTACGGCGCCTGGGGAATTCCAACAACCTATCTCATCGATGCAAAAGGGATGGCTCTGGCACGAGTCGTGGGGTCTGCCGATTGGTATAGTCCCGGCGCCAGGGAGCTTGTTGGAGCACTCTTGGACGAAAAGAAGTGACCCTGTACAGGGAGGGAAGCCTCGCCCAAGAAGGCTTGGGGCTTGAGTGGTTACATCTGATAAGATTGAGATGCCAATCCTTTCCCGGGATTTCAACCTCAGTCGTGCTCACATCCAGATCTGCGAATCATTGGACAACGAGAATGCATAGGAGAGAGTTCCTCCGTATCCTTTTCCGTTCCCTTGCCCTGGCTCGTGCCTCAGGAGCTCGAAGCCAGCCATCCTACGGAGAAGGAGCGTGCGATTCAGTTTGTATTTGCCCAGGTCAAATACCGTGGAGGGGATTGGAATCCCCATCCCCTGGCTGTCACCCCGCTCATGGAGGAACTGATGCAGCGCACCAGCGTGGAGGCTCCTACGGCGAGACATGAGGTTAGTTTGACCGACCGTGATCTCTTCTCCTATCCTTTCCTTTACATCGCTGGAAGATACGAGTTTGAGGCCTTCACGCAGGAGGAGATCGAAGTCCTCAGACGATTCCTCTCCTACGGAGGCTTCCTTTTAGCCGATAACGCCTTGGGCCAATCCGGCTACGGATTTGACAGGAGTTTTCGCCGTGAGCTGAAACGGGTTTTCCCGGAAAAAGAGTTTACGCGATTGCCGTCAAGTCATGCAGCACTCAGGAGTTATTACATCATCAGGAGGATCGGCGGAATGCGAATGATCCATCCCTATCTTGAGGGAATCACCATCGGCAATGCGACGCCTGTTGTTTACTGCCAAAACAATCTGGGCGGTGCCTGGGAGAGAGACCAACTGGGAACGTGGTTGAATCCTGTTACGCCTGGAGGCGAGGAGCAAAGGAGAGATGCTTTTCATCTCGGGATTAATCTGGTTCTCTATGCCATGACGGAAAATTATAAGGACGATCCGATCCACGTTCCTTTTATCCGGCGGAGGCTTGTGCGGCAATAGGCCTTCGCGTGAAGCGGTGAAAAAGAAGCCATGAAGTTTCACAAGGTCGCCTTACTCTTCTTTTCTCTCGTCTTACTCAGCGGTTTCATCGCCGCAGGCTGGTACATGAGACAACTGGAACACGTTGTTACAGCAAAATTCGAGGGTCCAAAGTGGCAGTTTCCGTCCAAAATCTATTCCGACACGTTTCCTCTCTACAGTGGAATGGACCTGCCGCTAGAAGACCTATGGGAGAAACTCCGTCACCTGGGTTACACGATAAGCCGAAATGTGCCGACGAGGAGGGGGGAGCATCGTTTCCTAAAAAGAGAAGGCCTCCTGGAAATTTATCTCCACGATTTTAACTATCCTTCAGAATCCTTCAAGGGATTTCCCGTCCGGATCACCATGCAGGGGAGCACCATCGCCAAGATGGAGAGAACGGATACCGCCGAGGAGATCTTTTCTTTTGAGCTGGAGCCTGAGCTTGTGGCAGGGCTCTATGACCGTATCTGGGAAGAAAGGAGGCTGGTCAAGCTCGACGAAGTTCCGCCATTAATTGTCGGGGCGATCCTTGCGATTGAGGATCAGAGATTTTACCGCCATCGGGGCATCGATCTCGTGGCTATTCTGCGCGCCCTCTGGGCTAATCTCCGCAGCGGCGCAATCGTAGAGGGCGGAAGTACTCTCACCCAGCAGTTGATGAAAAACTTTTTTCTCGGAGATGAGCGCACTCTCAAGCGGAAGGTGAACGAAGCTCTTATGGCGCTCATTGCCGAGTGGAACTACTCGAAGGATGAGATTCTCGAGAATTACCTGAACGAGATCTATCTCGGACAGAGAGGCGCGCAGGGAATCTTTGGGGTCTGGGAAGCCTCACAGTTTTACTTTTCTAAGGAGCTTCACGAGCTGACAATCGGAGAAATCGCGGTTCTGGCTGGGCTCATCAGAGCGCCCAACCGTTATTCTCCGTACCGGAGCGTTGACTCTGCGACCCAACTGAGGAACGTAGTCCTCGCCAAAATGTTTGCAGCGGAATTGATTA
>JBBDNJ010000360.1:0-9454 GCA_040877705.1 Binatia bacterium | reverse complement strand
ATAGGCGCGACGCATCACGTCAAACACGCGCAGTATATAAGCGGGCGGCACTTCTTTTTGGAACAGATCGCTCATGGAGTTGACAAAAATGCGCTGCGGCTTTCGCCAGAGCAATGGAAGGTCTAGCATGTGGGGCTGAAGGGTTGGCTTGAAGCCGTTACGATAATTCCGCTGCCCCATAGCTTGCAGACGCTCTGACAGGCGCTCGGCGTAACAGTGCTTACAGCCGGGGCTGATCTTGGTGCAGCCCGTGAGCGGGTTCCATGTGGATTCCGTCCATTCAATCGAGGAATTCGCGCCCATCTTTCACCCTCCTTTCGCGAATGTGATAAGAATATCATCCGCGAATGTCCACGGACGTCTTTTCGCACCTCCAGGTTTAGTGGCACTGAGCTTACCTTCTTTCTCCATCTGTTTCAGCACGGCCTTATAATTACTGTCAACGTAGGGACGCCCAACAGAGTGTTTTTCATAAAGGTCACGGAATCGGATCGGTTTACCGGCATATTCCCGAATAAGCATGCTTTCGAGTTGTTCCAAGGGACGGTTGAGCTCAAACAGGGTGGGAAACCGCTTGTCTGCGGGGTTGTATTCGAAGCTGGCAACTCCCTGTTCGGTTTTTGAGCTTTCCTTCGCCATGATCTTTCTCATGATGTCGTAGCCACGAAAGTTCTTGGTAACGAAGATTAGGTGATGACTGGTTCTCTCAGTAGGCTGCCGAAAGCGAAACGGTAGAACGAAGCGCGTACCGCCAGGGTTGAGCGCTATTGATAAGCGTTCGACGATCGTTAGTTCCCGCGCCGTTGGATCGAGTCCTTCCAGTGCGGCACGCAACTCATCCGCCCGGTCGCCAAATAAGGCATCCATATGCTCTCGCACGGCGGCGTTCCCTAGCCCCGCATTGATCCGATTGTAATTGAAGAAGAAAACACACTCACAAGCCCAATCCTTTACGACGGCGTTAACCAGTTTAAGCGACAAGCCCTTGTAGCCCCACGGATCGACAAAGAACAGAGTTGGGACAAGTCGCATTTCCCCGAATCGCTTAACAATTTCGGTGCCGACTTCCTGGTTTATCACTCGCGGTGCATATTTCAGCTTATCAATCCCAGGAAGGCTTTTGATGGCAGTCTCCAATGACTGCGTTGCGTCCGAGTCAAAGTCATTGAAGAGCGTGATGAGGCGCTGAGCAATTACCGAATCTCGTATAGCCTTCTGCAAAACCAAAAGCGGGGTGGAGATCGTCCCATCTTTGTACCGCCCTGGTCCGGCAAATAGGTCGATGTATGCGATGCGATCAGAGCGCTGGACATGTGTGATGATCTTGGCCCAGGCAAAGAAATAGTCCGAAACGATTTTTGTCTTGATCTGCGATTGCTCTCTCGATTCGTCGAAGAATACTTCCGGCATTACGAGACCTTTTGGATTGCCTGCCGCATCGTATTGATCGCATTCCAAGGATCATCGATTTCGATAAAGGCCCAGCGACCGAAACCACCGTGATTGTTGACCGCAGGAACCCATACCGTGCGAGCCGTCGCAACCTTGGCGACTTTATCCTTCTTATGTTCGCCGGTGACTTCGATGATGAGATTGAGCAGGTCGTCGGGTCCACGGCCATCATCAACGACAGCGGTAAAATCGGGATGGTACTGCCTTTCCTCACCGTTGAGAGTGTAAGGGATCGTAAATCCAACGTGGTCGTTCTTCACGTAGCGAAGCACCTCGTCCATATCTTCGAGGGTTTGAGCCATCTTTTGTTCCCAGGAAGCTGTGTCCGCCACGACATGCGATACGTGGCACTTGTCGGCCCGTGTCGGGTAGACGGCGCGAGTAGTATCAAAGTCAACATAACGAGTTGAACCGATGGTGTCGTAAGGGCGAGGAATGGGTTTTAGTGCCGGAGTACCGTTGGCTGATGGAACGATGGCCCTGTAAATCCGATCTGATGCGTCATGCGTGCGCTCGTGCAGGAGCATCAGCTGCGGGAAGGTGTTGTCCTTGAGCGTCAGGCATTCGGTAAGCCAGCGCTTTGTGATGGAAAGAAGCTGGGGAAACAACCACGGCCTATGGTTCCCGTCGTCATCGCGGAAATAACGCTCAAGAGTTCGTCTCGCGATAACGAAAGCAACTTCCTGCTCGCGCCGGCGTTTTAAGTCGTCAAGCGTGTGGGTGCTCTTCTCCCCAACGATGGGATCGAGCTCCACCTTGGTTGGGATATCAACGGTAGAAAGGGCAAGCTTCGAGTCGTCGGTAAAAGTGGCGACAAGTTTTTCGTTGCTCATATCGTATCGATAGCCCAGCAATCGCGGGAAGGTAACCTCGCAGGCGATGCGGTCTTCTAGCGCACGGACCCGCGTGACCACCGGAGGTGGTTTCGGTTCTTTGGCGGAGCCCGCGCACGGGATGAACGAGAACGGCACGCCATAAACCTCAGCGTATTCAGGTTCGAACTTGGCGTCGGAATTCGGAACATAACTTCTGCGCCGGAGCGCCCGGCCTACTACCTGCTCGCAAAGAAGCTGTGTGCCAAAAGCCCGGACGCCGAGAACGTGCGTGACGGTGTTAGCGTCCCATCCTTCGGTCAGCATCGAGACACTCACGACGCATTTCACATGCTCGCCGAGTTTGCCGGGCTTGCCGACTGTGTTCATCACCTCGCGCAGAAGGTCCTCATCAGTAAGCTGTTCAGTGTCGCGACCAGGGAAGCGCTCGCGGTACTCCTGTTTGAATTCGTCGATCTCGCGGACAGCGATCTTCTTGAAATCGTCGCTCATGGCCTCGCCGGATTCGAGTTGCTGGCTGTCGACGAGGATTGTGTTCGGGCGATGCAACCAGTCGCCGTGACCGTCGTCATTGCGAAAGATGGGAAGCGCACCAGCTTGGACAACACGGCGGTCGCCAACCGGCTTTTCCCAACCGGCAATATAATCGTAGACAAGCTTCGAGACGTTAGTGTTGTTGCAAAGACGGGAGGTATTAAACCGTTTGCACCGGTCTCGCCGCTTTTCTCAGAGAGCCGGTAGTATTTCTCGTAGTTGCTGTAAAGACTGTGAAGCGCCCCCTGCAATTCGGCGGGGAGGTTCGGTTCGCCGCTCACGGCGTCGGTCTTTCGTCCCTTCCTGGGAAGATCCTCGCGGATACGCAGCCAGAGATCGCGGTACGTGGGCTGTTCACCCAACATCGAATCATCGGCGACGGGCACGCGGGGAACTTTGACGATACCGGACTCGATGGCGTCGATCAGCGAGAAGTCGGAGATGACCCAAGGAAACAGCGTTCCTTCGCTGTAGCCGGAGCCCTGAAGAAAAAAGGGCGTGGCCGAGAGGTCGTAAATAGTTTTGCCGCCGATCTTAGCTTTGACAGCCTCGATTCCAGAAATCCATACGCGGGCCTCTTCTTCGCGCTTTTCTGCTTCCTTCCGCTCTTCGCCCGTGAGCGTGATCTCTTCACCGTCCGGTTTGCGACGGTAGCAGTGATGGGCCTCGTCGTTGATGACAATGATATTCTTCTTGTTGCCCAGCTCTCGGCAAACGCGGCGGACCATCTGATCCGGTGTCTCGGTGAAAATACCTTTTTCGCCCTCGGCGAGAATCGCTTTGGTGAGTTTGCCCGCCGCGACCTTCTCGCGAAGCTTAAAGGCGTGGAAGTTAGTGATGAGGATTTTCGCCTGATCGAGCTTTTCCAGCATGTGGCTGGGGACAACGTCGCGCTGGCGATAGTAATTGCTCGGGTCGTTGGGTAACAGCACGCGCAGACGGTCACGAATCGTGATACCCGGAGTGATTAGCAGAAAGGTGTCGGAGAAGCGGGCGTCTTGTGTGTTCGCGAGCTTGTTGAGCGAGTGCCAGGCGATGACCATCGCCATGACGACCGTCTTGCCGGCGCCGGTGGCCATCTTGAATGCCAGACGGGGAAGGCCGGGATTTGCGCTGTCGTTAGCCTCGCGAAGTTGGTTCTCAATCCAAGCGTCTCCGTATTTCTTGGCAACCTCAGTGATATAGATGGCGGTTTCGAGGGCCTCGATCTGGCAGAAGAAAAGTTTGTTCTCGCGCTCCGGATTGGTCCAGTATTCGAGAAGCTGAGATGTCGTCGGCGTTACACCAACATAGCCGCCGCTACGCCAGATGCTGACCCGCTCACGGATGCGGTTGACGATCTTGTTCTCCTCGATGCGATCCTCGGTCCACTCAGTGTCGAAGGCAAGCTGCTTTCCCTTTTTCTTCGGGCGGGGAATCGGAACGAAGTAAGAGCTAATCCGCCGGCCTTCGACGATCTCGTTGGTGATGCCGTCGTCCGTGAAGCGGAAATGACGCTTCGGTTCCTCGTAAGCGGCATTAAGAACGGGATTTTCTATGACGACTTGCGGCATTTTATCTCAAAGAGATCAGCTGATCTAAACCTGAAGCAAACTTTGAATCGGATTTGCGCTCGGAAAACTGGCAGGGTCGGAGTCGCTGCATCCGGGATCGGCGCGCTATTCAATACTGATGCCCGTTCCAATCGTTCCAGCCGTTCAATTGCTGCGCTCCGTTCAAGTCGTTTAACTGCGCGGGGGCAACTCGGCCGAAATTGACGTTACTTTACTGGATTCGCCGGCGCTCTGACAAGGGACGCGGGCCGGGAAAGGATAAAGTTGGGGAAAAAGACGTGGTCGTGGCTATTCAAATACCGATGCCCGTTCCACTCGTTCAATCGCTGCGCTTCGTTCAAGTCGTTCCAAACGTTCAACCGCTATTCAATACCGCGGACCGTTCAAAACCGTTCAACCGCTTTGCTCCGTTCAAGTCGTTAAGGCCTGAGGTGGTTCAAATGTTCAAGGTTCTATCGTTCAAAGACAGATTCTGAGGCGGAAGTCCGCGTTTCGAGAATTCCCGAAACGTCGAAATGAACCCAAACGGCAATTTGTAACGACGGTCTCGTATAGGATGCTAGTGCCGTAAGCGGTCAAACACTTTCGAACTCGAATGCTTGCTCTCGTCGCGCAAAATATTTTTCTGCACTTTAGAGCTCGGCGTCTTCGGCAGCTCGGAGCGATATTCGAGGTAGCGCGGCACTTTAAAAGCGGCGAGGTGCGGTTTACAGAAATTCCAAATGCTTTCAGGCGGCACGCTCTCGGGCGTGGCCGGTGATTTGAGCACAATGTAGGCTTTCACTTCTTCGCCGCGGATGGGGTCCGCTACGGCGATAACAGCGGACTCGGCGACTTGCGGATGGGAATTGAGCACGCGCTCGACTTCTTCTGACGAAATGTTTTCATCGCCGCGCCGGACCAGATCTTTGACGCGATCGACAAAGTAAAGATAGCCGTCCTCGTCCAGGCACCCGAGATCGCCGGTATGGAGCCAACCGTTATTGAGGGCTTTTGCCGTCGCTTCCGGGTTCTTATAGTAGCCTTTCATCACCGTCGGACTTTGCTTGACGATTTCTCCCGCTTCTCTCACAGGGAGCGCGTGACCTGCTTCATCATGAATCGCCACGGTATGGACCTCCGGCGCCAACGGCACGCCGCAACTGCCGAGCTTTTCCTTCGGCATATCGACCGGTCCGATCACACTTAGAATATCTTCGGTCAAACTGTATGACGGCACGGCCCTTAGAGCGAATCTTTCTTCAAAGCGCGCATGCATCTCCGGCGAAAGGAGGGTCACAACCAGGCGCAAAGGATTATCGCCATCATCGCGCTTTTCGGGAAGACTCAGAAGAATCTGCGGAATTGTCCGCATCAAACTCGAAGTCGTGATCGCGTGTTCGCGCACCTCATCCCAGAAGCGCGAGGCGCTGAATTTTTCGCTGAGCACAATGCCGCCGCCGACCGACAGCATGGCGATGCACGTATGGCAAAGCGCGTTTACATGAAATAGCGGCAGCACGCACAGAACCCGGTCAGCTTCATTCCAGCCCAGGCCTTCAGCGCGCATGCGCGGCGCAAAGGCGTAGGCGTACTGCGACAGCATGACTCCTTTAGGACGATCCGTCGTTCCGGATGTATAAGTGATCGAGGCAAGGTCTTCAGGACCGATCGGGACACTGAGCGCCGCGTCCGAAACACCGGACAAGAACTTGTTCCATGAAAGCGCGCCTGAGGGTTCATCGGCGCCGGTGACGATTACCTGCTCAAGATCGGGAAGCTTTTCACGAACCGAATCGATTAACGGCAAAAGCCCCGGCGACGTGAGCACAATCGAGGCTTCCGAGTGGTGCAGAACATATTCAGCCTCTTCGGCAGTGTATTGAGGATTGAGCGGCACGAAGACCGCGCCGATCTGGGTCACCGCGAAGACGGCAAAAAGAAATTCGGAACAATTCGGCAACACAAAAGCGATCCGATCGCCTCTTTTGACGCCGATCCGAATAAGACCCTGGGATATGCGGTCAACTTCGCGTTGGAATCCGGCATAGTTCCACTGCCGATCTTTGAAAATCAACGCCAGCTTGTCCGGATGGCGCTGCGCGCGGGCACCTAGCAACTCGGTTAAGGTTGTCGGAGATGAGTATTCCATCGTTACAAAAAGTTCTTTGCTCGTTGTAAAACCTGGTCGATGATCTTTTCCGCTTCGCCCAGATAATTCGCCGGATTCGCCAGAGCGTCCCAGTCGACGGCGTCAACCGGAACTTCGCTTCCGGCAGACCGTTTAACGACCTCGATGAGCGGCTGATTTTCGGCAATGGCTACGGCGCAAGCTTTCTTCACCAGTGCTTCCACTTTTGGCCGCGGCATCGCTTTCGCCAACGTAAACACGGCGGCTTCAGCCAGAGTCACATCGTTGGCGCGGGCAATGTTCGCGCGCATTGCGGCACTGTCAACTTGCAGGTTCTGCGCCAGATAGAGCGCGTGCTTGAGCGCCCCGCCGGTAAGGATCATCATTTGCGGCAAGGTGAGCCATTCGACCTGCCAGCCGTGAGTACCCCGTTCGTGCTCTTGGATCTGCGCCTGGTGCAGCGCCGACAATAACGAGGCGTTGGCGCGCGCGGCTGCAAGAATCAGCTCGCTCATGATCGGATTGCTCTTTTGCGGCATCGTGCTGCTACCGCCCCTGCCCTCTTCCGCCGACTCCGCGACCTCGCCGACCTCGGTTTGCGCAAGCAAAATAATATCCTGCGCCATTTTACCGAGAGTTCCCGTCACCAAGCTCAGCCAGCCGGCAAATTCTACGAAACTATCGCGCTGGACGTGCCATGGCGTAACCGGCACTCCGAGCTTGAGCTCGTCTGCCAATGCTTGAGTAACGGCAAGACCTTTGTCTCCCAGAGCGGCCAGGGTGCCTGCGGCGCCGCCGAACTGAACCACCAGCAGTCGCGGCGCGATTTCATCGCTGCGTTCAGCATGGCGGATCATCGGGGCAAGCCAGCTAGCGACCTTCAGCCCGAAGCTGATCGGCAGCGCTTGTTGTCCATGCGTGCGCGCCGCGAGAACGGTTGTGCGGTGCCGGTCTGCCAGCGCGCTCAAATGCCGCACGATTCCAAGAATAGCGCGTTTGTACAGTTGCATCGCCGAGCGCATCTGCAGCACGCAGGCGGTGTCCATGATGTCCTGGGTCGTAGCACCCCAGTGCACGTACGCTGCTGCTTCCGGGCCGACCTGCTTGCGCAGTTCCTGCACTAAGGCAATGATCGGAAAGCCCGAGCGGACCGCTCCCTTGGTCAACGCCTCGATATTGATTTTGGCGGTTTGTACTTTTGAGATCCGCTCTGCGGCAGTTGAAGGGATGACACCAAGCTTAGCTTCTGCGCGCGCCAGCGCAACTTCGACTTCGACCAGCGCTCCAACGTAAGCTTCGTCTGTCAACAAGAACGAGATTTCCTCGTCGGTGAACAGCGGGCTAAAGATTGTTGAATCGAGTGGAGTCGCCATCTTCGTCAGCGTGTCCCGTCACATGTCAAAGAACACGGTCTCGCGATCGCCTTGAAGCCGTATGTCGAAACGATAAACGGTTTTGCCTTCCTTTTCGTCGCCAGTTGCAATCAATGTTTGCCGTCGCGCTTTGTTCTTGACCGAATTCAACACTCGATCGTTCGCGTTCGCCGGTTCGTCGGCAAAGTAGATCCGCGTATACGCATGCACCAACATGCCGCGTGCGAACACCGTCACATTAACATGCGGCGCTTGCGCGCTATCATCAGCGCCCGGTACCTGTCCCGGCTTGATCGTTTCAAAAGAATAGAATCCATTCTTATCCGTGCCCGACCGGCCCCATCCGGTGAAACTCTGATCGAGCGGCTTCTCCTGTTTGTCATCCGGATGATTGTAGCGGCCGTAGGCATTGGCCTGCCAGATTTCGACCATGGCATCCGGCACCGGCTTGCCATCGCCGTCAAGAATTTGTCCTTCGATGCCAATGCGCTGGCCTTCAGCCGCGTCCGAGACAAGCACGTTCGTCGTTTGCCGGGTGACCCCGATCGAGTAAAACGGCCCAACCGTTTGCGAAGGTGTTTGCTTCATCGTCCACTCTTCTCGAAGGGCGTCGCCTGGCGCCCGCGCAGCACGATGTCGAATTGATACCCTAAGGCGAATTCGGGCTCCGTAACATCGTGAGCATAAGCCGCAATCAGCCGCCTGCGTCCGCTCTTGGTCGGAATCGAATTTAGAATCGGATCCAACGATATCAGAGGGTCGCCGGGAAAGAAGAATTGCGTCACCAAACGCGTCACCAAACTCGGCCCGAACAGAGACAGATGAATATGCGCCGGCCGCCAGGCATTGGCATGGTTGAGCCATGGATAGGCGCCCGGCTTGATTGTCAAAAAACGATATTCCCCTTTGTCGTTCGTGACGCAGCGTCCCGCGCCGCTAAAGTTCGGGTCCAGCGGTGCGTTGTGCTGATCCACCGGGTGCTGGTAACGACCGGCGGCATTGGCTTGCCAGATCTCGATAACTGTATTGCGAATCGGCTTTTCATCTTCGTCCATCACCTTGCCGACGACGATGATACGCTCGCCCATCGCTTCGTTACCGGTCTGTGCGCTGCGCGTGAGATCGGCTTCTCCAGGCTCCAACTCGATGTCGCTAAATAACGGGCCGGTGACCTCAGACAACGTCTGGGTGATCGGCACGAGCTTTTGCAACGGCCCGCGTTTCACCGACGAGCCGTACGCTTTGTAGAGATACGGCGGATGGGATTTCCAATCGCGCGGTTTATATTCTTGAATTTTCATGGGCGTTTTCCTCTATAACTTGGGTCTTTTCAGACCGAGAGGTGAGACTACGGTCTCATCACGAAGGACAGACTGTATGAAGAACTCGCTCATGGTTCGATCCTTCCATTTCGCTGTATCTTCGCATCCTGTCTTGTCATGCCCATACTCGTTATGGGCATCCATCCTCGGAACAAGTCCGAGGACAGGCTCACATGCTTATCCGTCATGCGCGGACTCGATCCGCGCATCCACGTCCCCTTAATGCGTGATAGGGGTCGGAAACGGCTTTCGCCGTCCCCGCCCTCCGAACCGTGCG
>JBBDNJ010000359.1:0-47059 GCA_040877705.1 Binatia bacterium | reverse complement strand
CCGCGTGCAAACGCGGCACCGTTCTTGAACTGGAAGCCGGCCTCCACCACCGCACGCAGCATACCCGCCTGTTCCAGGTATTCCATACTCTGTGGCAACAAACTTTCACCTACGCTAAAGCGTGGAAACTGTTCGCGCTCGAGCACTAACACCTGCCGGCCATGTTGGCGTAGCAATGCTGCCGCCACCGATCCGGCCGGGCCGGCGCCAATGATCAAAACTGCCACCGAGGTCGTGAGTTTATCCGCTTGATTGGTCAAATTCATTGAGCCACCCCACGGCTCTGAGCTTCCGTAGTTTCGTTTTTCCGGGCTGGGCCATTACCAAAACATGGAACGATCAACCACACCGTCACTGTTCCGATTAAGATCGTCAGGCCGAAAGCTTGCAGCGCCGGTGTCTTGCTCAAACTGAGTAGGCCGAAGGAAAGCAGCGTGCTTAATGCCGACAGCGCGACCGCGAGCCAGGCAATGGGATCGCGCTGACCCGAATGGTCGTGTAAGAAAATCCCGTAATCGACGCCGATGCCGAGCAGTAGCATCAGCGCTAGCACGTGGAAGAGCTGCAGATTCTGGCCGGCAATGCCCAAGAACGCAAGCGTCGCAATACTGGCGAGCGCGGTGGGTGCCAGCACGCGCCACGTGGCGCCGCCATAGCGAGGGTAGAGCAGGCCGTAAATAGCAATGTAAGAGACGGCGATCACCCATCCCATATATTTCCGATAGGCGCCGAGCACCGAGGAAATTTCACCTACCTTGTCCACCCACCGCACGCCATCGAGACCCGTTGCGGCATTCTGCAAAACCGGCAAGCCGGCTTCGCTCAAGCCTCGCACCGCAACAATACTGGCATAGCCGCCGGCCACCCCGCCCAGCCAAAGATGGCGCCATGGCTCGCTGCCCGGGTTTCTTAGAAATTCGTCAGCCGTCAGCGGCAATGACGATGCAAGCAGGCGATGGCGAACGGCCGCGATCCATTTACTGTCTTCGTCTATTCGTGCGGCCAAGAGAGCGAGCGGCCCGCTATCATTGAGAAGTTTCCGTTCTATCAATTGGTGTCGTGCAGCCTGTGTCCGGGAAGAAGGTATCCAGTTTGATATCGCTTGATAGCCGCTGATGAGGCGCCTTTCGATCAGCGGATCGAGGCGATGCTTGAGTATTTCCTCGCGCTGCAGCACCGCGTCCGCCGTGGCACCTTGAACTATGTAGAATTGCGCGGGAGTAGGAGCATCCAGCAACTGGCTGAGTTTGATTTGATCGTCGATCAGATACTGAGGAGGATTTTGCAATAGACGAATGTCATCTTCGACGCGGAGCCGTGATAAGCCAACCGCAGCGAAAGCGATGAATGCCACGGCTACGGCCAGCATCGTCCGGTTGTATCGGAGCACGGGCCAGCGCGTCATCATGGCCGCATACCGCTGGGCCAATTGCATATTCTTCAAGGTGCCGCCGCGTAGCAGAGTGGGAAACCAAAAGATCACTGTGAGCCATGCGAAGATCAACCCAAACGCGGAAAATACCGCCATCTGGCGCAGGCCCGGAAATGGCGTCAGAGCAAGCCCCATATATCCAATCACCGTAGTCACCAGCGCCAACGCCAATGCCGGCGTTAAGCGCCGCAGTAATTGCCAGGAATCGAGTTGTTGCGTATCCGCGGCGAATCGATTGCATAGGAAATAAGTCCCATAATCCTGGGCGCCGCCGATGAGGCTGGCGCCGAATACCAACGTCAGCAAATGGATGCGATCGAAAATTAACCAGCAGGCGGATAAAGCGCCGAGGCAACCGATGCCCACCGACAACATCACCAAAGCAATCGGCTTGAAGGAGTGAAATGTTATCCAGGTCAAAACGATAATGCCAAGCATGGAACCCAGACCGATGGTAGAGACCTCCAGGCTGGCTTGCTCGCCGGCAGCCGCGGCGTACAAAATGACACCCGCCGACACCACTTGAACTTGCGCAGCCGCCCTGCGCGCGCTTTGCTTCGCCTGGTTGAGCAACGGAACGACGGCCTGCTGTGCCGCCATTGAAAACACTGGAACGCGTAACGTAAACGGCATCACGACGTATTGCCTTTGGCCGTCGCCGATATAGAGACGGCCGTCGCGCGGCCGCACCGGCGTCTCTTGCGCGCGTGCCTGGACCCATTCGCCGAATAAGCCGAACGGATCATCCTGCCATGCGCCCAGTTTCGGGCCGCCAAACGGACTGTAAAGCCGGCTCAATGCGGTATCGACCCAAAACTGTTTCGGCTGTTGATGCAGCGCCGATTCCTGCCGGGGCGTAAGTAACGTCGACCGCTGTTGCTGGAACAGCGCCAGCCAATCGTGATGGCTTTGAGATGAAATACGTTCGTCCAATTGCAACAACTCGGTGTGAGGCGCCAGCACCGCCTGATAGGCGTCGGCAGCACGGCCGGCCTGCTTCCAATCATCGGCGCCGACCAACACAATCAGCCGCTGCTGTGCTGAATCGATCATATGAGTGAAAGCTCGCCGCAGAACCGGATCGCGCTCTCCAACCGGCAGCAGCGCAAGAATATCGCTGTCGGGCACGAGCCGCTTACTCAACCAGAGATGAGAGTTATGGATCAACAGCACAGAGACGACCAACGCCCAGAACAACGCCGGCACATTGCGCTGGCTCAAAATAGCGCCGCCTCATCGACGCTCATCGCACCGTCGCCGGTCTCCACGGCGGAAAAAACAATACGGGTGCGATCGCCGCTGGCTTCGCTCATGACGATACTCTTGACATACACGCCGCCTTCGAGCGCGATGGTGCCGACAGCCTTGGCCAGGGCCGGCTCGCGCGCCTTGAGCGTTACACTCCAGCCGTTGTTTTGAATCGAGCCGTCAATATCAAAGAGTTTTTCCAGCTGGCCCAAATCTCCCGCCAGCAAAGCAAACAACACGCTATTGATCAGCCGCACCGTCGGCTCCTGTTTCGTGTTGAGGCGCAGCGCCACCCGGTCGCCCTGCAGTTGAACAATCTCATCGCGAGTCAGGCGTAAGGTACTTGGAAACGGCTGCAAGCTGCGCCATAACACACCCTTGTCGGCCACGACGCAAAAGCGGCCGCTCGAAGTCAGCGGTTTTTTCAATCCCATCAAGTGTTTACTCTGGTCGAAGCGCCCGCACAGCACCTTCGGTTGGGCAAGCATGGACTTAATTTTCGCCACCGGAGCGGCGCCTAACAGAAGCCAAGAGATAAGAGCAAAGCAGCAAGTCCGGAGCCGGCGTCTCATGATGGAGCAACTCCCAATTTTTCAAGGAGGACCGGCGGCGAGACAAAGCACATTTCGCGAGTGGCGATCTCGACAGCCACTTGTATCGTGCTGGCGCGGGTGATGCGGCGTTCGGTGACGGCATCGCTGATGAGGTAGTCGATCGTGAGGCGGCTTTCCCACTCGACGATCTCGGCACGCAGCTTGAGCCGCTGCCCGAACGTCGCCGAAGCGATATAACGTAGGTGCATGTCGATCACCGGCCAAATGTAACCCGATGCCTTCATCTGCGCGTAATTGTAGTCGATCGTGTCGAGCAAGACGCCACGGACTATTTCCAGATACTTGACATAGCGTCCGTGCCAGACGATTTCCATCGGATCAAGATCAAAGAATTGCACTTGCGTCTCGGTTTCGGCAGACCAGCGGCCGGGCGATTTATTCATAGAGCTTCCATGCCCGGCCGCGGATGCGGCCCAGCAGTAGCCTTAGGTCCGGCTCCAGCCTGCGGTCTTCCTCGATCACCGCGATGTCGGCGGCCAACTCGTCCAGCATGTTCTCCAATGCGGCCTGCGGAATCAACGAAGGATTCAGCCTGCGGCGCAGCCAGACTCCCTGACGCACGGTAATCAGCAACGCCGCGACGACTTGCTCCGTCAGCTCCAGCACGCGCAGGCAGTCGCGCGCCGCGATGGTTCCCATGCTCACCTTGTCCTGGTTATGGCATTCCGTGGAACGCGAAAACACCGAGGCAGGCATGGTCAACTTGAGCGCTTCCGCGGTCCAGGCCGAAGCACTGATCTGCAGCGCCTTGAGTCCATGATTAATTGCTAGTCGCGGTCCGCGCATGCCGGATAGATTGGCCGGCAATCCATTGTTGTAGCGGCTGTCAACCAGCAACGCCATTTGCCGGTCGAGTAGATCGGCCAAGTTGGCGACGGCATTTTTCATGCTATCCATGGCAAAGGCGATGTGACCGCCATAGAAGTGCCCGCCATGCAGGATGCGTTCACCGGCCGCATCGATGATCGGGTTGTCGTTGGCGCTGTTCAGTTCGTTTTCAATGGACTCGCGCAACCAGGGCAGGGCATCGGCCAGCACCCCAATCACGTGCGGCGCGCAACGGATCGAATAGCGATCCTGTAGACGCTTGCCGTTGCGCGGCGACTCAGCGCAGGACAAGTCCTGGCGCAGCCAACCGGCAACGCGCTGCTGTCCTGGATGGGGTTTCACTAGAAAGAGCGTGGCATCGAAATGATCAGCGTTGCCGTCAAGCGCAAACGAGGCCAACGCAGTGATACGAGTGACAAGCCGGGTCAAATAATCGGCTCGCGAATAGGCCAGACACGCCAAAGCAGTCATTACCGCGGTGCCGTTCATGATGGCCAGCGCTTCTTTCGGCCGCAACCGTAGCGGCGCGATGCCGGCCTCAGCCAGTGCCGGCGCCGCGGGCACTATGGCGCCGTCGCGCCAGACTTCGCCCTCGCCGCACAATACGGCGGCGAGATAAGAGAGCGGCGTGAGATCGCCGCTGGCGCCCACCGAACCTTCGGATGGAATTCTCGGCAACACACCGTGCCGGAGTAGGCGCACCATTTGTTCCAACAATTCCACACTGACGCCTGAGAAGCCTTTGCACAAAGAGGTTAGGCGCGTGGCGATCACCGCGCGCGTCTGCGCCGGCGTGAAAGACTCGCCCAGGCCGCAGCCGTGATAGGTGTAGAGATGTTGCGGTAACTCGGCAACCAACTCAGGCTGGACGCTCACCGTGCACGAATCGCCGTAACCGGTTGTGACGCCGTAGATCGTGCCGTCTTCGCGCAGCAGGCGGTCGAGAAAATCGGCGCCGCGGGCGATGGCGGAGCGGAATTCAGGCGCCTCAGACAACGTCACGCAAGCCGATCCAGCGGCGATATCGACAATGTCTTCGATGTTGATCCGGCCCATGTCGAATCGAATCCTACGGTGTGCGCTGCGGAGATCAGCGGGATGCATCAGAGACGTCCATGGTGGATAAGTGCCAAAAATCGTAAAAGTTGAACCACTGCAGCGGCGCCCGCAGGCAGAAATGTTCGAGTCGAACGGCATACTGTGCAACCAGCTTGGCGAGCGCTTGATCGCGGCCCTTGCGCGGCAGACGAATCGCCTCATGAAACAGCTCTACGTGAATTTCCGATGTGCGTCCGCTGCGCATGGAAAACATTAGATAAATCGGACAGTGAAACAAACTGGCCATAACGTAAGGGCCAACCGGGAACGGTGCCGTCGCACCAAGAAAACTTGCCAGTGCCACACGAGGGTTCGGCGATACCGGAACGCGGTCCCCGGCGATGGCCACGAATTCGCCCTGAGCGATTTTCTCTGCTAGCAGCATGGCGGTAGCAGGCGACAATTCGGTGACTTGCATCAGATTGAGCTGACTATCCGGAGCGAGTTGCGCCAACAATCGATTAAATCTCTCGGCATGCTTGGTATGGATCAGCACCGTCAATTTGAATCCCGGCAATTGCTTGGACAACAGGCGACACAATTCCAGATTGCCTAGATGGCAACAAATCAGCAGACCGCCGCGCTGCGCCGCGATTTGTGCCAAGATCAGTTCTTGACCCACAAATGTGATCCGATCGGTTTTAAACAAACCGCTCCGCAATAGCATCGTGTCGAGAATGCTCTCGGCGAATGAAGCAAAATGCCGCAGCACAGCGACCCTGCCGGGTTTCATCAAAGAAGCACCGCCAACTCTCCTCATTCGTCGTAGGTAGTCCCTCGACGCTGAGCGCGCCGCAGGCTGGGTGATCATGTACCACAGCACCACCGGGTAAAGCGCCAGCCGGCACGGCCAGCGCCCCAAAATGCGAGATAGCCAAAACAGCAGGCGCATCCCGGCGACGAAGCTAAACTCATTCATTTGCGCCCAATGCCGTTCGTGGGTGGCGGCCATCATTTGAGTCATTGAGTATGCCATCGGCGTGCAATCAACGCCGGCAACCGACGCAACATACCGAAGAACAAAACCGCATGCATGCGCGAAAGCAGCACGTTATCCGACCAGCCGCGGAAATGCGAGGTTCCATTATTGGGATAACTGACGGGCGTAGAGAGATTGATAATTTCCAGTCCATCCCAATAGAGCCGGACCAGTACCTCGGTATCGAAATTCATTCGCTCGCCAAGTTTTAGCCTCTGATCGAGGGCGATCACCGGGAGCAGCGGATAAACCCGGAAGCCGCACATGGAATCTTTAATTTGCCGCGACAAGGTATTGATCGACACCCAAACATGGGTCAGATAGCGGCCGTAAAGGCGGCGCAGCGGCACCGTATCATCGTATTCTGGGCAGCCGACGATCAGCGCCTGCGGATGCGCCGCGGCTTGGTCCAGAAAGCGAGCAATATCGGCAACCCGATGCTGGCCGTCCGCATCGATCTGAACCGCGTGACTATAACCGGCTTGCGCGGCGTACCGAAGGCCTGTGAGTACCGCACCACCCTTGCCACGGTTGACGGCGTGCCGAAGCAGAGCGATTGAGGCAGGAATCGTCGACGCCAGTGAATCTAGCGCACTAGCGCATTCCCTCGAGCTACCGTCATCGACAAGGACGCACGGCAAATTCTGCGCAAGAACCCCGTGCACTACTGCGGCTACCGCTGGTGCGTGGTTATAGACGGGAACCACGACGCAGGGGCTAAACATTCGCCGCTCCAAATAGAATCCGTCCGCTGGCGTGAGCTCCACGCTGCGAAGTGATCTTAAAAGATAACGATGAATTGGCCGGCTCGTGGACTAGTTCTAGCTTAATCGGCAATTCCGGTGGAACCACGCGTTGGAACTTAAGCGCGTGTATAGCGCGAAATACAGGTGGCAAATCAAAGCATTTACGACCCAAGGCAATCACCCAATCGACCTGAACCACACCCGCGAGAATCGGTTTATCCGGGAAATGACCGTCGAAGTAAAGTAAGTCGTGGGGTGCGATTAAATCAAACGCGGCACTGTGCGCGCCTTTTTCTCGCAGGCGCTCGATCGGCCATGTCGGGCGGGACGGCTTGCCATCGAGCGAAGCGATCAGCTCCCTATGGGTAGTCTTGCCTTGGGCGTTAATTGGCAACACTTCGAGATAGCGCCAAATCCGTGGTAAGCCCACCGGTTCAACAGACTGACTGAGCAAATGGCGCAGCATTCGGTTAAAAGCGAACTTACCGATCTCGGCCAGTTTACGACGTCCACTATCGGACGGCACGATAACTGCTGCAATCTGTTGGCGTCGCCCTTCGATGATGAGCACCCTGGCGTCTTGCACCAACGGCGATCCGGCCAGATGGCCTTCGATGGCGCTTAGGGATATTCGTTTGCCCTCGATTTTAGCTATTCGATCAACACGCCCTTTGAGCAAGAAACGATTGTTCCCCATGAGCATCGCCCGGTCAGCCATGCGAAACCATTCTTCGTCAGGCAAATGCGGCGAGCGGACTTCGAGCACGCCTTCCGCCGCATCGACGCGCCATTCGACGCCGGGCAACGGCGTCCAAATTTCGTCTCGTGTCGTATGTTGTCGGCGCCAGGCAACGCCACCGGTTTCAGAGCTGCCATAGACTTCGATCGCCACCCGACCGAGCAAACGATGAGTTTCATGAACGATGTCGAACGGCAAAGGTCCGCCGGATGAAAATACTGCCCGGAGTCGCTCCGCAGCCCTCGCCCAAACCGGATTATCCGGCAATCGTTTCAAATGCGCCGGGCTTGATACCAAAACAAAATCGCGTTCCGGCAGCGCCGCCGCCAGCTCCTCGAAAAACGAAAAGCTGCGCGTGTGAACGGCACGCCCGGCGCTAAGTGGCCACAAAACATTAAAGAGCAATCCGTAAATGTGTTGATGGGATACGGTCGTCACGACGTCGGCAGCACCGATCGCGGCGCCGAATTGAATTTCAAGGGTGGCCACCTCGGCCGACATCTGCGATAGTCGTTTCGGAATAGCTTGTGCCGCGGCCGTACTACCGGAAGTGTAAAGGACCAAACCGGCAAAGTTTGGGTCCAAAGGATCAAAGTCATCCGTGTAGCCCGCGGCATCCTGCGGCAACGGTGTTTTTGGCTCCCATTCGGGCGGGAAATCGCCCAAATAGCCGTCCACGGTTGCGAGCAGATCGGCACACGTGCCGGGTAAACGATCGCCCGGCAGATAAATAGTTTTCCGCGCCTGCCATGCGCCGAACAGCGCGGCGGCGAATTCAACGCTGTCGCCTAAAAAGAGCGCGAACTCTTTCCCAAAGGTTCGCCTGAGTAACCCCCGCCAGGCGCGCACCCTGGCAAGGAACTCCGCGTAGGCGACGGGTTTCCCACAGCGCCAAGCCACCGTCTGATCTGGCAAACGCGCCGCGTTTAGGACATTTAACATATCGCGAGGTTCAGCCATGGTATCGCCGCATAAAATGACCGCGCACGCCAAATTCACCGGCGAACAGAAACCCGATCAATAAATAAGCGATACCCCCGTTGTAAATCGACCAGACAGCCGGCGATGCCCAAAGCGCGGTGGCAAGTGCGATGACGCCGTTGATGCCGAAAAACCCACACCAGACTTGCGTCACGTGGCGCGTGTACCCGATCGCCTGCGCCGGCAGATCCGGCTCGCGCATGCGCGCGAAACGCTCGATCATCGAGGGGGGAACAAAAAGACTGTAAGCGAATAAGCCCAACATCGTCGCGTTCACCAACACCGGATAGAGTTTTAACGGAAGCAAAGCATTGCCCGTGACGGCAACGGTCAAGAGCAGCAGGGTTCCACACAACCACCAGCGGCCGGCGTGCCTGACTTTCAACATCGGCAGCCGTGTCAATCCGGCAAGCAACAACAGGCCGGCGAGGAATCGCGGCTCGACTTGCCCCTGCCAGAGCCAAATGGCGAATGGATAAAGCAGCGTAATGAGAACCGCCAAAAGGGTTGTCACTCGACCCACGTTGTTTATTGCGCGAGTAGTCCGTCCAGGGCGTCGACGACGTCTTGAACGGTGCGCACGCTCTTAAATACTTCCGGTTGTAGCCTTTTGCCTGTGAGCTGCTTGAGCTTCACGGCGAGATCGACTGCGTCGATGCTGTCGATATCGAGGTCCGTATACAAATTTGCCTTGGGCGTGATTTTCGCCTTATCCAGTTCGAACATTTCGTTTAATATATCGACCACCCAAGGGTAGATTTCTTCTTTATTCACTGGGCTTGCCAGAGTCATATCCATTACCCCTCATTTCTTTCGATTGCTGTCGATCATGAGGCCAAGCGCATGCACCGATGCAAAGTGGCGGCGGGTTTCTTCCGAATCCGCCGACAGCGTAATCCCGTAACGCTTCTGAATGGCTACCCCTAGTTCGAGCGCATCGATGGAGTCCAGCCCAAGTCCGTCGACAAACAATGGCTCGTCGCTAGCGATATCGGCCGGCGTGACGTCTTCAAGTTGGAGAACGTCGATAATCAGTTGCTTTATTTCATCTTCATAAGACCGCATGGCATGTTCTTTTCTTGATAAAGTATTTCTGCAAGTGATCGGTCAAATGACGCACGGCCAGAGCGTCGCTGCCGGCTGCAGCGATAAACGGCTCTATATCGATGTCCTCTTTCACTTCGATGCTGAAATGCGACGAGCAGGACGGCAGCCGCCACCATTTTTCTCCCTTGACCAGCATCGGCGGCGCGCACCGTATGACCACTGGCGTAACGTTGCACAAACCGCGTACCGCAATATTTGCGGCGCCCCGTTTGAACACGATTGAACCGGCGGCGGGTGTGCGCGTACCTTCAGGGAAAATAATCAAATTGCTGCCGCGGCGAACCGCTGTCACACAGTTTTCAATAAGCCGGGCGCCATAATCATCATTTCGAACATACGCCGCGGCACGGATCGTGGCATGGGTGAACGGATTGCGCCAAAGCCCGCTCTTGACGATGCAGTCGGCTTGCTTGATAAACGCAATAAGAAAAACAATATCGATGAGCGTCGGATGATTGGCAAGGATCAGCAGCCCCCGACGCTGCAACCGCTCCAGTCCCCTAATTTCATAACGGAACACGCCCATCACTCGCATCAGGCTAACGATGCCGCGGAAAGCAAACCTGATGACGTGGCGAGCGACTACCGAACGCCGCTCACGATCCCGAATAAAGATATTCAGCACTGGAAACACGAAAACTCCACCAATGCCGATCGCGACGAAACTCAATGCGGTGCCGAACACGCGCCAATAACGGCTCAGACTATTAATCATGACGGGACCAAAGCCACCGACGTTTGTCGCAGATTCGCTCCAGAGCGGCATCTTTGCGTAAGTAGAACCGCAGGACCTCTAATCCGGCCGGCCAGCGATCAACGCTTGGCGGACTACCTTCTAAAGCGCCTGACCATGTGAGCGAGACGATTTCATCGGCCGGTGGCTGCATTAACCAAGCCCACGCATACGGTTGCTCATGACAATCTTCGAAATCAAAATACAATGCCGGTAAGGGGCAGTCGTAGACTACCAGCAGCACCGCTGGCTCGCCTTCGTTAAGCAACCCGCAAGCCTCAATCACCGCATGCTCGACACTGGTGTCACCGGCGGCCACGGCAAAGTTGCCGGCATGGTCGCTGCGTGCAATCGAGAACAGACCGCCGGTTGCATTATGAACCGACAGCCCAAACGAGGTGGGAGAAAGCGGAACGCCCTTGGCTAGATCCAACAACAGATCGACGGATCGGGAAGCCTCACCATGGCGGGAGCTGAACACTGTCGGAACGTCGATGCTTGCACCCAGACATTGGTAGGCAACTTCGAGAGCCATCTTGCCGAGAACACCCGCTCTTCGACGCAGCATCGCCGACATTGGTTGAACCGGCGGTTCTACGCCACCTGTGATGACGTAATCCTCGATGGCCCATGCCAACCACGCATCCTTCGTCTCCACTCGTGGCGCCCATGCGGCATAGGACGCAACTGAAAAACTGACTCCCTTGAAACTCACTGATTACTACGTTCTCGTTGACAGTTTAGGTTCCCATTATAAACGAAAACGTATCATTCGTGTACATAAATTATCGACTTGGCAAATTCATCCTGCCGGCTTGGGAGCATCCCTATGGGGATCGTAAGCAGTGAAACCCTGAACTGGTGGTTCCTGCGATTGATCCCGAAGTAACAATTAAGATACTACCGAGCGGTTCGAGTGATTACATCTTTGAATGAAGGAAAGGCTAATGGCAAACAGATCATCGCTGATCCGGGGAAAGTTGTATCGAAAGAATTGATAGCAAACAGTAACGACGAGATGTTCGGTAAACAAACATCTCGTCGTCGCGGGAATGGTTCAATGGAAGCGAAACGTAAACAGAGAGTTATTCGCCGTAATCTCGCACCACTTGCGATGGTCTGACAATCCAAGATCCGGTACATGAACGTCTAGCCGTCTCGCCTATGTCTTTGCCGTTAGTCCCGCCGTCGTAATGACCTTCGACGCCGAATGTCCCAGTGTAGGCAACCGCGGCGGTCGCTTGGGTCCCAACGCAGGTGACTGCCTTCAACGGCACATGCAGTGTCGTAAAAACAATACTACCGAGAATACTGAAAAATCCCGGCCGTGCTACTCGCTGCGTCTTCTCTTGCGCCATGCTGATGCTCGGAGCGGCGACAAAGCTAAGTATCAAAAGAGCAGCCGTTAGAATTGAGTATATTTTATGTTTCATAAGCCATACACCTTTCATGGGTGCCATTTTGGCTTTGTTATCGGCGGAGGTCAAGAAGCAAAAACAACATTCGCTGCGGATTTCTCAAGCATCCGAGCGGGGCGATGACAAAAATGACATCTAAAGCTCTCAAAAGTGGAAAAGAATACTTGTTGGCCGTTGCAGAGTGAAAGAAGATTCTTACGCGACGATGCGTGCGGCATTTCGAAAGGTAAATGCTCCCGAATACAACGCACTTCCCACGACCACTCCTTCCACTCCTTCCTTCTCGAGCGGAATCAGTCGTCGGATATCTTCCAACGTTGCCACTCCGCCCGAGGCAATGACCGGGATTTTTATCGCCTGCGCAATCTTCAGCGTCTCATCGAGATTGACACCGTTTTGCGTGCCATCGCGACTGATATCGGTGTAGATAATGCGCGAGACACCCTCGTCTTCGCACCGTTTCGCCAACTCGATCGCATCCATCGCCGTTGTTTCTTTCCAGCCTTTGACGGCGACCTTGCCCTTGCGCGCATCGATGCCGACAACGATTTTGGCCGGGAATTTTTTGCACAACATGCGCAGGAATTCAGGGTTATCATAAGCTGCAGTCCCGATCACGACCCGAGACACGCCGAGTTCGAAGGCTGCTTCGACAGCTTCAACCGATCTAAGCCCGCCGCCGAGTTCCACTGTTAGACTTGTCTGCCGGCAAATTGTTTCCACCTCCCGAGTATGAACCGGCCGACCTTCAACGGCGCCGTTTAGGTCGACAATATGAATAAAAGTCGCGCCTTCGCTTACCCAATGCCGCGCCGCGTCCAAGGGATTTTCAAAATAGACGGTTTCATTGTCTATATCGCCCTGGAACAGACGCACGCAACAACCGTCTTTAAGGTCGATAGCGGGAATGATGATCATAACCCTAGCTCGATGCTACGAATCGGGCGAAGTTAGCGAGAATACGCAGGCCGATCTCTTGGCTCTTCTCGGGATGAAATTGGCAGGCAAAAAGAGAGTCCGTAGCGATGCTGGAAGCGAATGGCTTGCCATAGTCTGTAGCAGTGGCAACAACCGAGTCATCGTCGGGGACGACGTAGAAGGAATGAACAAAATAGACAAAATCGCCGGTGGAAATTCCCTCTAAAAACGGCGACTCCTTTTTTTTGTCGATACTGTTCCAGCCCATGTGCGGTACCTTTAGATCCTTCTCAGAGTGAAAACCGACGACCTTTCCACGGAACAAATCGAGCCCTTTTTGCTTACCGAACTCTTCGCTCTCGGAAAATAGTAACTGGAAGCCAAGGCAAATGCCCAGAAAAGGATTCTTGCGGCGGACGATATCGCAAATCGGTTCGATCAACCCCAGACGGCCGAGATTTTCCATGCAGGCACTGAAGGCGCCGACACCGGGAAGCACCACGCCACAAGCCGATTGAATTTGCCCAACGTCGCGCGTGACCATGGCATCGTAGCCGCAGCGTTCAAAGCCCTTTTGGACGCTGCGCAGGTTACCCATCCCATAGTCGATGATCGCGATCATTCGTTTGAACCACTTGAACGTTTTGAGCGGCTTCAACCGTGCGTGTCTTAGAGACTCCCTTTGGTCGACAAAACTCCCTTGATGCGTTCGTCGATGGCGGTAGCCATATCCAGCGCGCGCGCGAAGGCCTTGAAGCACGCCTCGATAATGTGATGCGGATTTTCGCCGCGAATCACATCGATGTGCAAATTCATCCCGAGCTGATTAGTAAAGGCCGCGAAAAATTCGTGCGGCAAATCCGTATCGAAACTGCCGACACGACCCGGGCGGATTTTCACGTTGTAAGAAAGATACGGGCGGCCGCTCAAATCAATGACAACTTTTGCCAACGTTTCATCAAGCGGGCAGCTCGCCTCGCCGAAGCGGCGAATACCCTTTTTATCCCCCAATGCTTTTTTGAAGGCCTCCCCCAATGCAAGACCGACATCTTCGACGGTATGGTGATAATCGACTTCCAGATCGCCCTTTGCCTGAATTATTAAATCGAATAGGCCATGGCGCGAAAAACTATCCAACATATGATTGAGAAACGGTATGCCAGTCTCTACTTCTGCTTTGCCGCTCCCCTCGATGTTGAGCATCACTGTAATTTCGGTCTCCTTGGTCTTGCGCTCAACTGTGCCGGTGCGTGCCATTTTTAGCCCTCCTTTGTGAATCGCGCCTCCACGGCACGCGCATGATCGTCAAGTCCTTCGAGCCGAGCCAGCTGAGTGATCTTGGGAGCCAATGCCCGTAAGGCACTTTTCTCGGCGTGAATCACCGTCGTCCGCTTGAGAAAATCATAGGTGCCCAAGGGTGAGAAAAAGCGCGCGCTGCCTCCAGTCGGAAGCACATGATTTGGGCCGGCAAGATAATCTCCCAGTGGCGGCGCCGAATAAGGACCGATGAAGATAGCGCCGGCGTTGCGAATCTGCCGCGCCCATTTCTCAGGCCGCCGAACGAGTAGCTCAAGATGTTCCGGAGCTATGGCATTGGCGATCCGCACGGCTTCTTCCAAGTCGCGAGTAACGATAATCGCGCCATATTTTTTCAGAGATTTTATTGAGATCGTCTGCCGCTTGGTTTCGCGCAGCTGTGCTTCCAATGCTTGTTGAATTTTTGACGCCATCTTCAGCGACGGCGTAATGCACAGCGCGGCGGCGAGCTCGTCGTGCTCCGCCTGGGAAAGCATATCTGCGGCGACGTACGCCGGGTCAGCGGAATCGTCGGCTAACAGTAAAATTTCGCTCGGTCCTGCGATGGAGTCGATATCCACCTCGCCAAAGACCATGCGCTTGGCGGTGGCGACGAAGATATTCCCTGGACCGACAATCTTGTCGACTCTCGGAATCGTTGCCGTACCGAAAGCCATTGCAGCGATGGCCTGCGCGCCGCCGACGCGAAAAACGCGATCCACGCCGGCTATTTTGGCAGCGGCGAGAACGAGGGCGCCGTCATTGCCGATGGGCGAGGTCATGATGATTTCCTCGACGCCCGCCATCTTGGCCGGCATAACGCTCATGAGCACCGTTGAAGGATAACAAGCTTTTCCACCCGGCACATAGACGCCGACTCGTTGCAACGGGGTAATTCTCTGGCCCAAAACCATTCCCAGGGGATCGCGATAGTGCCAGCTTTTCTGCACTTGGCGCCGGTGAAACGCCGCGATTCGCCTTGCCGCCAGACGTAAAGTGCTAAGAACCTGCTCCGGCACTTTCGCCATCGCTTGGTCGATTTCGCCGGCCTTCACTTCTATCGTCGCGCGAGTCATGCGAACCCGGTCGAACACCCGAGTGTAGTGCAGCAATGCGCCGTCCCCTTGCCGCTGGACCGCCCGCACGATTTCGTTGACCCGTTGTTCGATTTCGCCTTCCCGATTTCCGCGGCGTTGGATGATACGCGCCATCAGCGACTTGCAAGCTGCGTCCGTTGTTTTGACGATCTTGACTTTCATTTGGGCTCACAAAGTAATTTGCGACTTTGACCTTAAAGATTATCCTTTGATCCGCTCGATCCGCGCACCCAGTTCCGACAACTTTGTTTCGATATGTTCGTAGCCGCGGTCTAAATGATACACCCGCGAGACTTCCGTCGTACCGTTGGCTACTAATCCAGCAATAATCAGGGAAACACTGGCGCGCAAATCCGTCGCCATCACCGGGGCTCCGGAGAGTTCCCGCGCACCGCGAACCACAGCGCGATTGCCTTCCAGCTGGATCTGCGCCCCCATTCGATCCAACTCAAGAGCATGCATAAAGCGGTTTTCAAAAATCGTTTCGGTCATAACACTGACGCCATCGGCAACCGACATGAGCACCATCATTTGAGCCTGCAAATCGGTTGGAAATCCGGGGTAAGGCAAGGTCGTAATGTCGACGCTTTTGATCTTGCCATTTCTCTGCACTCTGATGCCGCCAGCATCGGACTTAAGCAACACGCCCGCCTCTTTCAGTTTGATTAAAAAGGCGTCTAGATGTTCCGGGCGCGCACCTTTGATCCACACATCCCCGCCAGTGATCGCGCCGGCGATAACGAAGCTGCCGGTCTCGATTCGATCCGGAATGATCTGATGCGACAAACCATGCAAAGCATCGACTCCATCGATCTGAACAAGGTCCGTCCCCGCACCGCGAACTTTCCCGCCCATTTCATTTAAGGCGTTGGCCAAATCCTCGATCTCAGGTTCTTTGGCGGCATTTTCGATGACCGTCGTTCCCTCGGCAAGCGTCGCGGCCATCATGAGATTTTCGGTTGCACCCACCGACGGCAGGTCAAGATATACTCTTGCGCCGCGCAGCCGCGTCGCCTTAGCCTCCACGTAGCCATGAGATTGCTCTATGGTCGCCCCCATCGCTTCCAGCCCTTTAAGATGGAGATTGATGGGCCGCGAACCGATAGCGCAGCCGCCGGGCGTCGAAACTCGTGCCTGCCCGAAACGAGCCACCAGAGGTCCCAATACAAGAAAGGACGCGCGCATCGTTTTGACCAAATCGTAAGGCGCTTCGAATTTCGTCACGGTTTCAGTCTGCAACTTGAGATCACCGTTGTTGCGAGACCATTCGTCTTTGTCTATTTTTACGCCTAGACCGGCAAGGAGCTTCAGTATCGTATGGATGTCGGCAAGATTGGGAACCCTTTGATAGCGGCAAGGCTCGGGCGTGAGCAGCGAAGAGATCAACACCGGCAACGCAGCGTTCTTCGATCCGCTGACAGTGACTTCGCCCGTGAGCCTCTTCCCCCCTTGCACAACGATCTTATCCACTAGCTGAGCCTCCTCAAAATCTAGCGCGTTGCGGTAGCTATTCTGTGCGCCACAGCGACGCGTTCGTGGCCGGCATAGTCTCGATAAAGTTTTGCCGGCGCGTAATAGCCCGTACTCTCCAGAAGTTGCCCAACCTGGTGGCCCATATCGGCACCGACTTCCAACAGCAGCGCGCCGCCGGGTACCAAATGCGAATAACCTTGCGCAACGATGCGGCGATAATAATCAAGGCCATCGAGCCCACCGTCCAAAGCAGTTCGCGGCTCCCATCGACGCACTTCAGGTGCAAGCGTGGGAAGCTCGCCGCGTCGAACATAAGGCGGATTTGCCACGATCAAATGGAACTCACTTGTTTTGCCGATCGAATCGAAGAGATTGCTGCCGGTGAGTTCGATTCGCATTAATACTCCATGGCTCGCCGCATTGCCACGCGCGATCGCCAGCGCCGGCAAAGACAAATCGGTAGCCCAAACTTGCGCTCCCGGCAGCTCCTTAGACAGACTTACCGCAATGGCGCCGCTGCCAGTTCCTAGATCGAGAATGCGCAACGGCGAATCGGCATGAAAACCACCGGCGAGTTCCACTGCGATCTCTACCAGCCGTTCGGTTTCCGGCCGCGGGATGAGTACGTCGGGCGTGACGTGAAAATCCAGTGACCAAAACTCTTGGTGGCCGGTGATGTAGGCTACCGGCTCCCGCCGCAATCGCCGCGCCACAGTACGGTAAAACCGCAGCTCCGTCTGCGCGTCCAGTTGAGCTTCCAAATTAAGATAGAGCTGCGGTTTGTCAAAATCTAAAACGTGACACAGCAGCACCTCGGCATCGATGCGTGCTGATTTAATACCGGCCGCCCGAAGAAGCTGTGCGCCTTTTATGATGGCGCCGCGAGCAGTTTGAGGTCCAGTAGCTGATGATGCCGTTGTCTGGCATTCCATGTTCATCGAAGTCATTACGCCGTCGCCTTCAGCGCCTCCGCCTGATAATGCGTGATTAAACCCTCCACCACCTCGTCGATCTGGCCCTCCATGATACGCTCCAGCTGGTAGATCGTCAGATTGATACGATGGTCCGTCAGTCGTCCCTGCGGAAAGTTATAAGTGCGAATGCGTTCACTGCGGTCGCCGCTTCCCACCATCGATTTTCGCGTCGCGGCGATCTCCGAGCGTTGTTCTTCCTGTTTCTTTTCCAACAGCCGCGCACGCATGATCTTCATCCCCTTGGCGCGATTTTTATGCTGTGACTTCTCATCCTGACAGGAGACGACGATGCCACTCGGCACATGGGTAATGCGCACAGCCGAATCCGTCGTGTTGACACTCTGTCCTCCCGGGCCCGACGAACGAAAAATATCAACACGAATATCTTTAGGGTCGATATCGAGTTCCACTTCGTCGGCTTCGGGAAGTACCGCAACGGTGACTGCGGAGGTGTGAATACGCCCCGAACCTTCCGTCACCGGAACTCGCTGAACCCGATGAACACCGCCTTCGAACTTGAGACGGCTGTAAGCCCCTTTTCCCTCGATCATCATAATGATTTCTTTAAAGCCGCCAAGCCCGGTCGGACTTGAGCTCAAGATTTCAACGCGCCAGCCGCGAATTTCCGCATAGCGAGAATACATCCGGTAGAGCTCTCCGGCAAAGAGCGCTGCCTCGTCACCGCCAGTCCCCGCGCGTATTTCGATCATCACGTTTTTACTGTCATTAGGATCTTTGGGCAAAATGAGAAACTTAAGACGATTTTCCAACCCCTCTTCGCGCTGGCGTAGAGCGCTAACCTCTTCCTTTGCCAGTTCTCTTATCATGTCGTCGTTTTCCTCAAGCAACTGACGATTCTCCTGAATTTCCCGTTCCACCTTGCGCCACTCGCGAAAACACACAACAATCTCCTCCAACTCCGACCTCTCCTTGGCCAGCCTGGAGTATTCCCGCTGCAAGGTTAATAGGCCCGGGTCCGACATCAGACGTTCCAGCTCTTCGTAGCGCTTTTCAACTTCTGCCAATTTGTCTAACATATGCTAATTTTTGACTTCACTTGCTGGCGTTGACAAGAAAAAAAGGGCAAAGAGAGGATAACCGCCCTTTGCCCTTTCCGTACCGAAAACCTCTAGTATCTCAATTCAGCCTCAGCCCTCCGCTGAACTCAGTTCTCGTTTTTCAGGCCGTATCTTTTTCTGAACTTCTCTACACGTCCCGCTGCATCGATAAATTTCTGCTTACCGGTAAAGAAAGGGTGACAGTTAGAACAGATATCAACATGAATATTGCCAACGGTGGAACGGGTCTCCGCTACATAGCCACAAGCGCAAATAATCTGCGCCTGCTTGTACTCTGGATGTATGCCTTCTTTCATAACTACCTCACGATCGACCATTTTTATACCATAACGAAACCAGCTCTTCAAACACGGCTTTGCGGCGATTTGAACGTTTATAAATCAACATCTTAGCTGACTGTAAGGAATGCGCGAAATGGCATAGTAGCTGGTCAATGGATTTAAGAATTGCCTAGAACAACGTAAGCCACTAAGATATCGGTCTAGTCGGCTCTGCGCGACTCATCTACTATGGGCGTTTTGTTACTTTGAATATTTTTACGAAAGAGCCATATCTAGCTAAAGCGATAACAGATGGAGACAACCATGAGCAGCACTGATGGTTTTGTGCCGATAATACCTTTAAGCGTGGAAGACACCGGCTTGGACTTTGGGTTTCTCGCAGACCTGACCCTGAAAACAGTTTACCTGGACGCTAACTGCACCACGGAACGGGCGGCCGACAGACTCAAGCTCTCCATGAAGGTCACCGAAGAGCTGCTGCAGCACCTCTACAAAGAAAAATTTGTCGAAATCAGGGGATTAATAAGCTACGGCAATAATCGCTATGGCATGCTTGAGCGGGGTTGGCAAAGAGCACAGCGACTGCTCGATATGAACGGGTACATCGGTGCGGCGCCCGTTTCCCTCCCCGCTTACAGCGAAATGGTACTGCGGCAGAGCCAAGCCCAACAAGCGATTGAACCGAAAGTAGTGCAAAACGCCGTGTCCGGACTCGTACTACCCGAAAGCACGGTCCAAACCCTGGGATTAGTCGCCAATTCCCGGCGCAGCCTTTTTATGACAGGCCCATCAGGAAACGGTAAGACGACGATTGCCATGGCACTTCACGGGGCTCACACTGGCGAGATCTGGATCCCCTATGCGATCGAAGTGGACGGTCAGATTATTAAAGTTTTCGACCTGCATAATCACCAACCGGTGCCCTTTGAGGCTATCGACCGGTATGATGCGCGCTGGATAAGAATCAAACGTCCTATCGTCATTGTCGGCGGCGAAATGACGATTGAAACTATGGATCTAATTTACAGCCAGACCGCGAGATATTATGAAGCGCCTTTTCAGCTCAAGGCCAACGGCGGTACTCTCGTCATCGACGACTTTGGCCGGCAACGGGTCGACCCGCACGATCTGCTAAACCGGTGGATCGTACCGCTGGAGGGACGGATAGATTTTCTGACTCTGCACACCGGCAAAAAGATTGAAGTCCCTTTCGAACAGATGCTCATTTTCGCAACCAATCTGGATCCCAGTGATCTGGTCGACGAGGCGTTCCTCAGGCGCATGGGCTATCGCCTTTATGTCACTCCGCCGACACGAGAAATCTACACTGAAATTTTTCAGAAATTCGTTCGAGCGAACGGCTTCAAATATGACTCGAACCACCTCGATTTCATTTTCCATTTGTACGAGGAAGACGGCCGTCCACTGCGGGGTTGCGAACCTCGGGATCTTATACAGCGCTGTGTCGATCTTTGTAAATACGAGAATCGTCCGAAGGTTCTTAACGAAGATTTGCTGAAACTAGCCTGGAAAAATTACTTCGGAACCCGGTCCGACGCACTAGTGCCAAACGCTGCGCCCATGGCGGCCGAATCACAGAAGGGAAGATGAGAGATTCCCGACAGAAGACTTAGAAGACTCAAGCGATCGAATTGACAAGACGAAGCTCAATCCAAAAACATCGTTTTTTGGTGGAGCCGATCGGGATCGAACCGACGACCTCTTGAATGCCATTCAAGCGCTCTCCCAACTGAGCTACGGCCCCACGGATAAAAGGCAGAAGGCAATGAATGGAGACCTGACAGAGCACCCTTTACCTTTCGCTATCGATAATATCCAGAAACCCGCTGGAAAAGTCAAATCGACCAGACATTTGCATCAAATGCCACGGAAACTTTACGTTTCTACGGCCGTTATCCATTTGCCTTGATCCTTGCTTCGATCATCTCCTCAGCGTGCCGCAGGGTCTTTTCCGTGATTTTGACTCCACCCAACATACGCGCCACCTCCGAAACCCTCTCGATTTCAGAGAGTCGCTTGACATGGGTAAAGGTTCGCCCCTTTTCAACTTCTTTATGAACGACGTAGTGGGAGTCCGCTATAGCGGCTATCTGCGGCAAGTGGGTTACGCTGATCACTTGATGCAGAGCAGCAACCTGCTGGAGTTTTTTTCCCACAATCTCGGCAACCCTGCCGCCAATTCCCGCGTCCACTTCGTCGAAGAGAAGCGTCGACACGACGCCGGGAGTCAGTACCAGCGCTTTCAGGGCCAGCATCAAGCGTGAGAGTTCACCGCCTGACGCAATTTTTGCGAGCGGTTTCACCGGTTCTCCGGGATTTGGAGAAAAGTGGAATTCAACTTGATCCATGCCGCGCTCGGTCAATTTCTTCCCGGAGATAAAAAAAGGCGGATCATCCGTTTCCTCGTCTTGACGAACAAAGCGAGCCTCAAAGATGGTCTCCGGCATGCCTAACCCGCGGATTTCCCTTTCCATCTCGCGTTTTAGCTTTTTCGCCGCGCGCTGCCGCTCATGGGACAACTTTTCCGCCATATCCCACGCTGCCTGTCGCGCCTCTTCGAACGCCCTCTCGAGCACCAGAATCTGTTCTTCGCCCTGCTCCAAACTTGCCAATGTTTCTTCAATGCCGGCTTGCATCCGAAGAATGTCTTCGACATCGGCGTTGTACTTACGTTTGAGACGCTGAATCTCTGCCAGCCGGTCTTCGATTTGCTCCAGGGACCGTGGATCAAAATGGAGGCGATCGGCGTAACGGCGCAGTTGGGAGGCCGCCTCTTGCAGTTGCGCCCAGGACGAATCGAGCAATTCAACGGTCGGCTTCAAACCCTCATCGATCGCCGCCAACTCGCGCACTTTGCCGGCGTATTTCCCCAGCCGGCCGACCAGCGCGGCATCGCCCTCGTAGAGCATCTCTTCGCCTTCGCGACAACCTTGATGCAGCTTTTCGGAATGTGCCAGGATATTTTTGCTGGCGCGCAGTTCTTCTTCTTCGCCGGGCCGCAGACGAGATCCAGCGATCTCCTCGGCTTGAGCTTCTAAGAGCGCCTTCTCTCTGCGCTGTTTTTCCAGCGCGCCGCGCGTTTCTGTGAGCCGGTCCCAAGCGCAGGACAGCGCATCAAATCGCTCTTTCATCGACTTGGCCTTGGCATCCAAGTCGGCAAAAGCATCGAGCAAATTCAAATGTGTTTCCGCTTGCAGCAGCGTGTGGTGTTCGTGCTGGCCATAGATATGAACGAGAGCAGTCCCGATCTCCGCAAGCAAACTCAGGGGACAGAGGCTGCCGTCGAGATAGATGCGATTTTTCCCCGATCGGTTAAGAACCCGTTTGATCACTAATTCGCCGTCGACGTCGAATCCCGCCTGGCAGAGTTTAGCATTGAGCGACGGAGGCAAAGTATCGAATAGAGCTTCGACCGTGGCCTCTTCTTCTTGATGCCGAATGATATCCGAGCTGCCGCGTTCCCCGGAGATTAGACCCAAGGCGTTGAGGATAATTGATTTACCTGCGCCGGTTTCGCCGGTGATGATGTTCAAACCCCGGCCAAGTTGCAGAACGACCTCATCGATGATCGCAAAATTCTTGATCCGCAGCTCACGTAACATAAGACGGCCGGCTTAACGTTCTCCCCATTTGAGTTTGCCACGCAGAATTTCATAATAACTGCGACTCGGCAACTTAATCAACGATACAGGCAAGCCAAAGTCGCGCGCCTCCACTTTGTCCCCGTTGTTCAGACGCACGCCTTGTTGCCCGTCGGGACTCAAGATAACCGTGTCGCCAAAAGAGCGCAGCGTGACCCGTATTCCCGCCCCACCCGGCACTACAATAGGCCGGTTGGTCAACGTATGGGGACACAAGGGACTGAGAATAATAGCGCTGAGGGCGGGTTCCAGAATCGGCCCGCCTGCCGCCAAGGAATACGCGGTGGAGCCGGTGGGCGTCGAAATAATCAGCCCGTCAGCCCGGTAGGTGCACAGGTAGTCGTCGTCAACATAGGTTTCGAGATCGATGATGCGGCTGCGCGCGCCTTTAGTAATCACCGCGTCGTTCAGAACACGAAATCGATGGGGTTTACCTTTTTTTCTCTTAACCTGAATCTCCAGAGTCATGCGTTGCTCTGTTTGGTAGTCTCCCTCCAGCGTATGCGCCAGGACCGATTCCAACTCGTCCGCCGCTACTTCAGTGATAAATCCAAGTCCTCCCAGATTGACGCCGAGAATCGGCACATCCGGCCTTTCCACTAGTGGAGCGATGTTGAGCAACGTCCCGTCACCACCCAAAGAGATGATCAGGTCGGCGTTGGCCGCCATCTCTTTTTTGCTGGACGAAGTGCCACCGCTGCGAGTAATCCCATCTTCCACATAGACCTTCTTGCCGCGCTTTTTCAACCATGGGACCAGCCAACGCACCATCTCGGTGGCCTTAGGCTCCTGATATTTTGCGACCAACCCTATGACTCGAATCATTGAAGTTGTTTCTCCTGCGCGAGCTTAAAACACGGGTAAAAAACGTCCATGACACCACGACGAAGATGTCATGGACAAGCACTGTCTATGGCAGTACCGAACGGAAAACGCGAGATCTGATGTGGCAGACTTAGTCGAGTTCAAATCGGCTCAAAACTATCAGCTGAACCGAATAGCCTGACTATCGCACCAGCCCACAAGCGTCCGACAACTTTCCGATACGCCGTCAATAGCTTTCTAATTGCGCGCTACACCACGAGAGTTCGTAAACGCGAGCTGAGGTAATCCACTAGCATAACGAGTGCAATCAGAACAAGCACGATGGCTGCTGCTTCTTGGTATTGGAACGTCCGAAAACTGCTGTTCATCAGGTAACCGATGCCACCGGCGCCGATTAAACCAAGCACCGACGCCGCACGGATGTTGGTTTCCAGCCTATAAAGGGTAAAAGAGATCAAGTCCGGCAGAATCTGCGGCAACACGGCAAAGGAAAGAATCTGCGTATAGCCGGCGCCGGTCGCGCGAATCGCCTCGACCACCCCCTCGTCGATATTTTCCACCGACTCCGATAACAGTTTGCCCAGCACCGTGGCGGTATGGATTGCCAGCGCCAGTGTCCCGGCAAATGCGCCCAGACCCACCGCCGCCACGAACAAGAGCCCCAGAGCGAGATCGGGAATCGTCCGGAGAAGATTCAATAGGGTACGCACGCTACGGTAAACGAAGGGATGGGGGGTAGTGTTGCGCGCAGCGAGAAACCCCAAGGGAAAAGCCACGAGTAGAGCCATGAAAGTCCCCGCCAGTGCCATCTGCACCGTCTCCAAGGTCGCCCCGACCACGGTCTGCGGAAATATATTGTTCCACCAGCGCTGCTTAGTCCGCACCTGCGCTTGCGCCAGCGGCACCGGCAGGAGCAGCTCCGTCCATGAAACGTCTTCCGGGAAGAAGTAGTTCTTGGCGTCGGTCAGTTTGGAAAAATCCGGCGGCAACATACGGCCCAGCGTATGACCGATCTGAGGAATGCCTTCAAGCAACTCTCCCGGTCTGATCTTCGCCCCTTGAAACGCCCAGACGAGGGTCATAAAGAGAAGCGCGATGGCAATAAAAAATCGTACGCCGCGCTTCGGCGCCGGCGGCGCCTCAAGAAAAATATCCAGGTTATCTTTTTGTTGCAGTCGCTGAGCCAAATGTCTCTCCTTAGTTATTCAAACGTTTATAGGTGAGCCAACCTAGTTCGGATGGTAAAACAAGTCATCGGACAAACACCATAAAGCACCGCACCGGGCCACGGCAAGCCTTGCCTGGTCTTTTTTGCGTTTAAGAAATATCGACCTGACCAAGATGCCTGTTTTAATACCGAGCGCGGCCCGTCCGTTTGTCACTGCCGGTTTCCTACGATACATTCTCAGCGACTCATTTCTCGACAACAGCAAACCGCCAAGACGGTAATCACGAAGCGAGTTCAAGATGGTACAAAACGGTTTCTCGCTCAGGTTCTGGGGAGTACGAGGCAGTCATCCGATCTCGCATCGCGGCTCGTTGAAATACGGCGGCAATAGTTCTTGCGTGGAGGTCAGGGCTGGAGACCAGCGGATCATTTTTGATGCCGGCACCGGCATTATCGGACTTGGCAAAGAACTGGTTAAAAAAAACCAGGCTCCGTTGATTTTAAATCTATTTCTAAGCCACACCCATCATGATCATCTTTTTGGCTTCTATTTTTTCGAGCCGCTTTTCGATACGCGCAATCGGGTCTATATCTTCGGTCCCCGTTCTGAAAAAAGATCTTTATCGAAAACTTTACGGGCGGCCATGGATCGCACGCTCTTCCCTGTCGGACTTGACGCTCTGCATGCAAAAAAAGTCATTCACTCACTCAACGGCAATGAGAGTATCGAGTTGCGCGACAGTGGACAGGCCCCAAAAGTAGCCAAAGCGGTCCGTGTTGAAGACATGCAGGGTGAGCAACCAACGGTGCTTTCCTATAAGAGCGCCGCGCATCCTAACGGGGTCATGCTTTATCGGCTCTGCTACAGAAATAAAAGCGTAGTTTACGCAACCGACATCGAGCAAAAACCCGGCGGTTATCCGGAAATCATCGAATTTGCCCGCGGCGCGGACGTATTGATTCATGACGCGCAATACTTAGCATCGGAATATACGTCTCGGACTCATCCACGCAAAGGCTGGGGGCATAGTAGCGTGGAACGAGCCGCCGAGGTGGCCGGTAAAGCCGGCGTGAAACGGCTTGTTCTGTTTCATCATGAACCGACGCACGACGACCGCTGTATCGATCAGATCGTAAAACAGACCCGCCGCCGCTTTCCTGCAACTGTGGCCGCCGCCGAGGGAATGGTCATTAGCCTCTAGCCGATCAGCTTTCTCTTTCGACCCGAACGTAGATTCCGGGAGGGATAACACGGTACAACCGCACGGGTTCGGCAACATTTTTCAGCGTCCGATCACCGAGATTCTCCAGGACAAAGTATCCGGAAATGCGTTCCGCCGTTGCCGGGCTGACGAGGATCTCACCTTCGCTTGCCTGGCCGGCGATGCGCGCCGCCAGGTTCGTCACCGGGCCAGTCGCCGTGAAGGTCCAGCGCGCATCGTTACCCGACGCCAGTTTGGTGGCTCCCACCAGCACCGAGCCGCTGTTGATGCCAATGTGCAGATAAAGCGGCTGGAAGACGCCGCGGAATTCCTCGTTGAGTTCCTCTACCCGCCGTTGAATGGCGAACGCGGCGCGAGTGGCGGCCAGCGAATGCTCGCGTTGAAAACGCTCGTTTTGGAAGATAACCATCAAGCCATCGCCGGCGGTTTCGTTGACGTCGCCTTGGTGATCGCGAATGATCTCGATAAAGCTGGAAAAATAATTTTGCACGAGACGGTTGAGCTGTCTGGCGTCCATCTGCTCAGACAGGCGCGTGTAGCCGGCAATGTCGAGAAACACAACGGAAACATCTTTTTCGCGCTTTTCCAGCTCGGTGGCATTCGGATTTTGCTCTAACAATTTCTTTACCGATGCCGGAACGAATTTGGCCAGCTGGCCCTTGAGCTGTTCGAGAAATTCAACGCGCCGCATGGAGTCTTTGAGATTGTTGAGAGTCTCATCGAGGGTCTTGTTCTTGGATTCCAGCTCGTCGTGGGCTTTCTTGAGCCGTGCGCTCATATGGTTAATCACCGTGCCCAGCCGGCCGATCTCATCCTGATTCTTAACGTCGACGCGAGCATCAAGGTTACCCTCGCCGATTTGTTGCGCCGCCATAATGACCCGGCCGAGCGGCCGCAACAAAACACGCCGCATGAAAGCGATCAGCGCGGCGGAAACCCCCAGAATCGTTAGTAGCGCCACGCCGGCTTGCCGATTGCGCGCCGTCCTTAGTTCGGCATCCAGTTCGTCCAGACCGAGGCTGATGCGCACGACACCCCGGACCTTGTGGTCCTCGCCGTGACAGTCGTAACACTCCTTACGATTGCGCAGAGGCTAGAATAGGGTAAGCGTCCGGCTGCCATTGAACTCGTAAGTCTCTTGAGATTCGCCCGTTTGAACAGCGCGGGTGAAGTATGGATTGCTGATCCGGGCGCCCGGTTGCCGGCTCATCTTTGAGATGCGCTCCACGAGATCCGGCTCGATATAACCGGCCAATTCCAGTTCCTTGACCGTTTCTAAATCGGAAAAAGCCTCGACGCCGTTACGGCGATAGATTTCCAGGTGGCGGAGGTCCTTCAACCGAGACTTTAAATCCTGCACCAGCCGGCGTATGGTGTCCGGCCGCCCATCGATCATGCCGTTTTCGACACTGGCGCTGATGGAAGCCGCCAGCAAGCGCGCCATGTCGCGGTTTTTTTCAATTCTATCGTTGGTTTCTTGCCGAATATTCAAGATCAACAGGGCGCCAAAGCCAGCGACGAGAATAACCGCGATTAACAGCGCGACCTTAAGCGATAAGCTCTGACGCCACGATTTCATTGCACGCGACCCTAAGCAGAAAAATAATTGACACCGAGCCGGTTGTAAAACTACGTTCAGCCCACAACCATATACAATTTCAGGTGCTTTTGCTAAGTTTTCTCTCGCCTATGGCCGATCTCGCCGAAATGATAAAGAACATCCCGCTCTTTTCCGCGCTTTCCCGCGAAGACGTCGCAAAAGTGTTGGGCAAGATGGAGGAAGGCTATTATGTCAGCGGCACGACCCTATTTGCGCAGGGCGATATCGGCGATGCCTTCTATATCATTCAGTCCGGCGCGGTACGAGTCGCGCTTCAGAACCGCGGTAGATCCGAAGTCATTCGGGTTCTCGGGCCGCGAGACTGGTTTGGCGAAATGGCACTCTTGTCCGGAGAGCCGCGCTCGGCGACGATCATCGCGGCCAAAGATACCGTTGCCTGGAGACTCAGTCGCCAAGCTTGGGATGAGCTGATAGAAAAACATCCCACCTGGCTACTTCATTTCTGCGCCGCTTTGAGCAAAAAGCTTTCGTCTATCGAGCAGCAGTATTCCCAAGGCCGCGAGGTTTTCTATGTACTGGCTGAAGAGTTCTACGGCTCGCGGCCGGCGGCGGAACAAGCGTTGCTGCGCCGGTTCTCGATGCTCACCGCTACTGATCTGGAAACCGCGCAGCAAGTACTTCAAACCGACATAGCGAGCCAGTGTCTCGCCGCGCTACAAGAAAATCATCTCCCGTTTGTGCGCCTCACCGACGCAAGGCGCTACGAGCTGCATCCGTTTTTTAAAGATTATTTGCGGGAAAAATGTGCCGCGCTCAGCGGCGCGGAGAGCGCCGAGCAACTGCACAACGAGCTGTCCAGCCGATTTGAGAGCCTTGGCCGTTATGAGGAGGCACTTGTTCATGCTGTGCAAGCCCAGGTCTGGCCGAGAGCGGCGGAATTACTGAACCGGCATAAGCAAATTTTGCTCGACAGCTCCGCCCAAGCGGTAAAAGACACAATCGAACAAATGCCGCGCGAGCACATCGATCTTGACTTGGTACACCTCAAAGCAGAGGCGCTGGTTTGTTTGGGCAAGGTTGATACCGCCATGGCTTACTATGCCGAAATGCTTCTCGAATCAGCAAAAACCGAGCGGGAAATCGCCACCGCCAGGCGCCTCCAGAACGCGGTAAATAACTTGGTGCGTAAAGGCGACCCTGGCCAAGCCTTGAATCTTTTGCGTAATGCATTGGATTTGCAACAGCAGGAGACGGTTTCCGACCTGGCCAGCATCGATGAAAAGTTTAACCCAGCCGGCGCCGGGGAGCCGTTGTTCGGATTCCCGCCGGGTTCGTTCACAGTCTCTCGAAGCTCGCCTACGAAAAAAAATTTACTGGCGACGTTCGCCAAATCCGCCCCGAGCCGCTGGGCCGGCGCGGTGCTCGGCCTAATCGTCTGGGGCTACCTGTGGTTTGTGACGCCGGACATCGGATTAGAACCAAACGCTACCAAGCAACTGGGTTTATTGGCGCTAACACTCATCTATTGGATGTTCCGAGTTTTTCCCGAGTACGGCGTAGCATTACTCTTTGCCCTTGGCATGATCCTCTCAGGACTGGCCAAACCGGAATCGGTCCTGGGCGGCTTTGCCAGCACTTCGTGGTTCATGACGCTTGGGGTCCTCGGGCTCGGCGCGGCCATTACCGGTTCAGGACTGTTTTATCGCCTGTCGCTGCAACTGGTGCGCGTTTTCCCGCTCAGGTACTACTGGCAAATTATGGCCTTGGGTCTGATGGGCATCGTCGTCATGGCCTTGATTCCACAGCAAAGCGCGCGCACTGCGATTATCAGTCAAATGCTGATGAATTTATCAGAGAGCCTGGGTTATAAAAATCCTTCCAAGGCCTCCACCGGTCTTTTCGTCGCAAGTTTTTTGGGGCTCGGACAACTCGGTTTTCTCTTTCTTACCGGCTCGACGACGAGTCTGATTGTTTGGGGCCTCTTGCCTGCCGACGTTCGCGCAGAGTTTACCTGGGGATACTGGTTTTACGCCGCATCGGTACCCACCCTGGTTGTCGTTGCCATCGTTCTATCGGCCACCATGCTTCTCTATAAACCTGAGTCACAGGCCCGTGTTTCCTACAAGATGGTCCAGACCCAGTTGCAGATTCTTGGCCCCCTGTCGCGCAACGAATGGATAACGCTCGGCGCCTTAACTTTGACCATAAGTGGATGGCTGAGCGTTTCCTACCACCATATCGACGGCGCCTGGATTGCGCTGATCGCGCTGTGCGTGCTGGTGAATACCGGGGTGCTGGGTTGGGGAATGATCAAGAAGGGCATTGACTGGGAGATGCTGCTCTATATGGGCGCCACGCTCAGCATTCCCGCCCTGCTCACCCAAGCGAAGATCGATCAATGGCTGGTGGGAATGTTCGCTCCGGTGATACTTCCCTTGGTCAATACTCCGGCGCTGTGTTTCGCCGTCATCGTTCTCATTGCGTTCGCAGTCAAGTTGGCCTTTACCAGTTTTCTCACGGTGGTGACGCTCACGGTTGCGCTGTTGCCGTTATCGTCTGAGCTGGGCATCAGCCCATGGGTCATGGCAATGATTGTTCTCATGGGTTCGGAAGTTTGGTTTTTTCCATTTCAAGTCGACTGGCATACCATGGCGTACGCCACGACCGGCGGCAGGGGTTTCAGCTATGCGCTGATGTCCCGCATCAATCCGGTTTACGCGTTTGCCTATATCGTCGCTGCCATTGTCGCCATTCCGTGGTGGCGCTATCTGGGGCTGATACAATAAACCTTAGCCCTACACGAGTTCCAACCCATCAGCGACAGAGATTCTTTTTTTCGTGTCTTTATCTAGGATAGATCTCCTCGACTACGCTGTCGGTCAGCTCGCCGGCCGAGCCATCGAAAACAATTTGCCCGTTTTTAAGTCCGACAATCCGGTCGGCATACTCGCGGGTCAACTCCAATGTGTGCAGGCTGACCAGTGCCGTGATGCCATCTTCCCGGCAAACGCGTTTGAGAATATCGAGCACCACCCGAGACAGCTTGGGATCGAGGCTTGAGACCGGTTCATCGGCGAGAATAAGCGCCGGCTCTTGCATCAAAGTTCGCGCAATGGCCACTCGTTGCTGTTCGCCGCCGCTGAGTTCGTCCGCGCGCCGGTACGCGTGGCCGAGCAGGCCAACGCGCTTGAGATTGGTCAGCGCCTTACGTCTTTCCTCTCGGGTAAAGCGCCGCAGCGTACTGCGCAGCAACGACTGGTAGCCAAGCCCGCCGGACAGCACATTTTCAATGACCGAGAGACGTTTGACGATGTTGAACTGTTGAAAGATCATGCCGGTTTTACGTCTCAACAGCCGTAATTCGGATTGTTTGAACCGCACCACATCGGCAAGCATGCCGTCGGCCTTGCCGTTGACAAGCGACCTGGGAATTCGGATTCGCCCCGAAGTAGGTTCAACCAGCCGGTTGATACACCGAAGTAACGTCGATTTTCCCGAGCCGCTGAGACCGATGATGCCGACGAATTCGCCGCGTCTCACGACTAGATTGATGCCTCTCAGCACAGGCGTCGTGTGATCGTAAAACTTATGGAGATCCTCGATCTCTAAGATAATCACGGGCGTTTTTTTTGCAGCGCTTCTTTCAACGGGATACCGGCAATACTAAAAGCCTCGCGTACGGAATCGTAATCGCTATCAGTGGCTGGAACGAAGCCGTCAATCTGATAGAGATCCCGCATCATTTTTTTGCCCTTAGGGTCGCGGCTCAGCTCCAAGAAACTCTCTTTCACTTTTCGGGCGATGCTCTCATCGAGATTGCCATTGATCACCAAATTGTCCGCGGGGATGGGCTCGGAAAAAGCAATGGCATGAATCTTCTTCACGTCCTCGGGATCTTTCAGATAACGCATCCATGCGGTATCGTTACCGTCGGGTGAATTCGCATAGGTGGCTCCGGCGTCGACCTTGCCGTTAAGCACGGCCAGCACCGTGGCGTCATGGCCGCCCGAATAAAGAACCTGTTTGAAATCGCGAACCGGATCGATGCCACGTTCCTTAAACATCTTGCGTGGAAAAATATTACCCGAAGTTGAAAGTGAATCCCCGAAAGCGAATGTTTTGCCGCGTAGGTCTTCGAGCTTCTTGATGCCGCTGTCCGCTCGCGTGATGATCGCCGCATAATAGGAAGCGATGCCCTGGCGCTCGGACTTTAGGATGACCTTGACGTTGGCCTCGTTCTTGGCAAATACGTATGAGGCCGGGGTCAAGAAAGCGATATCGAGTTTGTTGACACGCAGCGCCTCGACGATACCGGTGTAGTCCGCCGCCACGAAGGGCTGAACCTCCATGCCCAGCCGCTTTTGCAGTAGATCGACGATGGGTTGGGCGTTTTGCATCACCTGTTGCGCGTCTTCCGCCGGCACGAAGCCGACGCGGAGAACCTTGGGCGCCTTGCCGGAATCGCCACAGGCAACGAGCCAAAGAAACAACGATGCCAATAAACAAAGTCGTATGATGTGTTGTCCCGGCATGGTCGATTTCCATTGTTACTGAATCGGCACCATAGGTGCAAACGTTCCGGTTATAACGCCAAGAGGTGAAAATCGCCCATGGGGTGGAATGCCGTACCGCCTGTGCTGGGCAACGCAGCGGCAATGATCAGTTCTCTTAGAGAGGACCACTGAGCGCTATCGATCCGGCCTGTTCTAACGATCCTTAATTTCTTCCAGCAGCTCTTCAGCTTTTTGCTTGTGCTTGGCATCGTCGGAGAATCGAACAGGCAAATTGCGAATCGATGAGAGCAGACTTCGAGCCGCCGGCCACTCCTCCAGGGCCACATGGGTTCTGGCCAATTCCAACCGGCTGATGATGACCGTCGGATTTATCGTGATCGCTTTCTTTAGATACTCGATGGATTTGCCCATGCTGCCCACCGGCAGCGACCGGCCGTATAGAACCGAGGCCAACATGCGGCTCATTTGACCGATCTCCGCCATCTTTCGGTGCCACACTCCATAGGCGTGATAGGCAAAGCCATTGCCCGCATCGAGCGCAATCGATTTTTCCAGCGCCTCGCGAATCTCCCCGGCGAGCTCGACCTGCCTGGACACCGGCGAGATGACGGCAATGTTACCCAAGGAGGCGGCGACGTAAAAATGTCCCCAGGTAGAGCCGGGATCGACTTTCACGGCCCGGCGGGCGAAATCTTCGGCGCTGCGATACTCTTTCAGCCGCCTTTCCTGCCAATTCGTCGAGGACTCCGAAATCGAGTCTCCGATATCGATATAAGCGCGAGATAATTTGGCGAGAGCCTCGAAGTTTTGCGGCTCCGAGCGTAAGACCTTGAGCAGTTCCACAGCCGCTTCTTTGGCTTTGAACTGGCCGTAGAGGCGATCGGCGTTCTTGTGCAGTTGCGCGACGTCCAAGCCTTCATGACGGCACTGTGGACAGTGAACTTTCTGATCCCCCGCCGGAAGCGGCTCATCCCCCTCCGCGGCACTTCCCGCCGATGCGAATATCACAATCAGAGCCCAGGTCCCGATGCTCTGCGCCAGCATAAATCACCTTATCAATAGCGGCTTTCCCGCCTCATCGATGGCCACGTACACCACCTCAGCCGCGGTGACCCGGACGTTATGCCCCGGCTCGTTAAATCTTTCGGCCTCGACTTCCACGCGGATAGTGAGAGAAGTGGTTCCCCGGCGCTGTAGAGAAGTATAAAAACTCACCACGTCCCCCACATAGACAGGCGCGATAAATTCCACCTCCCGCATCGCTCGGGTGACAAAGTGCCTGCGGGCCTCGCGCGCCGCCGCCACTCCCCCGGCAAGGTCAATATGACTCAGGATGACGCCACCGAAGATAGTTCCCAGCGCATTGGTATCACGCGGGAGCATCGTTACACGCAAGGTCGGTTCACGACTATCAGCCATCCGCAGCACCCAAACGAGATCTATCTGAGCGACTCAGGAAATACCAACTAAAGGTGAGTCAACCAACTCGAATATTTTTTCTCTCTTCCTTTGACCACGTCAAAAAATGACCTTTGAATATCTTCTGTGACAGGTCCCCGGCAACCGGCGCCGATCTGCCGGTCATCCACCTCGCGGATCGGCGTCAGCTCCGCCGCCGTTCCGGTGAAAAAAGCCTCATCCGTGGTATAGAGCTCGTCGCGCGTAAAGCGCTCCTCGACCACTTCATAACCTTTATCGCGGGCAAGCGTTATGATCGAGTCTCGAGTGATACCGGGCAGGATCGACGTGAGCGGCGTCGTTTTCACTTTCCGGTTGCGCACGAGAAAGATATTTTCGCCGCTCGCTTCCGAGACGTAACCTTCGGCATCGAGCATAATGGCTTCGTCATAACCGGCTTTTTTGACCTCGTTCTTGGCCAGCACCGAGTTGACGTAATTGCCCGCGGCCTTGCTCTTGGTCATCATCACATTGACGTGGTGCCGCGTGAATGAAGAGACTTTGGCGCGGATGCCGTTTTTGAGACCTTCGTCGCCAAGGTAAGCTGCCCAGGGCCAGACGGCAATGCTCACATTCAACGGGTTGTTTGGCGCGTAAAGGCCCATTTCACCCAAACCCACGAAAGCCAACGGCCGAATATAACATTCCTTGAGATTGTTCACGCGAATGATATCGAGGGTCGCCTCGGTAAGCTGCTCGATCGAATAGGGCAGCGGAAAGCCTAAGATCTTCCCCGAGTCCGAGAGCCGGCGCAGGTGTTCCACAAGCCGAAATACGGCGGAGCGGCCGTCGGCCAACTCGTAACAGCGAATTCCCTCGAAATACGCCGTGCCGTAGTGCAACGCGTGGGTCAACACATGGACCTTCGCGTCCTCCCAGCGCACCATCTCGCCATCCAACCAGATTTTTTCAGTCTTGAGTGACATGACTACTCGTTTCGGAATTTCTGCGGCAATTAAACCTGTCTCAGTGTACGTGTCCAGTGCAGTGCCATCAAGGACTTACCAAAAAAAAGGCCACCACGACAGTCGTGGTGGCCGGCCGTAAAGAGTGATTATTTTACAAGCCCTTTTTTATATTGGGCGCCGGCTTAAAGCCCACGGTGCGGCTGGCTTTTATATTGATAACCGCACCGGTTTGAGGATTTCTTCCCTTGCGTGCTTTACGGGAACGAACCGTGAAGGTCCCGAAGCCGGGAACTTGAAATCGTTTGCTCTTTTTAATCGCCTTCGAGATATTGACAAAGGTCGCGTCCACCGCGTCCCCTGCCGCCCTTTTGCTGATCTTTGCGCTCTTAGCCACCGTGTCGATGAGTTCCCCTTTTGTCATTTCGTTTACCCCTCCTTTACGAGCTGTTATTAATCCGTCAACGTAAATTGCAAATCTACTTCGACTATCGGAAACAGGTCGAGATCATCATGGATTCATCCGTAAATGTCAACAGTTTATATTGGTCCCAACCGCTCGTAGAGCAGCCCGTAGCGTACTCCCTGATCGCTGACGATCACCTGACGAGCGCCGAACAACATCATCATTCTTTCTATCAAACATGCGCCGGCGAGAATGATGTCCGCTCGATTTGGCTCTAATCCCGCAATCGCCCTGCGCTCCGCGACGGTCTTGCTTTGAAAAAGCCGCACCTGCCGTTGAACCTCTTGATGCGTCAGGCTGCAGCCATGGACCCTGCTGTGCGAATAACGCGCCAGCTTCATTTCCACGGCGGCCAGAGTGGTGAAAGTTCCGGCGATTCCCACCCATGTCGAGCGCGCTGCGACCTGAGCCCACGGCTGTCCCATGGCCTGCAGTTCGCGATCAATCATCGCCGTCATCGTAGCGAAGTCATCGGCGGACACGGGATCTGAGCGGAGAAAACGTTCAGTCAGCCTGACCGAACCGAGATTCATGCTGACGGCTTGCAAGACTCCGGATCGATTGCCGCGAATGAATTCCGTGCTACCGCCGCCGATATCGACAACCAGCAACTCTTGTCCGCCGAGCGGCAGCCCTCTTTGCACCGCCAAAAAAGAATAAACAGCTTCCTCATGGCCGTCGATGACGCGCAGGTCGAGTCCGAGCTGCGCGCGCCATCGTTGCCGGATCTCGCCGCTATTTTGCGCATCGCGCAGCGCGCTGGTCCCAACCGCGATGATTTGTTCAACGCCCAGCGTTTTGCAGGTGTCCAAATAATGGCGCAGCACGTCAGAGGTTCTGTGCTCGCCGTCGGAGCTGACCACGCCGGTACGATCGACGCCTTGGCCCAACCGGGTAATCTCAGCCAGATCGTCCAGGACTCTAAACCGGCCACCGTCTCGAAGTTCGGCGACCAAGCACAAAATCGTATTGGTGCCGATGTCGATGAAAGCGCAACGCGGTGAGATCATTGCGCGGTTGCGCTGTTCGGCGGGGGTGAGAAGTCCGTAGCCGTATCGATGGCAGTCCCATCCATTGCTTTCACCCAAGCACCCATATCCGCCACTGCCCGTTGCGCCAGCGCCTCTTTCTTGGCTTTGCCTCGAAGGTGCTCCGACAGGGGCGGCAACAAACCGAAATTGACATTCATCGGCTGAAATTTTCGTCGCTGCGAATCCGTTATATAGCGCAGTAGCGCGCCGAGCGCAGTAGTTGCCGGTGGAACCCTCAACGGTTGACCGGCCAGCAACTGCGCCGCATTCACTCCTGCCAACAGACCCGTGGCGGCCGACTCGATGTAACCCTCTACCCCGGTCATTTGGCCGGCGAAAAACAGCGTCTCGCGCTGGCGCCACTGCAGTGTCGGCATGAGGTGAAGCGGCGAATGGATAAAGGTATTGCGATGAAGGCTGCCGAGGCGGACAAATTCGGCGTTTTCCAGGCCTGGGATCATGGCGAAAACGCGGCGCTGTTCGGGGTAAGTCATTTTAGTTTGAAAACCGACCAGATTGTAGAGCGTCTTCTCACGGTTTTCCTGGCGCAGTTGAACCACCGCATAGGGACGTCTGCCCGTGCGTTGATCGATCAATCCCACCGCTCTCATGGGGCCGAAAGCCAGTGTGTCGTTGCCGCGGTCCGCCATTTCTTCAATCGGCATGCAGCCCTCGAAGGGGACAAAGCGTTCAAACGTGTGCGTCGGCACGCGCTGGGCTGCTACCAGCGCATCGATAAAATCATAATACTGATCGCGAGTGAGCGGCAAATTAAGGTAATCGTCGCCGTCACGGTCGTATCGCGACGCCCGGAAAGCCACGCGCATATCGATGGATTCGGCGGTGACGATGGGCGATATCGCGTCGTAAAAATAGAGATGCTCCGCGCCTAGCAGCGAGGCCAACTGCCGTGAAAGAGCCGGCGATGTCAGCGGCCCGCTGGCCAGAATCACGATACCGATCGGTATGTCTTGAACCTCTTGGCGAATCACTCGCACGGCCGGCAGTGCCTCGATGGCCGCCGTTAAGGCGCGTGCAAATAGTTCGCGGTCCACCGCCAACGCCGATCCGGCCGGCACCCGATTGGCTTCCGCCACACGAATCACTAGAGAGTCGAGTTGGCGCATCTCTTCTTTTAAGAGCCCTGCGGGCGCGGACAACGAATTTGAACGCAGTGAATTGCTGCAGACCAGCTCGCCGAAATCGCCGCTCGCATGTGCCTCTGTCATACGGTGCGGCCGCATTTCAAACAGCTCCACGGATGCGCCCCGGCGCGCAAGCTGATAGGCGGCTTCGCAACCGGCCAGCCCGCCACCCACTATGCGAACGAGTTTTTCCACGGGTTATTCCGAGATCGGAATCGAATAGCCGCACTCTTTGTTGCGGCAGCGCCGCGTTCGGCCGGCCCGCTTGGTGAACTTCTCGACGAGAATAGGATCGTTGCAATCCGGACATGGACCGGGCACCGGCTTGTCCCAAGTGGCGAACTTACACTCGGGATAACGGTCGCAGCCGTAGAACATCTTGCCCCAACGCGACTTCCGTTCCTTTACGTTACCTTCGCCGCAGTCCGGGCACTTGATGCCTAGATCGACGGGCTTTTCCAGCGGGACAATGGTCTTACACTCAGGATAACCGCTGCAGCCGAGAAACTTGCCATACTTGCCCCAGCGTAACTGCATCGGACGGCCGCAATTTTCGCAATTTTCATCGATCTGAATTTCCTCGGCGACGGTAATCTGGCCGTTTTCGTCGCGGCTAAAGTTCTTGGTGCTTTTGCATTCGGGATATTGCGGGCAGGCTAAAAACTCGCCATTGCGCCCCCACTTGATCACCATCATGGCGCCGCATTTGTCGCACGGAATTTCCGTCGGCACCTCTTGCCGCTTGACGTCGCGCATCTCAGTTTCCGCCCTTTTGAGATCGCGCGAGAAGGGGGTGTAAAAGCGCTTCATCGCTTTGGTCCACTTCTCTTTGCCCTCTTCGATCTTGTCCAGTTCGTCCTCCATGCCGGCGGTGAACTCGACGTTCAAAATGTCCGGAAAGCTTTCCACCAGCAGATCGGTAACCAGAAATCCTAAGTCGGTTGGCGCCAACGACCGCCGTTCATCCTGCACGACATATTCGCGGTCGGTAATGTTAGAGATAATCGCGGCATAGGTTGATGGCCGGCCGATACCCTTTTCGTCGAGTTCTTTGATGAGCGAAGCTGGGGTGTATCGTGGCTGCGGCTGCGTAAAGTGCTGCCGCGGGTCCATAGAGCGAAGCATGAGGGCGTCGCCTTGTCGCAGATCAGGCAATACACCGTCGCTGTCCTGAGCTTCGGCTTCAGCCTCGTCCTCGCCGTCTCCGTTCTCTTTGCCGGCCGGAGCGTCTCGTCCTTCGATGTAGACTTTCATGAAACCGTCGAACTTGATCTGCTGTCCGGTGGCGCGAAATATCGCTTCTCGCACCGGAATCTCGAAAGCAGTTTGATCGAAAACCGCGGGAACCATCTGGCTTGCAACGAAGCAGTCCCAGATCAACGAATAGAGTTGAAAAGCGTCGCGGCGTAAATAAGAACGCACTCGTTCCGGAGTATACTCCAGCGAAGTCGGCCGAATTGCCTCGTGAGCGTCCTGCGCGCTTTTCTTGGAACGATAGGTGTTCGGTTTACCGGGAAGATAGTTCTTGCCATACTGCCCACCGATGAACTGGCGCACGGCCGCCAGCGCATCATTGGAAATACGCGTCGAATCGGTGCGCATATAAGTAATCAATCCCACCGAACCTTCGTTGCCCAGCTCGACACCTTCATAAAGCTGCTGCGCCAGTTGCATCGTCCGCTTGGGCTGAAAACCCAATTTGCGCGCCGCCTCTTGTTGCAGCTTGCTGGTGACAAAGGGTGGCGTCGGATAGCGCCGGCGCTCCTTCTTCTCGACCTCGCCGATGACCCATGACGCACCCTCGATCGACTTGAGAATCTGCTGCACCCTGGGCTCGTTTTCGAGACGGAACTTCTTGTTATCGACCTTGCTCCCTTGCCACTGCACGAGCCGGGCTTTAAACGACGGCGGCAGCCGTCCCTCCAGAAGCGCCGTAAGAGACCAGTACTCTTGCGCATCAAACGCGCGTATCTCTTTCTCCCGCTCACAGACCAGACGCACGGCCACAGACTGCACGCGGCCCGCGCTCAACCCCCGTCTGACCTTGTTCCAGAGCAGCGGACTCAGCTGGTAACCGACCAATCGGTCGAGCACGCGGCGCGCGATCTGGGCATCGAATTTGTTGCGGTCCAACTCGAGAGGATTGGCGATGGCCTCCTGGACGGCTTTCTTGGTGATTTCGTTAATCAAGACGCGATGAACATTTTTGTGATTCTTCGCCACTTGGTCGGCGATGTGCCAGGCGATCGCTTCACCCTCGCGATCAGGGTCGGAGGCGAGATAGATCTTCTCCTTGCCTTTGGCCGCCTTTTTTAGATCGTCAATGACTTTTTTCTTTGCCTGAATGACATGAAAGTCGGGCGCAAAGTCTTTCTTTACGTCCACTCCAAGTTTGCTCTTGGGCAAATCGACGACATGCCCGACAGAGGCTTTGACTTGAAAATCTCTACCTAAGTATTTCTCCAAGGTCCTGGCCTTGGCGGGTGATTCAACAATGACTAAATTTTTTGCTGCCATAACCCTCAACCCCATCCTTATGTGTCAAAAAATGTGCGGATACGTTTAGCGCTCCGCGGTGTATCTATTGCCGGGGAGTTGCTTGAGAAACCCCTGCAATTCGAGTTCCAAAAGAATCTGCGATACCCTCGATGTAGAGAGACCGCTCGCCTCGATCACTTCATCAATATGCAGTGACCGATCCTGAAGTATATCGAAAATTTTCCGCGTTTCAGCGGCCGCGCTCGGGGGCAAGGCTCGCAACGGCCGCGTTGCCGGCCGAACGCCAGACCTGACCAGCTGCGGCGCAATCTCTTCGATGATGTCTTCAACGCTTTGTACCAGCTTCGCGCCTTGCTGTATCAGCCGATGCCCGCCGCGGCTGCGGCTGGCGCCCACTTCTCCGGGCACGGCAAAGACTTCTCTGCCCTGTTCCAGAGCCAATGCAGCCGTGATCAAAGAACCGCTCTTTTCAGTGGCTTCGACGACCACCACACCGATGGACAGACCGCTGATCAAACGATTACGCGCCGGAAAATTAAATGCCAGCGGCCGCGAGCCGATAGGCAATTCGGAAATCACCGCGCCCTGGTCGCTGATTCTGTGATACAGCTTTTCATGCTCCGGCGGGTACGCTCGATCCACGCCCGACCCCAACACCGCAATGGTTCGGCCACCCGCGCTGAGCGCCATATCGTGCGCCGCGCCGTCGATGCCGCGCGCCATACCGCTGACCACGGTAAAACCTAAAGAAACCAGGCCCCGGCACAAATCGCGCGCCACCCTCCGACCATAATCACTCGCGCTGCGCGTGCCGACCACGGCAACCGCTTTATCATCTTCCGGCCGAAATTCTCCCTTTATGTAGAGACACGGCGGCGGATCGGCGATGGTCCGCAGACGGGCCGGGTAGATCGGGCTGCCAAAGGAAATGATCTGCACGCCCGCTTCGCTCGCCCGCCGAACCTCCCGCTCAACCTCATCCCAATCATTAAAACTCAGTAGGCCGTCGATGACTTTTCCATCAAGGCCATCGACTTTCGAGAGTTCAGCGGCGGATGCCGATAAGGACTCGGTTGGATCGACGAAATGGCCGGCAAGCTTCTTAAAACTAACACAGCCTAGCCCTTTGACCCGAGTCAGGGCAAGCCACGGAGCATTCTCGCTACGAGCCAACATGGACAAACTCTGTTCCTTCGTAAAAGATAAGGAAGCCTGAATCATATTCTTTTGCTGTTTGTCAAACCGGGCACACAAATCGCCGCGATCAGCGACACAGAAACGAAGCAAAAATGATAGGGTAATTCTTCGCCTAAGGCTAGAACCGATCAGCAAGCGTAAGGGATGATCCTTTTACTCTTACAAGAAGCTACTGAATTCGCAAAACTTTTTGCAATTCCAACAATTTTATCGCGCAGTTCCTGCTCCGACCCGCTGGCATTTTGCCTCCCCATCAGACCCACTGCCGGCACCGCTTTCGCAGACATCGTCATGCGAGGCTTCGGTATCATCGGAGTTTACGTTTTCGTTCTTCGCGCCGGGCGCGCAGGAAAAGTTTGATCGGTGCATGGTCCAGTCCTAAACTCTCGCGCAGCTGGTGCACCAAATATCTTTTATAGCTTTCGCCCACCGCCGCCGGAGAGTTTACAAATAAGGTAAAAGTCGGCGGACGTGTGCCGGTTTGCGTGCCATAATAAAACTTTACCTGGCGCCCTTGATTCAGCGGCGCGGGATGTGCCTTGACCATTGCCTGCAGGGCTTGGTTAAGCGCCGAGGTCTGGATCTTGCGTTGATAAGCCTTGAGCAGGCGCGCCGCGGTTTCAAGCATTTTTCTCACCCCGAAGCCGGTAGCGGCGGAAACAAATGCCACCGGAACATGTTCCAAAAACGACAGATTGTAATAAACTTCTTCGCGATAGGCTTCGACATCCTTGTCGTCTTTGGCCGGCAAATCCCATTTGTTCACCGCCAGAAGCAAGGCCTTACCGCGCTGGAACGCGTAAGCCAAAATTTGCGCGTCCTGGTCCGTTACTCCTTCGGCGGCATCGATGACATGAATGATAAGGTCGCCTCGATCGACGATGCGGAGCGCACGTTGAACGCTAAATTGTTCGACCCGGTTGTCGATCCTCGCTTTGCGTCGCATACCGGCAGTATCGACGAGAATACACGCCAAACCGTTCAGCTCGAACGGAGTATCGAGGGCGTCTCGCGTCGTTCCCGGCGTGGCATCGACGACCGAGCGCTCAAAGCCAAGCAGACGGTTCGTCAGCGTCGATTTGCCGACGTTGGGCCGGCCGACAATGGCGATGCATAGAGGGGCTTCGGGTGCTTCGATCTCCTCAACACCTTCGTCACTTTCCGGCTCTTGCGGAAAAAGACCGATGATTTCATCCATGATCTCCGGCAGCCCGACACCATGCTCCGCGGAAAGAGGAAATAACCGATCCAAACCCAAGGAATAAAATTCATAGAGGCTTTCTTGTTTTCGAAGAGTATCCAACTTGTTGACGGCAAAGAGTACCGCTTTGCCGGCTTTTCTAAGTTGGTCAATAGCTTCTTGATCGATGGGATTAAGCCCGCTTTTGCCATCCAAGAGAAACAGAATCACGTCGGCTTCGGCAATCGCGCCGCGGCTTTGTTCCTGGACCCGCTCTGCGAGTCCCTCTTCAGCCTCGCTATCCAACCCCCCGGTGTCGACGAGGAGGAATTTCCTGCCGGCCCACTCCGCTGCGCCGTAGTTGCGGTCGCGAGTGACGCCGGGAAGGTCGTGAACGATGGCTTTTCGTTCACCGACCAGCCGATTGAACAGTGTCGATTTACCGACGTTGGGCCGGCCGACGACGGCGACAATCGGCAACTTGCGTTGCGCGTCCTTGTCTACTGGCGCTGGTTGCAACATGTTTACAATCCCATTTCGGTCAAAGCATAAGGATTTTGCGTCCAACCTTGATCGACCCGAATAAAAAGCTCCAAAAAGACTCGACATCCCAGTAAGGCTTCCAACTCTTCTCTGGCCTGCTGACCGATCTGTTTCAGCATTGCGCCTCTCTTGCCGATCAGGATGGGTTTGTGGGATTCGCGCTCGGTGTGGATCGTCGCTTTAATCACGATCAGATTTTTTTCTTCTTTCTCGGTAAATTCATCGATGCTCACGCCGGCGCCATAAGGAATTTCTTCTCGCGTCAAAAGAAAAACTTTCTCGCGGATAAACTCGGCGGCGATGAATCGCTCGCTCTGATCGGTGAACTCTCCTTCCGGAAAGAACTTCGATCCCTCGGGCAGCCCTTTCTCGATCATCCCCAACACCAGCGGCAGGTTTTCTCCCTTGAGCGCGCTGATCGGAATAATCTCCTTTCCGGGAAGCAATTCGGAGCAACGTTGTATGAGCGGCAGCAGCTTTCCCTTGGAAACAAGATCGATCTTGTTCAATAAAATAAACACCGCACTCTTCACTCCACGCAGGGTCTCGGCAATTCTCTCGTCCTCCGGCCCGATCCGGCCGTGCGAGTCGAGCAACCACAGCACCCCATTGACCTCATGGAGAGTTTGCAGGGCAATCTCGACCATGCGCCGGCTCATCAACGAACGCGCCTGATGAATCCCGGGCGTATCCAAGAAGACGATTTGCCAGTCGGCAGTGGTTTTAATACCGGTGATGCGGTTGCGCGTGGTCTGCGGTTTGGGCGACACTATCGCGACTTTCTCGCCGAGCAGGTGATTGAGCAAGGTCGACTTCCCTACATTGGGCCTGCCGACGATGGCGATGTAGCCGGAACGAAACGGCGGTTTTGTTTCGCTCTTGTGCTTCGTAGTTGCCTTTGTCATAACTTTGAACCTACCGACAAATGATTATGGCATGGTACAGTCAACGTTCAAAGCCGCTCCCCGGCTAATTGATGGCATGCATCATGCCGGTTAAACTCACACCGCTCATGAAAAAACGGCTCAGCCGCCGGGCTCAAGAAATGATCGCGCGGTCGCTTGGCTATTTTCCGGAATTGAATGGACAAACCATCACGGTCGGTTATACGCGCAAGCACCTGGGCAGCGCCAGTATCGCCTATCGCCGCGGCGTCATCACGCGGCTGATCATCCGGCTTAAAGTTCGCAAACTCACCTACCAAACTATCGGCCATGAACTCACCCACTTGGTGCAGGGATTGGCGCGCGGCGACCGTTCATCGCCCGGCCCGGTGCAGCGGCAAAGAATTCCTTCCGGTGAAAAACAGTGCGATATATGGACGTTGGCGCGGCACACGCTCTTCTGCGACGATGCGCCGACTTACATCAGAATGCCGCGCGTCCTGCGCGAGCATTGGTTCGATTACGCCGAATCAGTAAGAGAACTGTGCATCGCAGCGATCGAAAAACGATCTACCCACCGCCTTTATATTCGATGGCTTGAAACCGAAGTCGGCAAACTGACAAAGGCGCCGCCGCGACAGCAACTGGGCCCGGCGCAGCTTACCTTGCCGTTCGCCGACCTGTTGAATTAGTTTGAACAACGCAGTCTAGCCTTTGACCAACGCGTCGACTTCTTTGACCTCTTCAGCCGTCAAGCGCCAATCGCCGGCTTTGATGTTGCTCAAAACATGATCGAGCTTTGTCGCGCCGGAAATCACCGAGCAAACTTGTGGCTGCGCCAACAGCCACGTCTGCGCCAGCTCATTCATGCCGCGTTCGTGCGCTTTGGCCCAAGCTGACAATTTGCCGACTTTGTTGTAATTCGCCTCGGTCATCAAATCTTGAATGTTCTTGGTATTCTCGCCGCGCGATCCCGGCGGCGGCGGTTTGCCCTGCTCGTATTTGCCCGTGAGAAAGCCGCCTGCCAAAGGATAATAGGGAACAAAGCCGACCCCATGAGCACGGCAATAAGGCAAGACGTCTCTTTCAACATCGCGCCGCAGCATGTTGTACTCGGATTGCATCACGACAAAAGCCGTCCAGCCGCTCATTTCGGCCAACACGTTAGCATGAGCCAATTGCCAGGAGGCGTACGCCGAGGCGCCGATGTAGCGCACCTTACCCATGCGAATGACATCGTCCAATGCCCGCATCGTTTCCTCGATCGGCGTGGTATCATCCCAACGATGGGCATAATAAAGGTCGATGTGATCGGTCTGCAGCCGGCGCAAACTGGCGTCGATGGCCTGCATCAACTGGTAGCGCGAAGCGCCCCAGGAGTTGGGGCTGGTTTTTCTGGGAAATGAAAATTTGCTGGCCAAGACAACTTTGTCCATCCGCCCCTTGAGCGCTTTGCCCAACGTTTCTTCAGAGCGACCGTCGGTGTAAACGTTGGCCGTATCGAAAAAGTTTACTCCCAGTTCCACAGCTTGATCGACGATTTTGTCGACTTCGGCTTGTCCCACTTCCTTCGAACCGAAACGATTTGCGCCAAGCCCGATGGCGGAAACGCGCACACCGGAATGACCCAGTTGACGATATTCCATGAAAACTCCTTATTTTGAATCAGATCGGCAGCGACTTATCTGTTTCGGAGGAACTCGGAAAGAGAAACCACTACGCCCCGGCGGGCGCGCCCACGAGAACGGCCTCTGCCGCAACTCCAACATTCGGAGAACTGCCCTTCGATCTCCTCGCCGCAGCCGCCACAGGTCCATGGCTTCTTGACCGACTGCAACGGCGCCATGGTTTTTTTGAGAATCGACTTGGCGCTGGCAACCTGATCGTCATCCACCCACAGTTCGGGCCAGCAATCGATGGGCGGCAACTCGCCCGCCGCACTGGAGAGATCGAGATTCTTAGTCAGGCATGCGATGCCGAAGGTCGCCAGCACGTTTCTCAAGTGGCCGATCATCAAAGGATCTTTGGCGCAGTAAACTTTTTTCATGCTGAATTCCACCACTGCCGCATCAACCGCGGCGCAGCGCCTTTTCTCTTAGCTTCAGCACTCCTCCCAGCCAAAGCGAACGATCGAGATGGTCTCCGTAACCGTCCCCGGTGGAAGGATGGACAAGCACCGTCAAGCCTTCGCGATTGAGCATCAACCACGGCACGATCTTGGCAAACTCGTCGTTGGCAAACAATGCTTGATACATCGACTTCGGATGAGGCCCCACCGGCGCGTCGTGCCAGCTGCCGAGTTGAACGTTGAAGTTCGCCGCCAGGCCCGCGCGCACCCGCGTCGCCGCATCACGCGTCGTTGGATCATAGTAAATATGGGCGTGATAACCTTTTATTTCTCGATCGCTCATGGGCACTTTTCCTCTACTCGTTTTCTATCCTCTTATCAAATCTTTATAGCGGATTCCAAATGCCAATCTGGGACCACGAATCGATCTACTGCCGGCGACGGACCCCTCCGCTCATGCAGTTATGGACAAGATGAAGAAACCACCGCGTCGGTCCATGACCGGCTACGATTCACTGGGGTCAAGTAGAACCTCTTCGGGAAATAAATACTCTTCTCCGGCGGGTCCAAAGTTTACCAGGATCAGCTTTCGACCCATGTTCTCAACTGCTCGAACAAAAATGCCCTGGCGTGGCAACAGAGCGCCGGTTTTTTGCGAGCGAATCGGTTTGGTAGTTTTGAGAGTGTCCCCTGGCCTCATCGTTGCCTCGCCGGAGTCATTCTTTGTCGCCTCAGCACGACTTCCCGTACGACGGTGTTTTGTTCTAACGATCGTCACGTTGCCTCGCTTCTTACATCTTTATCTTTATGAACGCTGGGAACGGCTCAATGCCATCGATGCGTGGCTAACCCGCAGAAGTTATTTTAGCTCATTTTTGGGCGATTCGCCCTATAACTGGCTCTTTGTAGCAAGGTAAATGCCGGAGAGCCGTTCGTTGGAGAAAAAGCGACACTTTCCATGTATCTCTGTACACCACAGGAGACGTAAAGTCATTGAGAAAGTCTTTTTGAGCAGCCTGCAGTTTTCAGCAAACTGCTAACTAATGGGTGACCCTATTTTATGTTCGACGGGAGGACTGTCGCGGCCGATGCGCCATCTCGATGGAATCTACACCCAGAAGTTTAACCGGGTCCATCATCGCGACGGGCCGCTGTTTCGCGGCCGTATAAAGCGATCCTCATTGATGCTGAAGAGTATTTTCTATCGGTGGTCCGCTATATTCATAAACCCCCCCTGGGCGCCGCAGTGGTATCGGACATAGACCGGTACCGTTGGAGCAACCATTGGGGGTATTTGAACAAAAAACAATGCCCAGACTGGCTCGATACGCGCTCGGTTCTGTCGCGGTTCGGTGGACTCAAAGAATATCAGAGATTCATGCATGAGGAGATCGAAGAAGAGATTGAGGAGTTTTACCGGGCTCCGTACCCAAAGCCGGTCTTGGGGAGCAAGGAATTTATAGGCAAAGTCAAAGAAAAGCTCGGGGATAAGGCCCGGGTGGAAGAAGAGAAGCCGGAATCAAGGGGGCTTTTTAGCCCGTCTCTCGACGATATTGTGGAGGCAACGGCACAGGGAGTACGGCAAGGGGGTCGAGGAGTTGAAGCCGCGAAGACGCGGCGGGGAGAACGAGGCGCGGATGGTAGCGATATATCTCGGCCGGCAATTGGGTGGGCACAAGCACGAGGAGA
>JBBDNJ010000358.1:0-47574 GCA_040877705.1 Binatia bacterium | reverse complement strand
GGGCTGTTCGAGCAGCCACTATGCGGTAAGTTTAATGTGCCATGCGCGCCAAGTGCGCTGGCGCGGTGTGGTGTCGCACTTTCGTGGTTGCAGCGGTGAGCACAATCGCCTGGCGCGCGCCTATCATTCAGGCGACTCGGATGAAATTGAATGGATTCTTCGCCGCCTCAAAGACAAAAATCCGAGATCGAAAATGCACGTCGTCGGCGTATCGCTCGGCGGTAACGTGCTTTTGAAGTGGCTTGGCGAGCAAGGCCGCCGCGCCCTCGAAATAGTCGAAAAAGCGGCGGCGATCTCAGCTCCTGTCGATCTGGCGGCCGCAGCCATGGTGTTGGACCGCGGCGCCAGGAAACGGCTCTACACGCGCCACTTCCTTAAAACCCTCAAGCAGAAGTCGCTCGACAAAATTGCCCAACACGGATTGAAGATCGATTGGCACCGGTTGAGAGCCGCTTCGACTTTTCGCGAAATCGACGATCTCTTTACGGCCCCGGTTCATGGTTTCAAAAGCGCCGAAGACTATTGGGCCAGATCGAGCAGCAAACCTTGGCTGGCGCATATAAGGGTTCCGACTCTTCTGATCAATGCGCGCAACGATCCCTTTCTTCCTGATTTTGCATTGCCCAAAGCCGAAGAAGTTTCCGCTTCGGTGATTTTAGAGTATCCAGACTCCGGCGGTCACGTTGGCTTCGTATCGGGGAGATTTCCAGGAAATCTCGATTGGTTGCCGTGGCGGATTTTCAGCTTTTTCGCTGGAAGCTGAAAAATTCAATTGCCAGAGCAAGAGAAACCGGTTAGATAATTATTATTCACCTAGTCAATTTCTTCGACATGATCTACCTGGACTATAACGCGACGACCCCAGTGCTGCCCGAAGTGCTGGAAGCGATGATGCCGTACTTCACGACCGAGTGGGGCAATCCATCGAGCACATACAAATTCGGCTATAAGATTAAGACCGCAATCGAACGAGCCCGCGAGCAAGTGGCCGAGCTGATCGGTGCCCATCCGAGGGAGATTATTTTCACCTCTTGCGGTACCGAGAGTAACAACACCGCCATTCATGCTGCATTGAAGGCTAATCCCGGAAAACGACACATTGTGACATCGGCCGTCGAACACAGTTCGGTCCTGAACTACTGCATGGCGCTCCAAAAAGACGGCTACCGTGTCACGTACCTGCCCGTGGACCGAGAAGGTTTGCTAAAACTAAGTGACCTGGAAGATGCAATCACAGATGAGACGGCCATCGTTTCGCTGATGTGGGCCAATAACGAGACGGGCGTGTTGTTTCCTGTGAAGGAAATCGCCGAGATATGCGAGGCACGTGGGGTATATTTTCACTGCGACGCCGTGCAGCCGGCCGGCAAGATCGACATCAACCTTCGAAACCTTCCGATCAACTATCTTTCGCTAACCGGCCACAAGTTCCATGCCCCGAAAGGGATCGGAGTGTTTTATGTTAGGCGGAAAACGCCGATGTTGCCATTCGTTCACGGCGGCCATCAGGAACGTACCTTGCGAGGGGGAACGGAGAGTGTGCCGTTGATTGTTGGGTTGGGTAAAGCTGCTGACTTAGCGCGCAAACACCTCCCCGACTACGACCAAAAAGTCCGCCAGCTACGAGATACATTGGAGGAGGGGATTCTTGGGTCGGTCCTGAACACCGAAGTAAACGGTCACCGGACAAAACGCCTACTCAACACGTCCAATATTACGTTTCACGGAGTAGAGTCCGAGGCACTGCTGATTTTGCTCGATAAGGAAAATATTTGTGCCTCGTCCGGCTCGGCCTGCCTAGCTGACTCTGACGAACCATCACATGTCATCAGGGCTATGAAACCGGAATCCGAGGCTTCGCGACAGATGGTCCGCTTTTCGCTCGGAACCGCTACAACCCATGAACAGGTACGAGATACGTTGGATACGCTTGCAACCCTCGTAGATGTGCTCAGTCCCACCGACCGATTCGAGCCGAAGGCACGGAGGGCCGGCCTAAAAGCATAGCTCGAACGATAAGCGATCTCGTCCCTCTCAGCCGAAAGTGATAGCAATGCGATCCATGTGGAACACCCAAGTGTTAGGCGCGCTGACCTTGTTTGCACTGATCGTTTCTGCTGAAGCTCAGGATACATCTACCAAAGAAATTTCAAAGACTGAAGCCCAAGTTCAGGATAAGCAGATTGCCGGAGATTTCTCCGAGGCTGAGGCGCGGAAAACCTGGATCTTGTTTTTAAGAAAACTGACGACAGAAGAAAAGAAGGCAGGTTTCGACTGGCAGCCACTATTTACTACAATGGCAGGTGCCCTAATTGCTGGTTTAGCAGGATTCCTTGGTATCCGGTTCAACGCGTCACGGGAGGCAAGACGAGAACAGGACCGGATGAGGCACGAAGCGGATCTTAACCGACAAAAAGTGGAGGCGGAGGCTCAGCACACGCTTGGCTTGGCCCGATTAGAAGCTTCCACGACGTACGCTGATAAGCTTTTGGACCTGCGACTTAAACAACTCGAGTTCTTTTTCGCGCCGCTACATGCCTTGCTTGAGCAAAGCAAGGGCGTGTATGCGAAAGTCCTAACTCAACTTCTGGAAGATAAAGAAAATTATCGTGAAGTACCTGATCCCCAATTTGAGAGAAACCAGATGAAGGTTCAGATGCGGTTGGCTGATGGGTGGCATGATTGGCGCATGCTTGACCAAATGCCCCCATTGAAGGGTAACGCTTTATACGCACCGCTCATCGCTGAGATCATCCGGATTGGTGAGGAAATGACTGCTCTGATTGCGAAGTACAGTGCCTTTTCGTTAGACGAGTCTGGTGTCTCTGATGTTTACGGCGAGTACCTTGCTCACTTCGCTATTCTTCGTAGCATCCACAAAGATCCTCGAACCGAAGCTTACCCACCTGGCCAACACAGGATTGGTTACTACCCTCGGCGGCTCAATGACATTGTTAAGAAGCGTTACTTGAAACTCCAGCAGGAACTGCAACCCTATCTCGAGGCGACCAATACCCTGCTCGAGGAATTGAAGCGGAGAGGTTCCTGAATGCCCAATTCCATTACGGCCATTACTGCCACTCCGCTAGATCTTAACCGTACCTACTACGAAACCCATGCGACTGAATACTGCAAGCGAACGGCAAGCCTGGATCTAGAGGCGCTCTACGAACCTTTCCTAAGCCAAATCCCGCCCGGTGGTTGTATCCTCGATGCAGGTTGCGGTTCTGGGCGAGACGGGGTGGCTTTTGTGTCCCGGGGCTACGGGGTCACGGCTGTTGATGCATCACCTGCGATGGTTCGGGCCGCGTGTGAGAGAGGACTCGATGCCCATCTAGTCACATTCCAAGAGATACAATTTGAGTCGTGTTTCGATGGTATCTGGGCCTGCGCGTCTTTGCTTCACGTTCCCCACGTTGAGATGAGTGAAGTGCTGCGCCGTTTTGCTCGGGCGTTAAAACCAAGGGGAGTTTTTTATACTTCGCTAAAGGAAGGAAAAGGAGAACGCATAGCTGAAGATGGGAGATTCTTTAGTTACTTCAGCTTGGATGAGTTTGTTACATTGCTGACAGAGGATAAGCTTTTTCAAATTCTTCGTGCATGGAAGAGCGAGGATCCCGATTCATCGGGTGGAATGAGTCCTTGGTTAAACTTCATAGCGAGAAGAACCGACGAGTCTCACGGTATCTTAGACCACTAACAACAGTTACAAAGTGTTAACTTCCGAAAGGCGTCCCCCACCGCGATAAGGAAGGAACCTGTGCGTCATTTGGCTCGGCTGACGAGCCTTCCCAAGTCATTAAAGCAATGAACCCCGATCTTCAGATAATTTGGGTTTCCCTAGCTAAGATCCGATCCTATCAGAGGAACAAACTTCAGCAAATAACACTTGGTTGGATCAGGAAACACTATCGTTAAGAAGTCCTGCCACCGTTGGCGCATTGCTTGCCACTCAGCTTCTATCGCTGCATTCACGGCCCGAATAAAAAGGAGAATATTCCCCACAAGGGCTAATTTCAATAAGACCCGGGCGAAGTATTTGTGATCTGCATCGGATGCAAAACCTTGAAGGTCAGCAAGGAATTCGATCAGTGTATTTTTTGTTTCGAGGTTGGAAATATAACTAGCGAACACTTCTAAGAACTCAGCATGTCGCGCTAGTTCTCGAATTTCTCTGAACCCTTTGAAAGGTGTGTAATTGATGGCATTCCTCTCCGTAGCCTCATCCGTTGGCTCGGCAGTGTAGGCTTTTCTGGCGACGAGCTCGTAAGCTTGGTGGGATACTGCATATCTGTCATAGATTTCGTAAAATCGCAGCCACGGAGTTTGGTGATGGGGATTCTTACCCAAATGACGCTTTGTAATACCGAACACGTGAGTGCGTAGATCAACTGGAACAATTTGAACTTGCACGGCGCTATTCAAATGTAAGCTCGTGATTGTTCGCCCTTGGAGGCACAGCAGACTGTGAACAGAGAAATAACTTGCATAATAGTTCGTTACACGCGCCCAAGTCTCCAAGCCATTTTGCGCTAGAATGTAGTGCGCTATCGTATTGCATAATGCTCTCTCCAGAAACTCAAAGGCCTGATTCATGAGGCAGGCGGTGATCTGAGCATCTTGAATGTACAGCCCACTGCCGAAACTTGCTGAAGTGTAGCCGTTGGTTATTAGCCAAGGGCTGAGATAATCCGAAACAGAAGCGGCATTCGGGACAAAAGGTGACGTGGCAAAAGCGACCTTCTGATCATCCGCGAGCCAGGAGTGACCTAGCATGTTTTCGACTGTCGCGGTTGATGGGGGAATTATCGTTGGCATTTTAGTTACCAAAAACTAACGAAATCACTCGCTTGGTTAGCTGAGTAATTCCACCTTCGCCCACATAAGTGATTCCCTTTTCCTTTTCCTCGGCTGTGCTAAAAGAAAAAGGCGTCAGCTTTGACATGTAGGGGCCAAAAATGTCTTTTCCAAGCTTCAAACCTGTAGCGTCACTAAGGACAATCGGCTTTAGTCTCAAGTCAGCGATGATTCGCTCGAGCAGGCTCAAGAGTGCTGAGACTCCCACGTATTTGCAGAGGAAGAACGCCTTGTTATCCCACTGAACCGAATAGAAGTTGTGAACCGCCCTGAAGTACTCGAGTAACAGTTCCTGCTGCATGCGCTCCTCGAAAAAGTCCGCATCTTTACTTGTAAACAAGTGTCCCTTCTTGAAGAGCTTTTTTAGAGCCGAGATAAACGAAGATTGACTTATGATTCTGCCTCCGGCCCCAACCATTCCGATGCGGTCCTTCCACGGCGAATCCGGTGTTTCATTTAGAAACATAACGAGCTCTTGACACCTCTTATCCTCGAATACGACCGATTCTCTGTCCCGCAACATCGGAATGAGATCGTAGACGAGGGATGGATTGATTTTTCGCTGATTGCCATTAATTGAGCGAAAGACAAATGCCTTGCCAGAGTCGTCCAGGTCAATGAAGGCAGTCACAACGACGTCCAGGTCGGTTGCCCCTGAATATTCTGAACTGAATGCCCAAAGACGATGTTGTCCATCTATGACAAATGCTTCGCCCGCGGGACGCCTACAAATGTGGAGTTGTCCATCTTTGAAATGACTGTCGGCGCTTAGGCTGACTATGATGGCATTAGGAAGGAGCGGAGGACTTGATCCATTTGTTGTAAGGAATTTACCAATATCTCTTAGCCGTTCGGGACTCAGACCGCGTTGGATTCCTATTCGGTTGTACTGCGTTCGCTCTGAGGTGTAGGCAATTTCAAGTAACTTCTTAGCGGACATAGCAAACAAGTAAATAGTAGTTTTCCCTTGCGTAACCGGAAGTGCGAGCACCGGATCTAAGAACTCCAGTGAGTCAGACTTTTCCGCCATAAACTATTTGCCCTCATCCCGCCAGAACTGTCTCGCCGCCCCGACGGTAAGTTTCCCTTGCAAACGCAGCGCTGCCTCGGCTTTTTTCAACTCGCGGTGGACGACGCCCCCAAGAATCCGTCGCTGCTCTTGATCGCTCCCGGTGTGCGGCGAAAAGTGAATACCGCATTCCGCAAGTTCGGCAAAGTTCGTGGCGTGCTCGCCGATCGTGACGAAGGCATCGGCGTCTTGCGACGCGAGCCAGACAGGAAAGCCCCATGATCGGCCTTGCCGAGCCAGCGAACCGAGCAAGCCGGCCTTGCCTTCCTTCGGCAACAATAAATGAGCCTCATCGACGAACAGGACCATTTTGAGAGGCTGGATTCCGTCTTTGACACCGAGATTTTGGTTTAAACGTTTCATCAAGAAATTGAGGATCAAAGCAACCGCTAGTGCTTTCGTCTCGCTATCGTTTCCCAAGTCTTTGAAATCGACGACTATCGAACTGCTGAGCCATGCTTCTGGACTCACCGCAGTTTGTGCGTCAGCGAACAGGTTAAATTGGTCGATTTTCTCGATGATTGCTATGTCAACTCCGGTCGCGCCGTTTTGTTGGAGCTGCAGAGATAGCGACGGAAAATCAGGCGCTTGAAGCTGCTGATAAGTATCACGAATATTTCGTTCCTGTCGCGCTCCTAGTTGCGGGGCGAAGCAGCGAACCAGACTGGCTATCTCAGACGCGATTTGGGCGTTCTGCACTGGGTTTGCGTGTCGGTACAGTGGGTTTATCGGTAAGCTTTGTTGAATCAGCCGCACGTGACGTGCTCCGGTCTGCTGCAAAAATGCGGTGCGGTTTTTTCTTTGCTGAGGATTGTTGGGATCGTCTTCCAATTCGCCCTTCAGGTCGAAGAAAACGAAGCGCACCCCGTTGTTCGTGAGTTGTGCCAGCAGGTCGAGCGCCAACTGACTTTTGCCCGAGCCTGGCTCGCCCGAAATCACCAGCAAACCGTTCTTGGTACCAGGACCGTTAATGCTCCACTCAGGTTCGTCCGAGAGAACCTTAAGCTTAACCTCTTTGTCGACCACCGCCATCGGAGCAGCATGCGACCTTGTTCCAGCTCCGAGGTCTGCGCTTCCGATTTTTAGTAGGGCGGATACAAAGCGCGTCTGGTCGTTCCCGGAATCATTCCACATTTGTTTTAAACGCTGGCAACCGAACTCGAAATGTTGCCGGAACGCTTGGTTGTAGCCACGTTCGTCCAACTCCTTGCCTATACGATGATTCAGCGCGGCTCTAACGACATCGCGAAGCTCGTCACCGATAACGGTGTCGTCGTCGAGGTCTTTCCCCTGGGAGTCGGCGGGTTTGAAGCCGGGCGGCACGCCTTCACCCAAGGCCAAAAACAAAGCCGATCGTCCTAGGACAGCTTTGGTACGCGCACCCACTCTCTGATGTATGCTTTCAATGAATTCTTCAGCCGCGAGGCTTGGCTTAAATTTCATGGTGACGCTTCACGTGCTTCTGATCCAGGCGGTAATTCGCTGAATCTTTCTCCGGTAAGGACCAAGCTTGTTTGCGCTCATAGGATTCTCCCAAAGTAATCAATAGTCTTGGTTACCTCATAGGTGGCGCTACCCTCGCGCCCGTGCGGGTGTAACGTGTACACGCGCGCCACCTTATCCTGGATGCGATTAAACAAAGGCCCGTCCGGGTCAATCTCCGAATTCGTCGTGAGAATAATGGTCTGATGTCCGGTTAGATAGAGTTGGTCGAGAACACTGTCTTTAACTTCCTTATCGAGCCGTCCCAGCGGCGTATCCACGACCAGCGGCGGTACCAGCTTGGCCAAACGGCGGAGCGCTTCGTAAAACGCGAGCATGCGGACCTGGCGTTGACCCGCCGACGTATTGGTTTCTTCCCAAGAAGCTCTCTTGCCGTCACGGCGCAAGAGCGCGCAGTTCCAGTTCTTGTCAAAGTCCATGCCGAGAAATTCATGCTGGCGTTGCGTGATTTCCACCCAAAGCTCGCCGACATGTTCCGAGATCTTTCGCCGTAATTGATCCGCCGCACGCGCCTTTATTTCAGTCGCGGCTTCGCGATAGCGCGCCGCTAATGAGATCAATGTTTGCCCCTGCTTCGCCTTGTTTGCCAAGGCTGTCTGGTTGGTTTCCTCGCGCTTAAGCTCCGTGAGATCGTTTTCTAATGATTGAATTTGTTGGTTCAGTTCTTCTCGGCCCTTTTCTAATTGTGCGCACTGATTAGTCAGTTCGCCGCGTTTCCGGTGCAACTCCGCGCCGACTGCCATTGCGGACGCATCCTGCTTGAGTTGCCGGAGCTTGGTGTCGAGTTCTCTAAGATTCGCGTCAACCGCCTCCGCCTGTCCGCACAATTCTGCAATGCTCTGTAGCGAACTTGTCGCGTTAGTGAGCTTCGCTCGAATCTGCGCACTTCGGTCGCCTCTATCGGTTACGAACACGCTGTCCGTCATGCCATCTGGTGGCGGATGAAATAACCTGTGAAGCGCTTGCTCCAATCGTTCAGTATAAAAAGCAAATGCGTCGTTTCCCAATTGATGTTCTGGAGGTACGTTATCAAAGACATCGCTTTTCACCTGTGGAATCTTGGGTTCGACGGTCGCTTTGCTAGCCTCCCATTCTCTGCGCTTTTCCTCTCGCATAAGATAATCATGGAAATCTCTTCGGTAAGACCCCATCAAAGCAATCGGCATCGCCTGTTCCCACACGGCAGTCAACTCAGTTTCCAATCGCGCTTTTGTTTCCGCGAGTTTAGATCGCGCCTCCTGAGCTTCCTGAAGCTCCGTAGGATCGACGGCTCCCAAGCTCTTGAGGCGGTCCTCAACCTCGGCTAACTCCTCCCGCACCTCCCGCAATTCAAGATCATTGCTTTTAAGTTCTCCGCGAAGCGCTGTTAAGCGTCCTTCCGCGCTAACAACTTTTCCGGACAAGTCGGCTAGTTTCTTTGCTGCTTCGTGCCCTTCGGATGCATTGAATACTCGGGGAATTTTGTTGTTGATCAACGACCGTAAATCAGTTTCGAGCTCACTATATGACCACAGGCCCAAGATTCGGCTAATGCCTTCAATTATGTCTTGTTGCCCTAGACTGAAGTTTTGGCCTCGCTCCGCGTCGAAAAAGAAAAATCGAGCCAAGTGACGTGGCAACAAGGCGTCCCGTAATTTCTCCAAATGCTTTTCGTCCTCGATCCGACCTGAACCATCGAATCGATCCGCATACGACGCCCACACCGGTGCCGAGTTTTGTCGATGCCGAATCTCGCGGACCAGCAGGGCCTTTCTCGTTCCACCGCCGTGTTCGTCTCGTTGAGAGATACTCACTTGAAGACGCACAGTATCTTGCCCCTCCGATTGCGCGCGACGGTTCAATGACTTCTCAAATAGAAACCGCGTTGCTTCAGATGCAGGCTCGACCTTTTTTAAGTCAAGAACGCCGGTTTCGCCAACAGCTGCGAGATAGAGCGCTCTTAGAAGGTGTGTCTTACCAGCCCCGTTCTTACCACCGATGACGATGCCGCAGCGCTCGTCCAGAGGAGTGAAATTGAACGTGTGTTCGCCGTAATACGGCCCGAAGTTTTCCAGTGTCAAAGAGTCTATATAGACTTCAGCCATCTGATCGGTTCGCTTCGTGTTCCAAATCGTCCTTCAGAATATTGAGGAGATCGTCAGGGAGGCCCATAGCACGGTGGCTTTCGCTGTATTCGTCGACCTTCTCTAACAGCCGGCGAAGAGTGTCGGCGCGGATGCCTTTCTGGGTGGAGATCTCTTCTTGAAGCTCCCGCAGACGGTTGGTTTCCTTCCAGTCGTTCATAACGATTCCCTTCTGGCGACTTACGATGCGCCCCACGCCGCCACCGTCGTCAGGGTTGCGAGCGGTTTTCCAGAATTGTTGTACGAGGAAGAGTTCATCTTCACTTATGAGTTTGAGACCGGTTTGCTCTTGGAGTTTGATCAGGTGCGTGAGTAATTCTCGGCGGGCACTAATAGTGAGCGGGCCTGGTCCCTCGTTACCGTTCATACGCTTCATATCGCGCTTGCCGTTGGCCGGGTCGCGATAATACAGGAGAGTTTCGCGGAATTCGATGAGGTTCTCCATCCTCTCGTCGCCGCTGGCAAGCAAGCCTTCACTGGCTTTGTCGCGCTCGACAACGGTGCACGTCCAGCAACCGAACCGAGAGTTGCCGCAGCTCGGTGTGCTGGTATCGATCTGAATTGGACATTCGCCATTGGACGCGTTGGCGTAGAGTTTATACAAAGCCCGGTTGTCGCCGCCCCAGGGATTGGGCTTCTGCAGCAGATACGCCCAAACCTCCTCGGTGCTGAGATACTCGATGGGATTCGAAACCCAGACCCGTGGCAAATCCGGATGACGGCGCAGGCCGCTGCGAGCTTCCATCCCAGCCATTGTTTGAGCGCGCGTCGAACTTTCCGCGCGGCGAGCGCCGAGGAGTAAAATCGCTTCACCCCAGTGTCCTAGCCGTTGCTGAACAAACACGTTAACCGGATCGATCTTCATCCGTTGTGTGCACCAACGAAAGGTCCGGTTTGGCGGCGGATAGCCTCGGCCGATGATATTCACCCAGAACGATTGCTCAGACGGCGGTTTAAGGAGATTCACGTCGACACTCAGCGCGTGTTGCTCGGAACACTTGCGCATCTTGTCCAATGTTCCCTCGACCATCTCGACAATGGCGGGAATCTCCACGCGAGTATCGGTACACAGAACCGAAATCGGCTTTACCCGTTTCTCGGATGGAACGGAGAGAATGGCGTCAAAAATCAGCGAGGCCAGCATCGTGCTGTCCTTGCCGCCACTAAATCCGACGAGCCAGGGGCGACTGTCTTCCGAATATAACTTGCAGAGGGATGTTTTGATGTCTTGATAGATGCTCGCGGTCATTGGTGATGGTTAGAGTTCCTTATTGGCCGGCCGCCGCCGCCCGTTCGTTGACGAAGACTGAGACGAAAAGGATTATTTAGATTGACGTAAATGGACTGAATGGTGCAACCAAAAGTCTTATAACCCAGGCGCTCTCGGTCGCGCAAGCATTAAAAAAGCTTTTCGTGGGTACTACTTAATTTACCGCTTGAAAGTCGAGTCCGATTAGGCGTCCTCAAACGGCGTACCGATAGAAGAACGATTGCGCCGCGGTTAGGCCGGGTAGGGGTTTTCTAGAGCATGCCGTTCCATGAGAGCTTGTAAATCCACCATCGTGAAGGCGCAGTACTTTGGATCGTAGCCAAGCTTTGTCATGGTCAGTCCCTGTTCCAAGATGCGCTGCAGGATCATCCGGTTCAATGGTCCATGTCCCATGTGGTCCTCGTGCTGCACCAAGTCCGCTTCGGCGTGGGCGGTGAAATAAACAGCTTGCCGGTCGCTCATCCCATAATGGGAGACCAGCGCTTCGGCCCATTGTTTAGCCCAATAGCCGAGTGTCTCCTCGTAGACATGCGCGCCCCATAGCTCGATGATCGAGCCATCCTGAAAAACTCGCCGGCAATAATCGCTGATAGCCCGCCCGGCGGGAGATGCCGGTTGCTCGAACAGCTCTTCTTTCGACAGTCCTAAAGCGTTCGCGGTTTCAAGCAAAATGAGAATGTGACCGGGAGGTTTTGGCGAAATGAGCTCCTCGGCAATTTTATCCGTAAAGGCCGGCAGCAGGTCATAGTTTTGTACGAAGAAAGGCAGATGAACGTAGTAGGATACCGCATTCAACGCAACCACCTCGATGGAAAAAAGTCCCCAGTCTTTAAAGAAACGCCGCAAGCAAGATAATGGCAGCGTGCCGTCGCGCAATTGCGTCATGAAGGGACCCTGGTTGATCTTACGATTCCAATGGTCGTGGAGTTCCTGATACAGGTTATCAACGTAGATCTTGGCTTTTTTGGATTCCATTAAAATCACTTCTCGGTCGTTAGCCGCCGATGATTCAGGCGGCTGAACGAGGCTTTTATAGAGGAAGAAATTCCTGTAATGTTAAAACTCAAAAGGAACCTGCTGTCAATCAGTGAGGCTTATTTGCCGGAGGAAAACACATGGAAGCTCTGAAGCCGGAAGAGTTTCTCAAGCAGTTGATTGAATGTCGAGAAGCGTTCTGGGAGAAAATGAACGCGGAGCGAAAAAGTTACGGGGCGGAAAAACCGCTCGATGCAGCCATCGTTATGCGCCGGCTCCAGTTTGGCGTGGTCATGGAACGCAAGGCGGCGGAAGTCACCGCTCGCTGGGTCGGAGAGATTCGTGATTTCGATCTTCAACAACCTATGTCCGAGTATGTTGTCAACGAGTTAAAACACACTTCCATCCTGCGCATGCGAATCAGCGAGCTCAAGGGCGACCCCGATGCTTTGTGGAATCATCCTCTGAAGGAATTAAAAGAACTCTGGGACTACCATACCTCTTTAGAGTCTCTCTGCGAGCTGATCGCCAGCGTGCAATTCGGTCATGAGGAGTTTTTTCCCAGAACCTCAAAGTCGTTCATAGAGCGAGTTCAGTCCATCGATCCACAAACAGCATCGGTTTATCGCGATACCCTGCTCGCCGATGAGGAGGGGCACGAGTGGATCGCGCCTGAAATCCTCAAACGTTACGCCACCGACGCTGCGACACAGCAGAAGTGTTTAGAAGCTTTGAAAAAAGGCTGCGAATTGTTCGGCAGAGCAATCCAAAGTTTCAACCAAAGTTTGCCAGCATGAATTGAAGCTTTACGATCTGGTTAGCTGGAGTTTACCGCGTTTTCGAGAAGCTAAACGACCTAGTGTTTCGGCTCGATCCTTTTGCCGTAGGTCACTTCACCCTTGTCCACTCGCAACGAGAATCCACAATCAGGATTGGTACAGGCCCAAGCTTTAAATGTCACCGAAGCACCATCCTGCCCATAGTCGGATAAGGGAATGAGAATCCCGGCGTTACATTTTTGGCATTTCGGCAGGTCCATCTCCACTCCTCCTTTTCGGACACAAACAACAACTAACCGCCTGATATTAAAAGTCTAGTCGACAAGAACAGTGAAATCAAGCAAGCTCCCGGAAGGAGAATAGGCGAGTCATTCAGGGCAAATAATGGATTAAGATTACGGCAGAAAGACGCGTAGCAAGTCGCCCCGGCTAGCCCTTGCGCGCATGTGTCTCCCTTCAAGTTAAAGCTCGGGCAGCGTTATCAAAGTTCACGCTCCATAAAATTGCCGCGCATTGTCCTCTAGAAGCTTTTGCCGTACGGACGCGGCAATGTCGTCACGGCTGCTCAGATGCCGTGCGGTTCCTTCGGTACGATCGGCGTGGGGATAGTCTGAAGAAAACATAAACAGATTTTCGCCGACGTTTTCGACCACGCGAGGCAAGAAAGATTCATTCCCTTCGCAGCCAAAAAATATCCTGCCCGACTTCAAGTAATCGCTCGGCGGATGGCTAATCAGATCCCGCGCGCCATAGCGGGGGTTTTCAAAGTGATCATCCATGCGTTCCACATGAGCAGGCACCCAGCTAATGCCTCCTTCAAGAAAGGCGAACTTGAGATTTTCATGGCGGTCCAGCAAACCGGAACAAAGCACGCTGGTAAGGCCCGCCATGATCGGGAAAATGCCCGCCAATACCCGGTTCGGAAAATGATGTTCAAACAGCTTGTCGACCACGGGAAATTGCAAACTGAAGTGGACGGCGATCGGCATGTTCAGCCGATTGGCTTCGGCAAAAAAAGGATCGTGGTCGGGATGATCGAGTCGTTTGGTACCGGCGGTGCCGTTGATCATCACCGCCGCCATGCCGAGCTCTTTGATTCGAGGTAGCTCTTTTGCCGCGCCTAGAGCATCCTGCAGAGAAACTACACCGACACCCTTCAGGCGATCCGGCGCTTTCTTACAAGCCTCGGCAAGCCAGGTGTTGTAGGCGCGGCACACACCCATGGCTAGGATCCCGTCCGGCGATGCATTGATGTGCAGCAGAAAGCTGGGATAAAGGTACTGTACATCAATGTTTTCTTCGTCGAGATCGTCGAGGCGCTCCTTTATATTTGTCAGCGTCTGGCTGCCGACCGAGGCGCGGCGCGCCGATTGAATCTTTTTGCCGGGAGGGGCTGCCGTCCCGGGAGCGCCCGCTCCTTTAATGGCTGGGCGCTTGTAGGATGTCTGCCCATCGACGACCCAAAAGTTATGTCCTTCCTCGTCGCTCAGCAGGCGAGGGCGATAATTTCGCAGTCCTGGTTCCATATACTTATCGAAGATTTCTTCAGTCTCAAAAAAGTGTCCGTCACCGTCGATAATCATGACCTATCCTTTCCCTATAATGGGGTGTTCGTACTGAGTAGGCCGCGGAATAAAAAGTAAATTCGAGCAAGAAAGAGCTAACCTCGGTATCTCCAGTTCGCCGATCATCACTCATTGAAGACGTTTATTTGTGACGGTGAGAAACCTTATCGGGATTCAAACCCGCCGACCAGGGATAAGCCTTCTCGCTGTGAGCGATTTTTGACTTGACCATCAGTTCGGCATAGCTAACGCCAACAGCTTTCGTGTTAATGATCGGTACGCCCAGATGCGGCTCCAATTCTTCCGGTGTGACTACGTACGGGTAGATTTTACCACCCAGTGGAATAATCGCCTGAGCTCCCTGTTCGACCAATTTTTTGCCCGCCGCGAGAGTACGTTCAATGACGGCATCGTGGTATCCGGACAGGTCGCCGGTGTCATAGAGATCGACGGTTTTGATGCCGCTTACGAAGCGGGTCATGCCATACGTTTGCACCAGTCTCATGGTATGCGGCATGTGCGTCGGTAGCGGAACAATGAGGCCGAAGCGGTCACAGATACTTGCCGTGAAATGAAGCGAGGCGCGCAGTAAGCCGATGACCGGTATGCGCACGGCGAGCCGGCTCGCTTCGACACCAGGATCGAAGGTGTTACTTTGGATCACCGCATCAAATCCCAGCTGCTCGGCTTCGATAGCCTTTTTGACTAAGGCCGGTGTTTCCAGGATGTGATGCAGACCGGAGAGCGCTTTCCGTTCTTCAAGAAGACGGAGTACCTCGCCGCCGCCGAGATCTTCAGGGTAGGCGAGTTCGAACGTGGTCTCCGGGGATGCGTAACTCTTAAGTAGCCACTGGATGTGAGCTTCAAGCTCCGCAGAGTGACGCTTAAAAGAATGGTTCAAGAACATCATGCGCATAGGGTTCTCCTTGCTAGCGCGAGCGTAATCCCGCGTCAGGGCTTGGAACTGGAAAGCGAAGCGATAAAGCCGTTCTCCTCAAGCTCGCGGATGAAACGTTCATCGACAAAGCGGCGGGCGTCGATATCCTTCGCCTCAGGAATTTCCTTAGACATGAAATCAAGCAATGTTTGCAGCGAAGAGACCACGGGATAAGGGACGGGCGGCATACCCGGCCGGGTAAGGTCGTAGGTCTCTGCCGCCACGGTGCGGTCTGCGATGCCGCTATACTCGGCCTGAACCCCAATGGTAAATTCGCGGTCCGTTCGGTAACGGTGCATGCCTTCGACGTAGGCTTTGATAAATTTCCTTGTTATCTCCGGATGGTGCTCGATATAGTCGCGGCGCGCCGCGATTCCGCCGAGCGCGTAGTTCAAACCGTACTCGGCAAAATCAATCAGGTACTTGCAGCCCTTTCTCTGGGCCGCGATGGATTCCGGCGGCGTGATGACGATGGCGTCGCATTTGCCGCTCACGAGCGCCGCAATTTCTCGATCGCCGCCGGTTGGCAGGGGTTCTTTTCGCAGTCCCCTGATGCCGGCATCCTCTAACTTTGCGATGATAAATTTCACCAGCGCGTCATTCAGACCGCCATCGCCGACGAAGCCCATCTTTTTGTCCGCCAATTGTTCACGGCTCGCTATCCCGGGTCTGCCCATGATGAATTGTTGATTGATTCCACCGGTTAAAAAGACCAGATCCGCTTCGCCCTTAACATTGGAGCGCAACGGCGCCGGCGCCGCCAGGTTACCAAATTGGATTTCGCCTGAGACCAGGCCGCGCACGACTCCCTTCGCGCCGCCCATGATGCGCGGTTTGTCTATGTCAAGGCCATACTTTTTGAATAGCCCGGCCTTCCAGGTGACCATCATCGGCCCGGCCCCCTGGCCGATGGTGGCAAATCCCGCGTCGATTTTGATCAGGTCTGCCATGCTGCTTATCCTCCTGCTGCCGAAGAATCACTCCTATCATAGGATGACATCGACAAGTCAAGTTGCCGGTTTCTGCTTCTTCGATTATCAGACTGGAGGGACCGATTTGCCGGCGGTGCCGTCTTCCGGCAATCTCATTGACACCCTTTTCGTGTCGGCGTATTATCCAACTCCGTGATGCGCTTTCGAAGAAGGCCATTGCGGTTTTTTGTTTTTGGCGACGAGAACTCAACTTTGACATTTCTTTTCTTAGTCATCGCATCCCTGAAGCGCACATTATGTCGGTAGTGGCGATTATCCCGGCGCGATATGGGTCGACCCGTCTTCCGGGAAAGCCTTTAGCCACCATCGGTGGTAAACCGATGATCCAACATGTCTATGAAAGTACCTCGAAGGCTAAAGAGTTGGTTCGGGTGGTGGTGGCGACCGACGATCGGCGCATCGAAGAAACCGTGAGGGGCTTTGGCGGCGAAGTGGTAATGACTTCCCAAGATCATGCAAGCGGCACCGACCGGCTGGCGGAGGTGGCGCGCAAGGTCAAAGCGGAACTGCTGGTGAATGTGCAAGGAGATTTGCCTTTTATCCATGCCGAGACGATTACACGCGCGGTTCGTCCAATGAAGCGAGATCACTCGATTCCTATGGCAACGGTTTGCACGGCGATCGTCGACGAAGATGACTGGCTTAACCCGAATATCGTCAAGGTCGTTACCGATCGCAAGGGATTGGCTCTGTATTTCTCCAGGTCACCGATTCCCTATCTTCGCAACGAGGCAGTCGATCTCAACGGCGGCAAAATAACGCCGCGGTCGAAACCGCGCACATGGGGCAATCGGCATCTCGGGCTTTACGTCTACCGGCGCGAGTTTCTATTTAAGTTTGCGCGCTTGCGGCCGACGGCCTTGGAACAAATTGAAAGCTTGGAACAACTGCGGGCGTTGGCGTATGGTTATCGAATTCATGTCGCGCAAGTAGACGAACGATCGGTGGAAGTCGATACTTTAGAAGATCTGCAGAGAGCGGAGCGCTATTTTAGAGAAAATATGAACTGAGGGAGACATGGCGACTGTAAAAACCAAATTCATTTTCGTCACGGGCGGCGTTGTCTCGTCATTAGGTAAAGGATTGGCCTCAGCCTCTATCGGCGCGCTGTTGGAAAGCCGCGGTCTCAAAGTGACGATGTTAAAAATGGACCCATACATCAATGTCGATCCGGGCACGATGAGTCCGTTTCAGCATGGCGAGGTATTTGTCACCGACGATGGCGCTGAGACCGATCTCGATCTTGGACATTATGAGCGTTACGTGTCAACGCTGATGGGACGGAAGAATAACTGCACCACGGGTCAGGTGTACGAGACCGTCATCGCCAAAGAACGGCGCGGCGATTACCTGGGTGGAACCGTTCAGGTCATTCCCCATATCACCGACGAGATTAAGCGGCGAATTTTAGCGGCGGCGGAAGGCTACGATATCGCGATTGGCGAGATTGGCGGCACCGTGGGTGATATCGAGGGGCTACCGTTTTTGGAAGCCGTGCGGCAGTTTGCCTGGGATTGGGGTCGGGAAAATGTCCTTTATGTTCATCTAACCTTGGTTCCCTTCATTACGGGCGCCGGCGAACTTAAAACCAAACCGACACAGCACAGCGTCAAAGAGCTGACCGGATTGGGGATCCAGCCCGATATCCTGCTCTGTCGAACCGATCGATTCCTCGACCAAAAAATTAAATCAAAGATCGCCCGTTTTTGTAACGTTGCGGAAAATTCGGTTATTACGGCGAAAGATGTCGAGTGGATCTATGAAGTGCCGCTGGTTTTTCATGAAGAAGGCCTGGACGAGCGGATCGTCGAGAAGCTCAACATCTGGACCGGCGCGCCCAATCTAAAAAAATGGCAACACATTGCGCAGGTTCTAAAGAGCCCCAAAGGTTCGGTGCGAATCGCCGTCGTCGGCAAATACATGAGCCTTAAAGAGTCCTACAAGAGCCTGCTGGAGGCGCTTGTTCACGGCGGCATTGCCAATGAGGTCCAAGTCGATCTCGATTGCATCGAAGCGGAAAAGATCGAGCAAGAAGGAGCCGAAGCTATTCTCAAGCAGGTCGACGGCATTCTCATCCCCGGCGGTTTCGGCGATCGTGGCAGTGAGGGGAAGATCGCGGCAATACGTTATGCCCGCGAAAATCAGATCCCGTTTTTTGGCATCTGTTTGGGCATGCAGATGGCGGTAGTCGAGTTCGCCCGTAACGTCTGCGGCCTCGAGGGCGCCAACTCCGCTGAGTTCGATATTCAGACTCCCCACCCCGTCATTCACCTTATGGAAGAACAGAAAAGCATAGACACCAAAGGTGGAACGATGCGGCTGGGTAATGATCCTTGCGTGCTGCAAAACGGCACGCTGGCGGCAAAGTTGTACGCTCGAGAAAAGATTTCAGAACGGCACCGTCACCGCTACGAGTTTAACAATAGCTATCGCTCGGAGTTTAGCGCAAAAGGCATGGTTTTGAGCGGCCTGTCACCGGATAGCAATCTGGTTGAAATTATCGAACTCAAGGGTCACCCCTGGTTTCTCGGTTGTCAGTTCCACCCTGAATTCAAATCGCGTCCGATGGATTGCCATCCGCTTTTCCGAGGTTTCATCGAGGCGGCGGCGCAAAACCGGCAGGTGCTTGCGGAAGTGCCTCGCATGAAAGTGGTGCGCACATAGCCACGGCTGTTCTTAAGTTTTTCAAAAACTATGAAGCGGGTCAAAGTAGGTCATTTTGAAATCGGCGCCGGCCGACCTCTGGCTGTGATCGGTGGGCCGTGTGTGATTGAAAGCCAGGAGTCTGCGTTACGGCACGCGTCGTTGCTCAAAGAAGCGGCCGATCGCATGAACATTCCTTATATTTTCAAGTCTTCTTACGATAAGGCAAACCGGTCCTCGATCGATTCATTTCGCGGCCCAGGGTTGGACAAGGGGCTGGAAATTCTTGCTCAGGTGAAACGGAAGGTTGGGGTGCCGATTTTGACCGATGTTCATGAAACAGAACAGGTGGCAGCGGTTCAGCAAGTTGCCGATGTGCTGCAGATCCCCGCTTTTCTCTGCCGGCAGACCGACTTTGTTGTCGCTGTAGCGAAATCCGGTAAGGTGGTCAATGTCAAGAAAGGGCAGTTTCTCGCGCCATGGGATGTCGGTAATGTCGTGCAGAAAATACTTTCGGCGGGCAACGACCAGGTGTTATTGACGGAACGCGGAGTGTCCTTCGGTTACAATAATTTGGTTGCCGATATGCGTTCTTTGGTGGTGATGCGAGAGCTCGGGTATCCCGTGGTATTTGACGCCACCCATAGTTTGCAGTTGCCGGGCGGTCTGGGCAATGCATCCGGCGGCGAGCGCAAGTATATCCCGGCGCTGGCGCGCGCGGCCGTGGCAGCGGGCGTTGACGCGCTATTCATGGAAGTTCACGAAGACCCCGATCAGGCGCTCAGCGATGGTCCAAACTCTTTGCCGTTGAAGGAATTCGAAAATCTCCTGCGAGCCGTTAAGCGAATCGACGACGTCGTGAAAAGGTAGCCCGGATCGTGAAAAAAGAAGCCATTCTACAACGGGCTAGAGACGTTCTGAACATCGAGACTCAGGGACTCTTATCACTGGCGGATCGTCTCGATCACACGTTTTCCGATGCCGTTGAGGTGCTGGGTAGCTGTCACGGTAAAGTCGTCGTGACGGGTATGGGTAAGTCGGGGTTAATTTGCCGCAAGATTGCCGCGACGATGGCCAGTACCGGGACTCCGTCTTTTTTTCTTCATTCGGGCGATGCGATCCACGGTGACCTCGGCATGGTCATGAAGGGCGACGTTATTCTTGCCGTCTCCAATAGCGGTGAAACCGAGGAGATCTTAACGCTCATTCCTCATTTCAAGCTAAACGGGCTCAAAATGGTTGTAATGACCGGCAAACCCGATTCGACTCTGGCGCGAGCGGCCGATGTCGTTCTCGACATCGGCGTAAAGGAAGAGGCCTGCCCTCTGGGTTTGGCGCCCACCGCAAGCACCACTGCGACGTTAGCCATGGGCGATGCATTGGCCGTGGTACTGCTTGAAACGAAGGGATTTAGCGAAAAAGACTTCGCCATGCGTCATCCGGGAGGCATCTTAGGCAGAAGGCTGTTATTGCGTGTAGAAGATCTTATGCATTGCGGTGACAAACTTCCTTTAGTAGACGAAGAGACGCCGATCAAGGATGCTCTTTTCGAAATCACGTCAAAGCGACTAGGCGTCACCGGAGTAGTCGATGGAGAGGGAAAATTAACCGGCATTATTACCGACGGCGATCTGAGACGTGGCCTGGAAAGTAAGGGAGATATTTTCAGATTCAAAGCGAGAGATCTAATGACGCGCAATCCCAAAACCATTGTCGGCGATTTTCTTGCTGCGGAAGCCGTAATCGTGATGAAGCAGCACACCATTACTTCGCTGTTCGTTCTTCAGGGTAACGGCAAACCGCTCGGTGTGATTCATCTCCACGATCTTCTCAAGGTCGGTATTTAAGCTTGCCTGTGAAACGCATTTCTTCCGCGGTCCGCAAGAAGGCCGAGAAAATCAGTTTGCTTTTGCTCGATGTCGACGGCGTGTTGACCGACGGCCGGATCATCATTGACGACCGAGGGGCGGAAACAAAACACTTTGACGTTCGTGATGGCCAGGGCATCGCTTTGCTGATGCAGGCGGGAATTCAAGTAGGGTTTATCACTGCGCGAAAGTCAAAAGTGGTAGCATTTCGGGCAAGAGAATTGGGAGTTGCCATCGTTCATCAGGGAGTCCGGAGCAAAGCCGATGCCTATCGATCGATACAGCACGAAACCGGAATTGCAGAGGCGCAGATTGCCTATGTTGGCGATGACATTGTCGACCTGCCGATCTTAGATCGGGTGGGTCTGGCGGTTACCGTTAGAGATGGTTGGCCGGAACTATTCTCCGTCGTCGACTATGTAACGGAAGCCTGCGGTGGGAGAGGGGCGGTTAGGGAAGTCGCTGAATTATTACTCAGGGCTCAGAACAAGTGGGTCGAACTTACCAAGCAGTATCGTCAAATTTAGCATTGCACAAATTTGTGCGGGCTTAAAAGCAATTTTCGTGCCTGTTGCTTTACAGCATTTCTAAAGAATGGTAATTTCAAAGCTCATTTATGAGTTTAACGATGCGTAAAACCAGACGGTTCCTCTTGCTGATCGTAATTGTTTTCGCTCTTGGCGCCGTTGGTTATAAGGTTACCGAGAGCATTTTGGCTAACAAGCTCAGGGAGATAAAGAGAAACCCTGTCCAGGCTTTGGACTATCTACCGGAGGCGGCACTGCGAATCAAAGATTTTCGCCGGGCCAAAGTGGAAAATGGGCGGACCGTGTGGGAACTGCTCGGCGATGAGGCGAGCTTCAAAAAGGATCAAAGAGAAGCCGTCGTGACGAAGCCGCGCTTTATCTATTACGATAAAAAAGGTCAGCTAGCTGAAGCCTCGGCTGAAATAGCGCATGTTTATCTGAACTACAAGGAGCTTGAGAAAATGCAGCTCGAGGGCGGAATCGAACTATCCTACAATGGCTACATTCTGAAGACCCAAGAAGCTATCTACCTGCCGGCAAAAGAACAAATCCTAATGCCCCAGAGAACGACAATGGTCGGCGACGGACTGCAATTGGAAGGCTCCAGTATGGAGGTTGATCTGGGAGACAGTAAGGTGCGTTTGCTCGGTAACGTAAGGACCAAGCTAGAACCCGAAAAACTTGCTAAGCAAAAAGGCAGGTTCGGCAAGAGCTAGGTCAGAGGGAGATGAAGTATTTGAGTTTAGGCTTCTGGTGTATAATCTTACTCGCTTGGTTTGTTGTCGATCCGGCTTATGGGGCGGCGAAGGATGACGCAAAGAGTAAGAGTGGAGAAAGCGTCTTCGAATTCAACAAGAAAGATCCGATTTATATCACTTCGGACTGGATGGAAGTCGACCAGAAGAAGAATACCATCACCTATAAAGGCCGGGTGGTGACCATTCAATCGGACATGACCATGCGCAGCGAAACCTTGACGGCTGTCTACGATCCGGAAATGAAGCAAATTAAACAGATCGTGGCGCAGGGCAAGGTCAATGCGACTCAGGGAACTCGGATGGCGACGGGAGATAAGGCGGTGTTCGATGATCAGGCGAAAACAGTCACATTAACCGGCAATCCCGTCATGCGCCAGGGCAACAACCAGGTTACCGGATCCCGGATTATCTACTATATCGACCAGGACCGTGCGGTGGCAGAAGGCAAGGACCAGGTCAGAGTGCAGGTGACGATTTTTCCAGACGAACTGCAGAAGAAGGATGAAAGTAAAGACGAGACAGGTTCGAGTAAGAGTAAATGAGTGTCTTGAAGGCGGAGGCGGTCGCAAAGAGCTATAATGGCCGGCGCGTTGTCAATGGAGTGAATCTAAGCATTCAAGGGGGCGAGGTGGTGGGCTTGCTGGGGCCGAATGGAGCGGGTAAGACAACGACGTTTCACATGATGGTGGGATTGGTGCATCCAGACGAAGGAAAAGTGTTGTTGAACGACCACGACTTGACTGCGGCGCCGATGTATCAAAGGGCCCGCGCCGGGATTAGTTATCTGCCGCAGGAGTCTTCGGTATTTCGGCGCCTGACGGTGGAAGAGAACCTGCAGGCCATTCTCCAGACCCTCGATATGAACAATAGAGAGCGACAAGAGCGATGCGAAATGTTACTGAACATGTTAGGGATCGGACATCTCGCTAAGAACAAAGCCTTTACCCTCTCCGGAGGTGAACGGCGTAGAGTGGAAATCGCGCGGGCGTTGGTCTTGTCGCCCTATTTTGTTTTGCTTGATGAACCGTTCACCGGTGTCGATCCTATCGCGGTTGCCGAGATCCAGAAGATCATCCGTAAACTTATAACTAGCGGAATCGGCATTCTGATTACCGACCATAATGTTCGCGAGACTCTGGGCATATGCGATCGTGCCTATATTCTGAATAACGGTGATATTCTCGAGCAAGGAACTCCGGAAGATATATCATCCAGTCCGAAAGCCAGGAAATTCTATTTGGGGGAAGGTTTTAAGTTTTAGTATGGCTCTGGAAATTCGCCAGGTTCAAAAGCTCGCTCAACAGTTAGTCATGACGCCGCAATTGCAGCAAGCTATCAAGCTGCTGCAGCTTTCCCGCGTCGAACTGGAAGAGATGGTCCTGAAAGAACTACAGGAAAACCCCGCACTCGAAGAAGGAGCGGCGGAGGAACCGGAAGGTGGAGAACAGCCAAGAGCGGAGGCGCAGGGCGAAGCAGCGGATTTACTCCCCGAGACGGTTCCCAATCGGGAACTCTCGGCTGTGGATAAAATCGGCACTCTGGATTGGCAGGAATATCTCGATACCCATTCCAACTCGATCCACGGATCATTGACGGCTGAAGCGACTTCGGACGATGGCGATGCGCCACCGTCCTGGGAGAACAGTTTAACCAAGAAGACCTCTCTCGAAGATCATCTGATTTGGCAGCTTCGGCTCTCGAAAATCACTGAACGGGAATCGATGATAGGTCAATATATCATTCAGAACCTGAGTGAAAACGGTTATTTGGCGTTAACCTTAGAAGAACTTTGCACGGCCACCGGAAGTACGCCCGAGGAGTCGGAAGCGATTTTAAAACGTATTCAGTTCTTTGACCCTATCGGTGTTGCGGCGCGCGATCTGCGGGAGTGTCTGATTGTACAACTACAAAACCTAAACCTCGGCACGAGTTTAGCCGCCCGCATAGTCTCCGACTATCTCAGTTTTTTAGAGTCTAAGCGGTACGAGAAACTCGCCCGTGACCTTGGAACGACCATTGACGAAATTGCCGACGCGGCACATCTCATCACTTCTTTAGAACCTAAACCTTCCCGCGGCTTCGAGCAGGAAGATGTTCGTACCGTATTGCCCGACGTATTCGTGGAAAAAATCGCCGGAGAATACGTTATCTATCTTAACGACGATGGTGTCCCGCGGTTACGGGTCAGCCCCTTATACCGCCGTATGGCAGGGCAGGAGGGCGTGGCGGAAGAGCAAGCGCGCCAATATCTCCAGGAAAAAGTCCGTGCCGCCACTTGGCTCATCAAAAGCATCCAGCAGCGTCAGCAAACCCTGTACCGTGTGACTCAAAGTATTTTTAAATTTCAATTAGATTTCCTTGATCATGGTGTTAGCCAGTTGAAACCGATGGTGCTGCGGGACGTGGCGGAGGACATCCACATGCACGAATCTACCGTGAGCCGGGCGACGGCGAATAAATACGTCCACACCCCGCAGGGTTTGTTCGAACTCAAGTTTTTCTTCCAAAGCGGGCTGAAGGGCGGCAACGGAGAGGACGTCGCGAGTGAGAGCGTCAAAGAAAAGATTCGCGGCATCATCGCCGCCGAAGACCCACGCAAACCCTATAGCGACCAACACATTGCCGCACTGCTGTCCGACAGTTCCATCGATATCGCGCGCCGCACCGTGGCCAAGTACAGGGAAGCCATGGGGATACTCCCGTCATCGAAGCGGCGCCAGCCTTTTTTCCGTAAGTAAAAACAGGAGGGAAAGACAACCCGATGAGCGACGTGAAAGTATCTGTGACGTTTCGCCATACTGAACCCACCGACGCATTGAAGCAATATGCCGAAGAGAAAATTCATCGAATCGGCAAATATTATCCACAATCTTCTTTGGACGCTCATGTGGTTCTTTCAGTGGAATCTAAAGAGCGCCAGAGCGCGGAGGTGGAACTGCACGCCCACGGCACCATGATCCATGGCAAAGAAGAAACTGAAAATCTTTATTCAGCCATCGATCTGGTCATGGATAATCTTAAACGCCAAGTGAAGAAGCAGAAAGCGAAAACAAAGCTCGTTCGCAGGAGAAAGCCGCAAGCGTGAAGATCACCGATTTCTTAACGCCCGACCGGGTTATCGCAGATCTTAGCGGAAAAGAAAAAACCGCGGTTCTTGATGAAATGGCGCGCCAATTGGCAAGCAGCGATTTGGTTCTTAAGCCTGCCGAGTGCTTACGGGTATTGCAGGAGCGGGAGAAAATCAGCACGACGGCGATCGGCGAAGGCGTCGCGATTCCGCATGGCAAGCTGCCGAATGTTCATCGTGTTTCCGGGTTGTTTGCGCGCAGCTTGGAAGGAGTTGATTTCGCGTCCCTGGACGGCGAGCCGACGCATCTATTCTTTCTGCTCATTGCGCCTCAAGACGCAGCGGCGGATCACTTGAAAGCCCTGGCCAGAATATCGCGGTTGCTCAAGGATCCCGCGCTGCGCGACCGACTGATGGCGGCCAAGACCCGCCAAGAGATTTACGACATCATTGCGACCGAGGACCAGAAGTTTTGATCTCATATGGCGGATGGCCTCGAAATCATCATCATCACGGGACTTTCAGGGTCGGGAAAAAGCGTCGCAATCCGTGCCCTCGAGGATAACGGCTTTTTCTGCATCGATAATCTGCCCGCCCTGCTCATTCCAAAATTTATCGATCTTTGCGAAGGTTACAATGAGGGAATCGCCCGGATTGCGCTCGGCGTTGACTTACGAGGCGGACAATTTTTGCAGCCATGGCCGCAAGTCCTGGCTGATATGCGCGCTGCCGGTCACCACGTCCAGGTGCTTTTTTTCGATGCCTCGGATGAAGTGCTATTACGGCGGTTCAGCGAAACCCGGCGACCGCATCCGCTCGCGGGAGAAGAGCCGATCCAGGAAGGCATCTCGCGTGAACGCAAGGCGCTCGAGGCCATGCGAGAACTTGCTGATAAGATGATCGATACCAGCGATCTGAACGTGCATCAACTGAAACGGGAAATGGAAGAACGGTTTTGCCAGGTGCCCTATTCCCGCAGCATGAACGTTTTTCTTACGTCCTTTGGATACAAGTACGGCATTCCGCACGATACCGATATGATTTTGGATGTTCGCTTTTTGCCGAATCCGTATTTCGTCAGTGAACTCCGTCCCAAGGACGGCTTGGAAAACGAAGTAGAAGAATATGTTTTGAAGAATGAAGAGACGCGGGCCTTTCTTGACCGGCTGTTCTCGCTGCTGGAGTTCACGTTGCCGCTGTATGAGCGCGAGGGTAAGAGCAGCCTGACTTTGGCCCTTGGGTGTACCGGCGGACGTCATCGGTCCGTCGTCCTGGTTGAAGAGTTGCAGAGAAGATTGTGTGCCGGCAAATTCCGTATCCATGTTAAACACCGGGACATCGATAAGTAACGCATGGGTAAAGTGGTCAAGAAGATCGAGATCAAAAATAAGTTGGGGATCCATGCTCGCGCGGCGGCGCTCCTGGTGCAAACGGTCAACCGCTTTTCGGCCCAAGTCAGCATCGCCAAGGATGGCCAGACGACCGACGCCCGCAGCATTATGGGCGTGCTAACCTTGGCGGCGACACAAGGAAGTAAGATCGAGGTGGAGGCCATCGGCGAGGACGCCGAGCAGGCCGTGAGGGCGATTGAGAAGCTGATCGACAAGCGATTCAACGAGCACGAGTAAGGTTGAATCCCCACCTCTTATTCGTTATACAAAACTGATTCATTTTTGATTTCAAACACCTTCTGGAGGTTTATTTCATGGCTGGCAGAGACTTTCTATTCACATCGGAATCGGTTTCCGAAGGTCATCCCGACAAACTTTGCGACCAAATCTCGGATGCGGTGCTGGACGCTCATTTAGCGCATGATCCGAATAGCCGGGTGGCGTGTGAAAGTTTGGCGAAGACCGGCATGATCGTTATCGCCGGAGAAATTACCAGTAACGCCAAAGTCAGTTATACCGATGTCGCCCGAGAGGTTGTGCGCGACATCGGCTATACCGATTCGTCAATGGGATTTGACGGCAACACGTGCGCTATTCTCACCGCCGTCGAGCAGCAGTCGCCGGATATTTCTCAAGGGGTTACGGAAGGCGAAGGCCTCCATAAGGAACAGGGCGCAGGCGACCAGGGAATGATGTTCGGCTATGCCTGTGACGAGACTCCCGAATTCATGCCCCTGCCTATTCAAATGGCCCATAGCCTGGTGAAGTACTTGGCCAAAATTCGCAAAGGCGGCGAAGCATACTTCCTCAGACCCGACAGCAAATCCCAGGTGACCGTCGAGTATCGCAACGGCAAACCGGTAAGAGTTCAGAGCGTGGTTATTTCCAGCCAACATAGCCCCGATGTTGACTACGCTAAACTTCGAGAAACGATTATTGAGGGTGTGATCAAGGCGGTGATTCCGGCCGAGTACCTTGTCAAAGACACGGTCTTTCATGTCAATCCGACCGGTCGCTTCGTGGTCGGCGGCCCACAAGGAGACTGCGGCCTTACGGGACGAAAAATCATCGTCGATACCTATGGCGGCATGGGCCGGCACGGCGGCGGCGCGTTTTCTGGAAAAGACCCATCGAAAGTCGATCGCAGCGCCGCATACATGGCCCGTTACGTGGCCAAAAACATTGTCGCGGCAGAGCTGGCTCAGAGATGTGAAGTTCAACTTGCCTACTGCATCGGAGTGGCTCAACCGGTTTCGGTTCTGGTCGACACCTTCGGCACCGGAGTGATCCCGGAAAGCACGATCGCCAAGATCGTTCAGGAAATTTTTAATTTAACACCCAAGGGCATTATTCAAGCTCTTGATTTGAAAAGACCTATCTACCGATCCACGGCATCCTACGGGCACTTTGGCCGCACGCCGGAAGACGGCCACTTCACTTGGGAAAAAACCGATCGGGTCGAGGATCTTAAAAAAGCGGCGGCGTGCGCTTAAAGCGCGGGCGGGGAAGGACATTTTAGACATGGCATCGAAGAAGTACGACGTTAAAGATTTGCGTTTGGGTCAAGAGGGGCGGAAGCGGATTATGTGGGCAGGACAGGACATGCCGGTGCTGCAACGGGTTCGAGAAAGGTTTCAAAAAGAAAAACCGTTCCAGGGCATGCGTTTTTCGGCATGTCTGCACGTCACCGCGGAAACGGCGAATCTGGTTCAGGCGCTGAAAGCGGGCGGCGCGGATGTACTTCTCTGTGCATCCAATCCGCTGTCGACTCAGGATGACGTGGCGGCATCATTGGTGCAACACGATCGCATTGCCACATACGCTATCAAAGGTGAAGATAACAAGAGTTATTACCGTCACCTGAGGGCCGCGCTCGATCACAAGCCGGTCATCACCATGGATGACGGTGCCGACCTAGTGTCGATGCTGCACACGGATTACTCGGCCTTGGCTGCTAACTTGATTGCGAGCATGGAAGAGACCACCACCGGTGTGATTCGATTACGCGCCTTGGAAAAGGACGGTAAGCTAAAGATTCCGGTCATCGCGGTTAACGATGCCGCGACCAAGCATCTCTTCGATAATCGCTATGGCACCGGACAGTCCACCATCGACGGTGTCATTCGCGCCACCGATATGTTGATCGCCGGCAAGCGGGTGGTCGTAGCCGGCTACGGTTGGTGCGGCAAAGGCGTCGCGTCACGCGCGCGCGGCATGGGCGCGAAGGTCATCGTGACGGAAGTCGACCCGATTCGCGCTCTCGAGGCGGCGATGGATGGTTTTGAAGTGATGAGCATGAAAGAAGCGGCCCGCATCGGCGACCTTTTTATTACGCTTACCGGCGACATGCATGTCATTTCCGGAGATCACCTGAAGGCGATGAAAGATGGTGCGGTGATTTGCAACTCCGGCCATTTCGATATCGAGATCGACCTTGATGCCTTGAAGAAGCTTTCGACGAAGGTTGAAAAAAACATCCGCAACTGTGTCGACGCTTATATCCTTCCCGGCGGCAAGAGAATCTTTCTTCTCGGTGAGGGCCGCCTGGTTAATTTAGCCGCGGCCGAGGGGCATCCGGCCTCCGTCATGGACATGAGTTTCGCCACCCAGGCGCTTGCTTCGGAATGGGCGGTGAAAAATAGCAAGAAGCTCAAACCGCAAGTTTATGAAGTTCCCAAGGCCGTGGAAGACTGGGTCGCGAAATTAAAACTGTCGAGCATGGGAATAAAGATCGATTCGCTCACCAAAGAGCAGCAGACATATCTCTCTTCCTGGTCTCACGGCACGTAAACCTTTTTCCGAATCATAAAATTCCAGGGACGATCTCTGTGATCGCTGCCGCAGCAGCGCGGGCATGGGAGCTCCCCTCCAAAGATGTGACCTCTGAACTTGACCTCAAGTTGCCGGTGGGATTATTAATACAGTCAAACGTTCTTCAAATTTCTCTATCGACCACCAGGAGGGTTTATGAACATCAATTCCAAGTCGGCTGTTCAACAGTTCATCATGTCGGCGCGCGAGCTTTTTGCCGAAGAGCAAGAGCCCGTCAAACGTTGGGAAAAGATGGCGCCGCTGCTTGAGGCTCTAATTGGCGACCCATCGATCAAGGAACAATCCAGCAACTGGCCTGTTTGCCGGCAAGGCGACGACCGCGCGCAAAATCTGCTTTTTTACGAGGATCCGCAATACAAGTTTGTCATCAACGGTCTGATCAAGAGCCCGAAGTCTCGGACACAGATCCACGATCATGCGCATAATTGGACTCTATACGGGGTTCTCGATGGCCATGAGTCCATCGAGCGTTATCAGCGGACCGATGATGGCTCGAAAGCCGATTACGCCGATATCCGCCAAACCGAGAAAGTAAAGGTCGGTCCGGGCAAAGTCGATCTCGTCGCACCATACCAGATCCACGCCGAGGAGAGCGGCGAGGAACGTACGGTGGCGATTATCGTTCGCGCCGAAAAAGCCGGTGGTTTTTTGCAGGGCCGCTACGATCCGGCGACAAAAAAATACTGGTGGGGTTACGGGCCGGAGCAGATTCCGTACGAGCTGAAATAACCGGGTTCCCGCCAAATCTTTTACATTGAAGCGAGATCTTATGGCTGATCATACAAGCAGGAGCAAGGCTCGTATCGCGGTCTTCTCAGGACCGACGGCGACGATTCAAAACAGCGAGCCGTTGGTAACGAGCAATAAAGCGCGCGAAAAATACGGCTTACCGCCGCGCACTCAACCCGGCGGCGCGCCGCTACGTTTCGATGTTCTGCGAGCGCAACGGCTGGCCGCTCCAGTGACAGTTTATGTGGAACAATTCAGTGCCCATCCATTGGAGCGCGACGCGGCGGAACTTTATGGGCCGCCGGACGGCTACCTCGATGCGGCCGGCGTTTTTCACAATCAACGTACGACCCCTGACGACAAACCGGTATACGAAGTCACGCTCAAGCCGGAAGACGGCCTCTATCCATTGCCCTATATGGCGCGGCAAGCTAACGGCCAGCCGTGGGAGATGGACGGTACCGAGAAGAATGCCACGGCAGAATTTTGCCGCGTGCCATTTTTTCCCGACGGTTCACGGCTGTTCGAAGAAATCGATCGATTGGGCATATCGGATGAGGGTGTCGGTTGTTTGCTTACTGGAAAAGCCGACTTCGATTTTTACCGCGCACTCCCTTCCGGCGGTTACGCTCGGGGCAGGAGCGCCGGCGAGCGAACCGATATCGGCGCAGGCGACATCGCACCGGAAATCCGCGGCACCGACTTTTTCCCCTATCGACCCGGATACTTGCGCAAGGAGCCACCGATGGCGGCACTGGCGCGAGTGACCAACGTCGTCCAGCAGGCGATGCGTAGCGGCCAATATCACGGCGGTATCTGGCTCGAAGGCAGCCCGTTCGTAGAAGAGACGATTTACTGGCTTAATTTACTCATCGATACCAACGTTCCCCTGGTTGGTAATTCATCGCAACGGCCGCATGGCGCAATAGGCAACGACGGCGACCGCAATATTGTCGACTCGGTCGATTACATCGCCTCGAAGATCTGGGCCGATGAAACCGGGCGGGATTTTATCGGCGCTGTAGCCATTCTCGACGAACAGATTTTTACCGCGCGCGACGTGCAGAAAGCCGATGCCCGGCCTGGCGGCTACATCGCGACCGGGGGACATGGCGGCATCATTGGCAGGATGGGCCATCCTGGTTTGCCGCAATTCTCGTTCAAAACCGTCAAGCGGCATACGCACACTTCGGCGGTAAATATGAGTTGCCTACCGAAGGAGGTTCAAGGTTCGAGGGTTCAAAGTTCAATGATCGGCTTGATCGCGTTGCCGGTAAAGGACAGCGCGGGAAACTTGCTTTCAACGGCGATTCCAAAAGTGACGATCTCCAAGCATGCGCGATACCTGCCGGAAGACACCACTGGGAACGCCGACGAAGAAGTCGACATTCTGGCGCGTATCGAGAAAAACTTGCGGGCCGCGCCGTTGGCCGGTTTCGTCGCCGAAGGCTCGGCGCCGTTTGGCGCCATGAGTAATTCCGTGGACGCGGCACTCAAGCGCGCAACCTTCAGCGGCATGCCGGTTGTTAAAGTCGGACGGGGCAACGCCAGCGGTTTCGTTGATCCTCAGCGCGACCCATTGGCCATTGCCGGAAACAATCTCACTGCCACCAAGGCGCGGTTATTGTTAATGGCGTGTCTGATGAAGTTCGGTTGCTTGCCGCCGGCGGCGGATCCGGCGAAGCCGAGCGCGGCGGAAACCGACGCCACGAAAGCAATATTAAAAAAATACCAGGAGATATTCGATACTCACTGATCTACATCGAAACGGGAATGGTTTGGAGGAACTCTATGTCGGGAAAACATGGACACAAGCCGTTTGAAGGCCACATGCACGATTACGCAGCGCACATCAAGGCCGTCGAAGAAGATTTGGAGTATTACCGGGCTAAACGATTCGAACCGCGCATTATTTATTTACTGCGGCGAGGAGTGGTGACATTTCATGATTTACTCAAGGCCCGCATGGCGCTCAAGCGTAAAAATCAATTCTTTAAACCAAGAAAGCGGCAGGCAAACAATATAGAAGCCCGAGTGCGCTACCTGGAAGAGTGGCTCGACGAATACGTTAAAGGCATTGCGTTGGTCTCGGCGCGCGCCGTCGAAGCCATGGATATGGTCACCGAGGACAATCGCAAGGAGCGCGGCGACTACGATGACTTTTTCAAAATCAAAAAGAAGGAGCACCATGGCACGCTCGAAGAACGAATGGTGAACGTGGCGCAAGATCTAAAAGAGTATCAAGAAATGCTCGAAGTGTTCGTCCAAGCCCTGATCGCTCGGGGCTGGTCTACTCGTGAGGAGTTGGAGCAGCGTTGGCAGCAGCTTCATGAGGAGAGGCCTTGGGCGGGTGGTGTTATCGTCGCCAAGGCTTGGTCCGATGCGGAATTTAAAGAGGCTCTGCTGACGACAGGACGGGAAGCGCTCAGGGAAATGGGCGTTCATCAGGGCAAGGTCGGCAAACTCGTAGTCGTGGAAAACACCGGAACTGTCCACAACGTCGTGGTCTGCACTTTATGCTCATGCTACCCCTACGACATTCTTGGCGACACGCCGTGGTGGTATAAGCATGAGAGCTACCGAACCCGTATCGTTCAGAATCCGCGGGCTGTCGTCAACGAGATGTTCGATCTGGAAGTTCCCGCCGGCAAAGAACTCCGGGTTTACGACAGCACATCGGACGTTCGCTACTTCGTTCTACCCCAGCGTCCCAACGGCACCGACGGCATGTCGGAAGCTGAATTGGCAAAGCTCGTGACCGTCGATAGCCTGCTCGGCGCGGGACTGGCGTTGGAACCTGCGCAATTAAAAGAAGCAGAGAGAACCGGAGCCGGGCTGGAATCGCCGCGAGTCCGGCCGGATTAAGTGAAACTATGGAGTCAACCAACAGCAAATTTAAAATCGGCGATCCGGTCGTCGTCGTTGCGGAAAATCCCACCGGCAATCCTCGGACGCCCATCTATATCAGAGGCAAGCGTGGCATCATCGGTCTGGCGCACGGGGTTTTGGAAAATGTCCGGGACCATCGTGGAATTCATCAACCTCTTTACACAGTCAGGTTTGATCTAAGCGAAGTGTCGGCCTGCCACGACCAGGATTCCATTTGGGTCGACGTGCACGAGGAATGGTTGAGTAAGTTGTACGCCGAAGAGAAAAATTAGCTATAGGTACCGAATCAGGCAGTTCAAAAAACACGGTTGATCAGGAGCGAGCCCGCCGGAGCAAAGGCAATGGGTTTGTGGCTCTTAGTTAGCGCCCTGCAAAGTTCAGGTTGAGCGGAGCGAAGCGATTGAACCCCCGGATCAAGTCCGGGGGCAAGCTTTGGACATTTGAACCCTTAAACGGTTCAAACCTTTAAACTTGAAGGCCAGGGGGTGAAAGCTACCGAAACGGCTGTCATCACCAGCCGTTTCATTTTGCTACGTGTCTCGCTCGCTCGTCGGTCCCACCTCGCCGGTGCACCAGGGGACAAATGCCTTCATCTTGCACGTTGCGCCATTGGCTTTGAGTTCCTTCTCGAAGATCCGGTGAATTTCGCGTTCTTCGTCCTCATACTCGATCTGCCAGCCGCCCTCTTTCATGCTCCGGTCGGCGTACTCCCCGCCGCCACCGCGGCCTTTGTAGAGCCCCATGTCGCCGGGGCGGAGGGCGAGATAGCGGGCCCGAGTGGTTCCGGAGTTAAAGTGCTGATGGTAGCAGTTGTCGCTGGGAACGGTGACCATGGAGCCGAGCTGCCAATCGCACTTGATCATGTCGGAACGGTCTTCCTTGGTCCAGATCAACGAGTAGCCGCCGGTACCGCTGAGCAGCACCAGGTGCGCGCCAGGACCGTGGCGATGGGCCTTCTTGTAGGTGCCTATGGGAAACTCTGAGATATGGCTCTTGGTGTTGTTATCGGCCATCTCCAGCATGGCGTTGATGCCGCCGGCACCGCGCTCTTTCCATCCGTATAGCAGCATGTCGGGCGCGTTGGCGATGAAGTTGGACTCCCACACCCGCCGATTGAAGAGTTTACCCTTGCCGCTGAAGTAGTCTTCTTCGCCCGCATAACGGCCGCGGAACATGTAGTTGTTGTTGAAGATAAATTCTTTGTCCCGGAAAAGACGCATCATTGGAGGCGCATTGGTTACGGCGATATAGCGGGCAGGTTCGTTGCCGCTGCCATTGAAGTTTTGGTACCAGGCGTTGAGGGGAATCGAAAAGAGACTTCCGGCGTTCCACTCGAAACTCTGCTTGTGCTTGTCATCTTGCCAGATCGTCGTGGCGCCGCGGCCCGAAACCACATAAATCGTCAGCTCGTACATGTGGTGCTCGGGTTCCGACTTGCCCCCGGGCTTGATTTCGACGACGTGACAGTCATTGGGCATATGTCGGTTGTCGATGTGGACAACTGCACCGGAGCCTCCCTTGCGCTCCCACGGCCCCAGGTCGATCTTTGCTAAGCTTGGAAAGTAGAAATCCTGATAGATTGTCACACCTTCCTTCTTAAGCCACTCGGCGTAAGGGTCGGCTTTCGTGTAATCCTTAAGACCCTCCGTCGGGGTCTGAGCGACTTTCATGTCCGTGCCTAGCATGACCACGTTGAAATCCTCCTCTTTTGAAATGATCAAATACGATTGAGCGCCGGTCACCGGTTAGTCTTGACGTCAACGATCGCCCACGGGCGTCCTTTTTAGAGTCCAGATCTATCGGAGTGATGGACCGCTGTCCCAGATCGCTCTCTTTGGCAATAGCCGGTATGAGGCTAACTTGTCAACGAGCGGGATAAAGACGTAAAGGTAAAAAAATAACTGTTCTTGTTACCAAAGACTTTGACGAAGATGTTCTTCACCCTGATGAACGATTGTCGTCTGAACTATCTCGTGTACAAGAGTTCAAAAAAATCGTTCTCTCTGGTATAATGTGGTTCACTACATCCTGCCAAAGCGTGAGCATTGAATCTTCTAGTCATACACTCTTCACATTACGGTTTCGTGATCGAAGAGCCAAACAACCATGGCCATTGTCCTATACTTGCGCAGCGGCGCTGCGCCCACTGCAGAGTCCAGGGTGCGGAATTGCCTGCAGCGAGGCATCGCACCGGGAGTTGAAGGTTGACCACGTCTCTTGAATCCTTCGAACGATTGGCATTTTGAGGCACTTGAACGCCTTGAACTATTCTTTTGAAACTTTACCTACGGGGATATACCAGAAGAAATGTCTAAACCAATGCTAAAGTCCAAGTCCGCGACATCCGACAGCCAAACCTTCGAGACCAAGGTCGCGGTATCCGCGGCCGAGATGGGAGCTCGACAGCGAGAGATCTCTGTTTCCGAGTTCTTTACCAAGAACCGTCACTTGCTGGGCTTCGATAATCCGAGAAAGGCACTGCTCACCTGCGTCAAGGAGGCAGTCGATAATGCGCTTGACGCGTGTGAGGAAGCGGGGCTTTTGCCGGAAGTCATCGTCAAGCTGGAGGTGGCATCAAACGGGGACACGGCGCCGGCTCCGAGCCAGGCGAGTAGGTTTCGGATAACCGTGATCGACTACGGCCCCGGTATCGTCCGCCAACAGATTCCGCGGATCTTTGCCAAGCTTCTCTACGGGTCCAAATTTCATCGGCTGCGCATGAGCCGCGGCCAGCAGGGAATCGGCATATCGGCCGCCGGCATGTATGCGCAGCTGACCACCGGCAAACCGGTACAGATTATTTCTCGCACCGGCGCGAGAACGCCGGCGCATTATTTTGAAGTCCAGATCGATACCAAGAAGAATGAGCCGCGGATTCTTGAGAGAAAAGAGATCGATTGGGAGAACCATCGTGGCACCCAGGTGACGCTCGAAATAGAGGGGCGCTATCAGAAGGGGCGGGCCTCTGTGGACGAATATCTCGAGCAGACCGCCATTGCCAATCCGCATGTCAAGCTGGTCTACCACGCTCCAGACGGAGAGACCAAAAAATATCCCCGGACCATCCAGGAGCTGCCGCCTCAGCCGCGTGAAATCAAACCGCACCCCTACGGCATCGAGTTCGGGATCTTGCTCAGAATGCTGCATGACACCAAGAGCCACTCACTCTCGGGCTTTCTGTCGAGCGATTTCAGCCGGGTTTCCGCCAACCTGGCCCAGGAGATCTGCAAGACGGCGAAGTTATCCCCGGACATGCGGCCGAGAAACATTCATGGCGCCGCCGCCGAGACGCTCTATAAGGTGATTCAATCCACCAAGATCATGGCGCCGCCGAGCAACTGTATTTCGCCCATTGAAGAAAAGGCGATCCTCCATGGCCTGTATAAGCAAATCAAAGGAGAGTTCTACACCGCGGTGACCCGGCCTCCCGCGGTCTATCGCGGCAATCCCTTCGTAATCGAAGCCGGCTTGGCCTACGGCAAGGGACCTGAACAGGCGGCGAATAAACCGGAACTCCCAACGGCGCCGCTTGCTGAAGGGGAGAATCAGAACGACGACAATGAGCTGGCCCGTGTCATTCGCTACGCCAACCGCGTGCCGCTGCTCTACCAGCAGTCTGCCTGCGCGACGTTCAAGGCCGTGATCGAGACCGCTTGGCGCAATTACGGTGTGCCTCAATCGCGAGGCGCACTTCCAGCCGGTCCCATGGTGATATTTGTCCATATGGCGTCGGTGTGGGTCCCTTTTACCAGTGAGTCCAAGGAAGCGATTGCTGACTATGACGAGATTCGCAAGGAAATTAAGCTCGCCCTGCAAGAGTGCGGGCGGCGGCTTGGCGTCTTTTTAAGACGAAAGGAGCGGGCCAAGAGCGAGTTCCGCCGGCGCAATATTTTTGAACTCTACATCGAAGAAGTCGTCGAGGCGTGCAACCGCCTCAAGGGTGGAAAGCTGCCCAAGGAAAAACTCAAAGAGCAATTGCAGAAGATCGCCATGAAACGGACCGGCGGCGAGAAGACCGACGAAGTACTGGGATTCGATGGCGGAGGACCGGAAGGTCTTCCTTTTTCGATCATCGTCACACCCGAGGGAACCGAAGGAGAGGCGCCGATGTTGATCAACGGCGGGACAAATGATGTCGGAGCGCCGGAAGAAGCTGTGGACGAAGAGGATCAACCCACGCCGGCCGAAGAGCCCGAGCCAAAGGCTCGGTCAACGACCAAGGGCAAACAGAAAACCGCCAAAGTTAAGCAGCAGAGCGGGGCAAAGCGCCCCGACCAAAGGCGTTCTGAAAAGCCCAAGGCAAGCGCGAAGCGTAAGAAGAGATAGGAATGGTTATGGCGCAAAAAAAGTCAAAGAGTACCAACGGAGCGGTGGAGAAGAAGCTCGTCGGCGTGGCCGACTCGGTTATTACCGCCGCCCAACGAAGCCAGGACCCGACACTTTCGATTCCTGTGCGCAGTCTGGCAAACATCAATTTCAACGAGAAACGGGGCATCATCGAGATGGGGCGAAGAAAGCAGGCGCGCTCGTTCTTCAACGTCGGCATGGCCAAGAAATTCATGCAGACGGTGCTCGTGGCCGATGCCCTCGCCGAGCTCCAGCGAGCGAATCTGACGACCTCTCTCCGGGAGATCTACTACCGCACCAAACACACGATCAAGAACTCGCACGAGAACACGTTCGATGGCCAGAACGAATCCGACCCGCTCATCGAAGACCTTGAAGTCACGTTGGCAGCACTTCGGGAGGAGCTCCACGTGCGCGCCGAGAACTCCGGCAGCGTTGTCGGACCGCTGGTGTTGGTCGATGACGGCGACCGGGTGGATTGCACCAGGCTCGGGAAAGGCGGTTATTCGGTTCCGTCGATCGTCGAGCCCGAGTACATTCAGATCACTAAATGCACGGCGGATTTCGTTCTTCTCGTTGAGAAAGGCACCCAGTGGAACCGACTTTCCGAAGACAAGTTTTGGCGCAAGTATAACTGCATCCTGCTTACGGGAAACGGCCAGCCGCCGCGCGGCGTCAGGCGCCTGGCGCGCCGGCTGCACGAAGAATACAGTCTTCCCGTATATGTCCTGGTCGACAACGATCCATGGGGCTACTACATCTATTCGGTTATCAAGCAGGGATCGATCAATCTCGCTTTTGAAAGCCAGCGCATGGCCATTCCCAAGGCCAAGTTCATCGGCTTCTCCAGCGCGGATCCCGACCGTTACGGCCTCCCTCGAAACGTCGGTATCAAGTTGAATGATAAGGACGTCAACCGCGCCCGCGAGCTGCTCAAGTACAAGTGGTTTCAAAAAAAGCAATGGCAGAATGAAATCAAAGGCATGCTCTCGAGCGGTCTGAAGTACGAGCTCGACGCGCTAGCGAACAAGGACTTTCAGTATTTGACCAAAACCTATCTTCCAAGAAAGCTCAAAGAGAAAGACTGGTTGGATTAGGCCAATGCCAGGGTAACGGGATCGTCCGTTGTCGGGCTCGGATTACTTTTAAAATAGGAAAAGCGTGGCTCATCAAACCAACGGCACCGGATCCGAGCTAAAGCGCGTGAATCGGCCGCCAGGCGAAGACCTTTTCTTCAACCCGGGCGATCAGACCGTGTTCGAAAGTCAACATAATCGCAACAAAAAGAACGATCCAGGCCATAACCTGAACCATATTGAACTGTTCAAACCAAAACGTGAACATATAACCGATGCCATACTTGAGGCCGAAGGTCTCAGCCAAGGCTACGATCTTCCACGTCATGCCAAAAGCGTAGCGAAAGGCGGCAAAAATATACGGCATGAGCTGCCAAATCAGCACCTTGCGGACCAGCAGGCCGCGATTGGCCTTGAATGCGCGCGCCATGTCGATAAGCTCTTTGTCTAAAGCCTTGGTCCCGGCGAGCATATTCACCGTCACAAAGGGCGTAACGGTCAAGATAACGGCAAATAGCCCGCCGGCCTCGCTGTAGCCAAACCAAAGGACGCAAAGAAAAACCGCCAGCAAGGTCGGAATCGTCAGCGCGACCGGAATCAAGTAGCCTACGGCCAGTTCCACCCCGCGTCTTAAGCCCATGACCAAACCGAGGGCGATGCCGGCCAGCATGGCGATGCTGAACGTAATAAAAATTCGCGCTAGAGTTATGGCGATGTGAAACTCAGCCGTTTTGCCTTCCGGCCCGGGAATGACAAAATTTTCGACTATCGTATGGCCGATCGCCACCGGCCCCGGTAAAATTTCCGGCGCGCTGAGCAGTGATCCGAGCCACCAGAGGACAAGAAAAGAAACGATAGAAATGATGCGAAGCACCGCGTGGTTTTTCATCGTTGATCTTGTTCCAGGACGGCGAAGAATTCCTTGACCAAATCTTTTTCTAAATCGAACAGCCGAGGATCTTCGGGTTCTCGCGGCCTCGGAATATCCACCCGCAAGTGTTTAAAGATGCGCGCCGGTTTGACGTTCATCATGTGGACCTCTTCAGACAGAAAAACCGCTTCGCGCAGAGAATGAGTCACAAAAAGGATCGTCGGCTGGGCGTGCTCCAGGATATGCATCAAGTCCACGCGCATCTTTCGAGCCGTGATCTCATCGAGATGACTGAACGGCTCGTCCATTAATAAGATGTCGGGTTCGATGGCGAGGGCCCGCGCGATCGCCACCCTTTGCTGCATGCCGCCGGAAAGTTTGAGCGGGTAATTGTGCTCCTGCCCGGCCAGGCCGACCATGTCGAGATATTTTTTTACCCGTTCGTCCCAGAGCATTTTGCCGATATTTTGCGCCTCAAGGGCAAACTTGATGTTGCCTTCAACGGTTAGCCAATTGAGCAATCGCGGGCTCTGGAAGACGTAGCCGATGCGCGCGGCTGAGTTTGTGCCGTTTTGCGCAATGATGCGCACGTGGCCTGAATCATGCACCTCGATCCCGGCGATGATGTTTAGGAGAGTGCTCTTACCGCAGCCGGAGGGGCCGACGATGCTCGCAAAGGTACCCCGTTCAATTTGCAGATTCAAAGACTCCAGAACGGCGAACCGGCTTAACCCGCTGGGGGTAGGGAACATCTTGCTCAGGCTTTCGATCTCGACGGCGTTCGATGACATTCCCGTTCCTCAAGCGACAGCGGTTTGCCTCCATGAAAAAACCCGTTTTTCCCAGCGCTGCAAGACCATGACGTCGATCAGAACCATCAACACCATGAAACTCGCCCCCCACGCGAGCATCATGTCGGCTCGGATTCCTTGAAACCAATACATGAGCTCCTTACCGACGCCGCTGCCCGCGCCAAAGGCCTCGCTCACGAGCGCGATCTTCCACGACAACGCGAAGCTGATGCGCAGGGAGGAAAAAATGTAAGGCATGACTTGGGGTATGAGGACCTTGCGTAAGAGCAACAGTCGGTTCGCCCTGAAAACCGTTGCCATGTCGATGAGCTCCTTGTCCATTGCTTTCGTGCCTTCCCACACATTCATCGTCACGTAGGGAAAGACAATCAGCACGATGGTAAAAATCGCCGCGATGTCGGATATGCCGAACCAGAGCACCGATAGGAAAGCCCAAGAGATGGCCGGAAATGTCAGGAGCACCATGATCCAACTATCGAAGAAGCTTCCCACCGCCCGGCGCAGCCCCATGATCAGGCCGATGGAGCCTCCGATCAGCATGGAGAGAACCACCCCGACCAGGATTCTTTCGAGAGTTTTGCCGACGATTAGATACGCCGGCGGGTTGCTGAAAATCGTAACGACGCGGGTTAAAAGCTCCGCGGGAGAAGGCAGAAAGGTTGCCATAAAAAACAGCGATACGACCTGCCATAGCAGCAGAAGGCCGATCAACGTTACGAGCCCGGGCAGTATGGCTGGCCTGAATAGCTTCACCGGCGCCGCTTTCCTTAGCGCAACACTAATGCGTGCTTGTCTTTGTCGGGTACTGCCTTGATGATACCCGCTTCTTTGGCCAGATGGAGAAACTTCCACTGGGCATCGACAACCTTGGGATCCCATCGTTCGAGAAAAATGCGCCCCTCCTGGAGCATCTTTTTGAGCGTTGCGGCTTGGGCGGCATTTTGTATGCCGGCCAACTTCCCGTACTTCTCAATGGTTTTGTCCGAGTTCTGGCGCAACCATTGAAACGATTCGTGCAGCGTGGCCACGACGTTCTTGGCTCGCTGGCGATCTTCATCGACCCAATCCCTCCAGGCAATGGTCGGAGCGGACCAGAGCAAAGGCGCGCCGGTCTTTTCCTTCCAGTAATCGTCGGGGCTGAACAGCATGCGATATTTATCCGGTTGTGAAGCAGCGGCAATCGAGAGCGAGCTCAAATTGAACATTGCATCGACTTCACCCCTGTCTAGAAGGGCCATCAGGGCCGGCGCCGCCATTTCAATAAGCTGTGTGTCTTTATTGAGATCGAGCTTGAAGGCATCCATCACCAGGACCTGCAGGCTTTTGGCGGCGCCGGCGCCGCGGGACCAGATGCCGAATTTTTTGCCTTTGAGGTCGGTCATCTTTTTAATCGGCGAGTCCTTGCGGACCCAAACGTCCTGCATGTTGGTGAGCCCGCCGCCGATAACCACCAGGTCTTTGCCTTCGTTCATCTGCGCAATGGCGTTAAGACCGGCATACGTGCCGACGAGCACCTGGCGGCTGGGAAGGCCGGCCATAAAGCCCGCAAAAGGACGCGCATCCAGTTCGACGTTGATGCCGTGCTTGCGAAAGATCCCGGCGTCCTTTGCGCCGTTATAGCTCAGCACAAAGACGCTTCCTCGGGGGAACACCATTTGAACCGTCTTCAAATCCGACACCGCATGAGAGGCGGCGGCAAACACCGCAAATAAAAGCATTAGAGCTACGACCCAACCGATCTTTTTCATGTTTCTCCTCCTTTCGATCCGAACACGGCTTGCAGTACAAAAAACACGTCGGGATCAATGATGGAGCCGGTAACGTCGCTAACAGACCCCAAGCCCGTGCGGTACTCGCTAGAATATAAATCGCTGCCCCTAAGTCAAGTAGATAATGAGCTGAGCCGTGATAGACCCAACTAGCCGAGAATGCCGCGCGATAGAAATGGATCAGGCTTGGGGCAGCACCTTTAGTTGTTAACCCCGGGCTTATTCGCCGCCATTCACATCAATAACTGCTCCGCTGACAAAGCTGGCCGCAGTTGATCACTTCGGGTCGGACCACGCTATCTGTCGATGCTCTCGACGTTTTTCCTCCGGGGATTGTCTTTTTTGCCCTTAGCGCGCCAGTTTCGCTGCCAAAACAAACAACCGAACAAAGACAACAAACAAAGACAACAGTGTCGGCGTTGCCTAACTTGATTAACTTTGATTACTGAATCCGCATGCCTTGTCATCCTCGTCGAAGCGCCGGCCTCATCGATCCGGGTTCGGTACTGGCTGAGCTTCACAGTGCCGCCCGATATGAAAAGTTTATATGAGAGGTGTGAAGGAAGTATACCGAGCCGAGTGCCATCCTGGAAACGACGCGCCGTTTCTAGGATCGGACAATTTTGTGAAACGGATTTCCAGACAAAAGAACCCTCCGCCGTTCGGGCGACGAACGTCTCTGGCAGATCTGCTTAAGAACATCGCCCGTGAGGACGGAGTCGAATCGGAGGTGCTGCGGCGAACGGCCAACCTAGTCAAATTGCGGGACCGCCTTCATCTGTAAAGTGATTGAAGAAGAAGGATATCGGGCCAGCGAATTGGCGGAATATCTGCAATATCATCCGTCTAAGATCGCCCGGGCAGTCCAGAAGCCGCGACGTTAGTCAACTTGGGCAAGTCTGACACGGAGCTGCGCCCTTTTGTTGTTGAACCGCACAGACCTTATCTTCATAACAATCCTTCGGATTCTAGTTTTCAATGAGTTGCAGAACTTTTTTGGTCGCTTGGCCTTTCATGGCAAATATAAATCCCTGGCCCCCCTGACCGCGTACACACCGCGTTTCGATCTCTTATGCGAGATTCGGTCGGAAATCTTTGGTGTGGGTTCTGAGGCGGAGCTTAGTTGACCGAGTCGTTAAGCCGCGATTGCAAGGAGATGGCGTAGATCGCCCTCTATCGCGCCCAATATGTTTGCCTGCACCAGCGGGAATTTTGCCGGCTCCACCGTGTCGGGGCTTCCTCCGCCTGCATACTTTGCAAAGATCTTCCCGATCTTGCGTCGTTTAGAGCGAACCTTCTTGTCCTTTCCGTGGTCGACATCGTGCCGGAGATCAGTCCGCAGTTCATTGACATCAGCAAACGAAACTGGCCACTTACCTTCCAGGCGAGACCCAGCGGATTCACGAAAGAGAAAGTAGAGATCGTCGATCAAACCCTTATAGTGGTCTAGGCTCTTCGCCGTTTTTCGGATCCGCATCAAAGCCTGAGCCGTCTTATTCGTAGCTTTGAAGAGATCCTCACCAGTCTTTGCAGCATACTTGTTGTTCAGTTGCTCAATTAGGTGAGTAATAGACTCGCCGAGCTCACTGATTCGTCCGCCAACGCCGCTCTCCGCCACAATTGCCGGATCGAATGCATCCGCTAGTTTGGTGATAGCCGTAAAAGTTTGCGCAGCATGATTTCATGTCGCATTTTCGCGCCGCCCTTAACATTGGCATTTACAGAGCGTTGGAACGTGAGATAGTCAGAATCGGATGCGGTCTGTCCCAACTCAATTTGCTCAGTAAGTTCCGTAACGAAAGTTTCAAAAAATTTTTGGATCTCAGGCTCTAACCCTTTGTAGCGACCCGTTGCAACAAGCTTGCACGTCAGCGTGATAAGAGATTGGACGATTGTACGGGTGCGGAGTGCATTACCCTTGCCTTTAAAGGCATTATTTAAGAAATCAAGCGCCGCGCGGATTCTCTGCCCGAGAGCGGAAGTCGATGAAAAGTTGCGTTGTGAGTCAAAGGCTTCTTTAACATCGTCAAAACGTAGGCCCGTATCAAGACCTTCGATCTCGATGGTGGCACTTTCGCAACGATATCGAAGTGCGAATACCGGCTGTTCCGGATATTAACAGTATCTTTGAAAAAAGGATGTTTCGCGACGTTCCGGCAATAGTCCCGGAGCTTGCTGTGCACGGCGTTTAGTTTTTCACTACTATTCAAGGGCAAACCCGCCTGCAATCGCTGAAAAAAAATCTTCAGTTCTTCATCGGTAGCATCTTCGATAAGGTCATATTCGATCTCGAAATCGTCGAAAGCGTCGGCTACTTTTTGTGACAGGTCTCGGTAGAATCTTCCGCCGAATTGTTTACTGGATTCGGCAGTCAGAGGAAGCTCATTGGCGCAAAACTCAAAGATCGCCAAGAGTCGTTGCTGACCATCTTCAACATCGTACTCGTTGTCATCAGAAGTTTTGACAAAGTAGAATTTGGGCAGCTTCCAACCGTGAAGGATTGAATCCATCAATAGCTGTTTCTTAGCGGTATCCCAGACCTCCTCCCTTTGCCAGTCCGGGATGTCGTACCGGTCCCGACGTCGAAATATCTTATCTATTGCTCGACGTTCTGCCGTCATTTTCATTGCCGTGACTCCTTGACTCGCCAATATACGGTAAGTCTAGTTTTCATAGTGCATTTACGGACGCACTCGTTAACTGCGCCGCGGAAATCGCCTGTCCCATTCGTTGATGTAGCCGGGCATGCCGGGACGACCTTGCCCCGGAACATGCATACTGAACCCGGGAATACCGTTCCACTCCGGGTTATAGCGGCGAATAAGCGCGTGTTCAGCGCGGGCAACTTCCCACATTTGCTCAATCGTAAGAAATCGGCAGGTAACTTCTGTAGCAGCAATGCCGACTCGATTTTCAATTTTTTTCAGGTGGTCATTCAATCGGCTACGTAGTTCTCGAGCCTGTCCGACATAAACAGGCAAACCACTGCGAAGGAGTACGTAGATGCCAGGTTGCCGCGGAGCTTCAGGTGCAGAGATTGGGTGTTCCGGGCTGGCCTCTAAGGCGAAGACTAGCTGATCCTCGTATGCTTTATCTACATCGAAGCGGAAATCATGGTGGTCACACATCTTTAGGTGACGATCATTTTTTGATGGGTCGTATTGAGGCGCCGTTAATCAGGAAATCGAGTGTAACAATGCCAATCAAAGTAGCTATTTCTTTTTCAAAATGACGGCACTTTCGTAGAGAGTAGCCTTGCTTGCATCACCCCGTCGCACAGCAGAAGTTGTGATACTGGCGCCCACGCGTTTGGTGCGAACCTGCTGCACTCGCATTAGTGCGAGGCCGCTCTGGCGGGCAATGTCACCAAGAATCACGTCCGTCTTCATCTCATGTCCCTGAATGATCGAGTTGCCGATCACTATAACTCCCATGCCTCCTCGCGCCAGAGCCCTTTTTAAAACTTTACAAAACCGGTGGCAGTCGTTGAAGTAGCTGGTAACGTAATTGGCCCATCCCGGTCCGCCATATGCTCCCTTTTCCTTACGAGTCTGGCGAAGCTTGACAAGCGTGCGGGATAATTCTGGATGCTCAAAGTTTAGGTCGATAGGTTTGCTGTCGCGAACGGTTTGCCAATACTTTCCAAAGTTCGCTTCTTCAAGCTTCCGCAATTCCTTTGGTGAAGAGACCAAAGACAGCCAGAAGAGCTGAGGTCGGGTGTTTCGCACATAGTGATAATTGTTCATATAAGGAGGAGATGTGACCATCAGATCCACTGAACACGGCGGCAGCACATCCCTTGATTCCAAAAAATCCTTGTTATGAACTTGGCCTGTGCCTTGGTACGGAATGTTTCCAGCTCGCCCCTTGATCCAGCGAATGTCTGAAATCATTTCTGAGAGCTTACCCAGAATCGCGGAGTGAACGTCGGCTTTTTCAATAAGCGGTTTCCCGGCCCCAGGCCGGGAGCCCAAACTTGGCTCGTACGTGTAATTGGAAAAGCTCACCATGACTGAGCCAAAAGCCAGACGGAATAAATCCGCGATCTCTGCCTGTGGAATACGTTCCGTGAAATCGAGAAAAGCTAAAACTTGATCCTCTACGGAAACGCTGAAGAACGGAATTCGAGTTTCAAAGGCAGCTGGCCTCAGTCTGGATCCATTCCGACGGCCGCTGGTTGCAACGCATTGATACTCACGGAAATACGTTTCCAACGTTTCCAAGTTGAGCTTCGGGGAATTTAACTTGGCCTTACACCCAAGGGCAGCATACGGATTGATTTCGAAACCGACCGAGTTAAATCCGTTAAGCACTGCCTGTACAATAGTAGTTCCTACGCCGGCAAATGGGTCTAGGACACAAGGCATCGATCTCTTCTTACGATCTTTTAGAAAAGTGTCGAAACAATCCTGAACGAATTGCGCAGAAAAACCCGCGATCCACGGAATCCAGCGATGAAGAGGCTGAGTCTTGTTATCAGCAAATGCCGGGTCTCGAAATCCATTTCGGGTTTTCACATTACCTGCAAAATCAAGAGTAAGCTGATGCTTTGAGCCAGAACTGTTGACGCCATAACAAGAGTGCGTCTCGCGGACCTCACCAATTTCCTTGTACATAAGCATTCGGATTCCTCGATGCCGGGGAGTGCTCTGCCCCGTTAAGTTTGGCAATACGGAAGTATTTGATAACTCCAACTTACCTGTCCTGTCAAGAAGAATACTCAACATATAGTGGATGCGGTGCACAACATTAACAAAATGTTGGGTCGCTTTCAGACCGATTTCCACGGGCAGTCTGCTTCATACATCATTCCATTTTGGCCTTGAACATCTGTTGGGCTCCAATTGATTAGTAGGGTTCAAGTCGGTACACTTTGGCAGAACTCTCACTCCTGAGCTGTATTTATGAGTTCTCCTCCCTTCTTGAAGACCCTGGACACGATCCCCTGAACCCAAAAGTCTTGGGCTACGATTATGGGATGGTGGTTCGGGTTGGTGGACTCTGGCATCAGTACATAGTATTCGGGTCTTTTGACTAATCTCTTGATTGTGGCCTGCCCATCCACAAGCGCGACCACGATTTTTCCCGGATCTACTCTTTCTTGCTGGCGGACCAGAACGAGATCGCTATCCTCTATCGTTTGCCCTTCGACTTTCGCCCGGTTCATAGAATCCCCACGGACGCGGAGAAAAAAAAATTTCGAGCCAGAGGGTTTTAGGAAATCTTTAGGGACTTGAACATGGCCCAGAATATTTTCTTCCGCCGGCATGAGCTGCCCTGCCGGTGCTTCACCGACTATTGGGACAAGTCGCGTTTTCAGGCTTGCCGCCGAGCTTTTGCGCATTCTAAGCCCCCGAGCGCCGGACCAGCGGTCGATGTAGCCCTCCTCCTCGAGTGCATCAAGGTATCTGAGAACCGTGCGCGTCGATCCAACGCCGAGCAGCTTCCGCAGTTCCTCGATAGTCGGAGGAACGCTATTGCGAATAAACCAGCGGCTAAGGGTATCCATGACTTGTTCTTTACTAAGAAGTTTCGGGCGAGCCATAAAATTAATACCGTTAGAAGCGTTAATAGGTTCAATCTGTAGCGCACAACACGCCGTCCTTCCTGACGGCCACGTATGCATCGCGCGCTGACTTATTCGCTAAAAGACTAACAGACTCATTGACTTTGTGTCAATGATAATGTCATATTCATTTCCATAGCAGGGTGAGCAGTGAGTAGAGGAAAATAGGGTCAGTTCTTAAATTTATATCGCCTCAATATTTGAACGATTTGTTGGGCGTTTTTCCTTTGATGAATGCGTACCTCGCCTCTGAAATCTTGTTGAGCAGTTCGGGGTCGCTCAATCAGGGTCGAATCTTTACCTGTGGTGTGTCCAGATGAATCGCTGTCGTGATCCATAGGGTGACTCTCATTTGTTTG
>JBBDNJ010000357.1:0-9646 GCA_040877705.1 Binatia bacterium | reverse complement strand
CAAACTGCGCGCTCGTCAACAAATGGTGCACATCCACTACATAGCGGTGGATGCCCGGCAGTATCGTCGAGGGACCGCCCACGGCCACGAACCAGAGGAGTAAAAAATGCAGAAACAGCGCGCCGAGTTCCGAACGGTCCATCACTCTTTCTCTTTCCACGCTGCGGCGACGGCAAAGGGGGCGAGGGCGCCCATGACCCACAGCAGCGGCCAGCGCATGACGCCCACGGCCACAAAGGCCACCGTGCCGAACAGCCACGGCCGCCACCGCCGCGGCAACACCATCGCCAATTTGATAACGGTGGCGAGCAGCAGCCCCGCCGCCACGCTGGACATGCCGGCGAGCGCCTGCTGCACTTGCTGCAGCGCGCCGTAGTGCCGGTACAGTACGCCCATGCCGATGACGACCAGACACGGCCAGCCCAAGTACCCGGCGACCGATGCCGCGGCGCCCGTCCAGCCGGCGAAACGATACCCGACCAGCACCGTCAGATTGAGCACGTTCGGCCCGGGCAGGAGCTGTCCGAGCGTCAATAAGTCGACAAACTCCCGCTCGGTGAGCCAACGCTTTTGCTCGACCAGCCCGCGCCGTGCCCAGAACATCGCGCCGCCGAAGCTGGACAGCGTAACCCGAGAAAAAGTGAGGAACAGCTCGAACCGGCTGACGCGCTGCTTGTGTGACTCTGTTTGCTTCATGGTTTATTGACTCCTCTATGGCGACGCATTTGTCGCTTAACCGTCACACTTGCTTCCGCCCTGGAAACAGTTCCGGGTCGGGATGGCAGAGCGCAGCATGTCAGAAATTTACAGGAAAGAACTGATGAAATTTCGGCACTCTGTTCTAGGTCATTGTGAATGAAAGAATTGACCGTCGCGGCTTGGGGGTCTTCGCGGACATCCTTCGAGCAGTTCGAGAAGGATTTTGAGCCATGGTTAGCTGTTCCTAAATCCGTCCCCCGAGTAACCAGCTGATAGCCTAACCGGGAGTTGTTGATTGTTTCTTCGATTTATCCCTGACGTACACGGAGATTCCCGTTGAATCCGCAGATCGTCGTTCGTCGATGTCAAAAAGCTGAGTTGCTCTGACTAGATCACCGAGTTTTTTGTAACCGTAGTTACGAGGATCGAATTCTGGAGCCTGATTCGCAATGTGTTGACCTATTTGGCCCAAATAAACCCATCCATCTTCCCCCGCAGTGTATTCAACAGCATTTCTCAATAGATTAATCAGCGTTACATCCTGATTCAGGTCGGTACTGGTTTTTCTTCCCCGCTGACCACTCGATGCATCCTCACGAAGGATTTCTGTATAGACGAACTTGTCGCACGCGCCGACAAATGCTTTGGGAGTCTTTTTCTCACCAAAGCCGTAGACAGTAAGGCCGCCTTCTCGAAGTCTCGACGCCAAGCGCGTAAAGTCACTATCGCTGGATACGATGCAAAATCCATCCAGTTTCTCTGTATACAGCAAGTCCATCGCATCGATGATCAGGGCGCTATCAGTAGCGTTTTTTCCGACGGTATACCGGAATTGTTGGATCGGTTGGATAGCTTGTTCGAGAAGAACATCCTTCCATCCCCTTAGATTAGGGGTGGTCCAATCACCATAGATTCGTCTCACACTTGCAATACCATACTTGGCAATTTCTGCGAGTAAGGGATCAATGATTGAGGGTTGAGTATTGTCGGCGTCGATTAGTACGGCAAGCTTTTTCTGACCATTCTGTTGCTGCATGTGTATCCTCCTGTGGCGCTGTTAGCTATCCTAGCATCGACGATGCTTCACATCTTTTGGCCATTCGTGTCAAGTTTGGCCTTTAGGGGGTCGGCTCTGTTCATCCGCTATCTTGAGAAAAAACAGCAAATACGTCAACTGCTCAGAGCCGGTCCTGAGCCAGCCTTAATCGATGATCGGCTTTTCAAGGTTGATATGGTTGTTATGCCAGAACCCCACACCTGACCCCCTAAGCCATGATTTGGCCCAATGCGGTATAGAGCAGTTGCAAGCTGAGTACAGTCAGAATCGCCTTGAGAGCAATGCGAAAAATCCGCTCCGGCAACCGATTGAGCGCCAACCTTCCGGCATAGGTGCCGATAAAACTGAACAGGACCAGACCGACAAGCAGCGGGATGTAGGGGCCAAAGGCGAAACCGAGCAAGGCAAAGGTCACTATCTTGAGACCATGCTGGATAGTCATCACCACAGCGTGGGTGCTAACGAACTGGTGTCGATCCAAGCACGCGGGAGCGACGAACGCTCCCACCAACACACCGGTCCCGCCGACGAACATCGTCACGATCGTGGTGATCACGCCGACGATGAAAAATTTAACTTTGCCGGTCGAAGCACTCTGAAACTTTGGCGCCCACGTCGAGACAAGAATGAAGACGGCGATCACGATCTGAAGCAAATATTTCGGCAGCGCGACGATAAACTGGGCCCCGAAAGCAGCGCCGATGATCGAGCCAATTAAAAACGGCGCCACGATCGACATCAAAGTTTGACGCCAGCTTAAAGCGGCGCGGCTCAGGTTTGAACCAAGCTGCACCACACCATGGATCGGCACCAACACTGTCGGCGGTAAAAGATTCGCCATGGTCGCAAGAACCAACACTCCACCGCCAAGACCCAGGGCGCCGGCGATAAGGCTTCCTAAAAACGACACCCCGCAAAGAACGAAAAAGCCCGCAAGAGACAGATTGGTACCTTGGATTAAGATTTCGAAAAAATGATTCACGGATTTTTCTTAAAGACGCGCGTTCTGCTGCACCGGTAAAGTGGCACAATTCGCCGTAAACCACCACTTCTCAAGTGCGCTGGTCCTGCTCGTGTCCGTGAAGGGTATCGGACGATCACGAGCACCTACGACACACGATTACCTACCCGGGATGCTCTTGCTCAAGAGCTTTGCGATAGGCGTCAAGCCACGCTTGCTCTGCTTTAGTAAGTTGGAGCATGTGCTTTACCACCTTCCATCAGTCTTGCTTTCCACCTAGGTCAACAGCGATTCGCGGAATTGTTCCAGTGCCGCTTCCAGATCTTCGACGATTTCTTGGGCTATCACATCGGGATCCGGGAGGTTGTCGGAGTCTTCCACGCTTTCATCTCGGAGGGAGAGGATGTCGCGGTTGGCTTTGTCGTTCTTTCGCAAGTCACGCTAAGCCTGCAGTAGCCGCGCGTGGGTGATTTCTCTTTTTTGAACTGGACGAACCTGAGAGGCGTCCACTGTCGCGATAGCCGCTGTCTCCCCATCAAGCGTTAGGAACTCCACCTCAAAGGCCTGCCCCTTTTTATGAACGTGTACGACCGTCCCTACGTCGCCTGCCTTCAGGCCTTCTTTGGTAATGTCCCTCTTCAGAACTACGCGATCATGTTCTTTAATCATATTACCTCCTAAATAGGATACGCCGTAATTAGACGCGGTGACTTCGACCGTTTTGCGAGAAGCCGGACAGTTCTAACCTTAGGATTGCGCCGATCCGGCGTTTCGAGGAGACCGTCAACACTATACCGTGTCCCATGCTGGGATTCTATGAAAACGCTAACATCATAAGCTTGTCCGTGCCTTTTAAGAGCAGACGCAAAATTTTTCCAGTCTTCGGAATTGAATCCAAAACGAATGAAGAACCTGGCTTTCGTGCGTCCGTCGGGATGCCCTGACGACAGCAAATACTTGACGATCTTCTTTCGTTCGACACGAGCTCTCGCAGCATACGGCAATTTCATTTGTCGTCTGTGCCTTCGATATCTTCCGTGGTTCGCTTATTAATCTCTAAGTCCGCCGCGATTTTCGCGGAATTGTTCGAGGGCGGCTTCCAGGTCGTCGACGATTTCCTGAGCAATCACGTCCGGATCGGGGAGGTTGTCCGAATCTTCGAGGCTTTCGTCCCGAAGCCACAAAATATCCGAGCTGGCTTTATCGCGGTTTGATGGCGCATTCAGTTATTCAAGCCAACAACCGACCTGTTCCCCTGATTGGAAAACCAGCCTGTCCCCATTTCATTCCCAGCGCCCCGACCTCTTATCCTGTGGTCGCCCGTCATCCGGTGATTTCCGAATCGTTGCTCATCGTAAGGTGATTTTGGTTACTTGTTTCGAGATCAAACCTGCCCACAATAAGCGCGCATCGGCCGTGCCCTTGAATAACTCAGACTTAAGTTAAATTGTTCTCTGACCCCGTTTCTTTCCGTAGTTCCGGAGTTTTTGAACGATGGCGGAAGAAGTCACTCAAGCACCCTTTTTGATGTGTTGCTCAAGTCGTCTTCCAACGCCGATGATCGTCAGGCCCACGACTTCCTTGGCTTTCTCGTCATACCGAACTAGTACCCCCTCTCCCACATCCACTCCGATGGCTGCCCGAGGCTTTCCAAAGCTAATATAGAGAGTGTCCGCCTCTCCGTCATATTCCCAATCCATGGGAGCCTTTTTCTTGTCGAACAGTTTTACGGCTTCCATACGGTTTTTCTCCTTTCCGAGGGCTTGCTGGTAAAGTAAGCGGTCAGTACAAAACCGTCCTCTTCACTAAGCTCTCGATACACAACAGCACAATATTTTTCGGTAAGTGGCGTCTTCGAGTAATGCTTAAAAGCTATCAACGTCGCACTATCGCCTTCCTGCACTATGTCAGGGGACGAGACGACTTCCAAAATGCGCTCTTCTTGACCAAGCATCTCAGGATGGCGACGTTCGATGTGCTCCACTCGTTCCGGCGTCAAGCGAATCGGTATAGCTGCGACTGACTTAACAATTTTCATAGCACGTCTTACTCAAAACGGACTGCTCGCGGATTCCTTCGTTCCGCACGTTCAACGAGAGCGTTCCATCATCCAGCCCATAGGAGCGACAATAGTAGGTCCGCCATCCGCTGTCGTAGATTTACTCAAGACCTGCCTGCAAATCTTTGAGAATTCTATTTACCTTGGTTTCATCTAATCCTGACGACCCTCCCTCTGCATACTCAAAGACGCAACTTCTGTGCTTATCACTTTGCCTTCTTCCAGAACCGATTCCATGGTCGATTTTATGAAGTTAAAGACTCCCGATCCCTTTTTCTGCTCCTCAAGATAAAGGACGCATTAAATACGATCTATCCAGTAACGCGGCCGGCGATGCAGATGGGCTACAGCTACGACAACAAGAGTTTCGCCGTCAACGCCGTAGATTAACCCGTAGGGAAACCGCGCTAAGCGACAGCGGCGAATGCCCGGCTCGATTTCAGGGTACGACATTGGAAAAGCCACCGCCCGCCGGACTGCACGATCTAATTCATCAAGAAATTCTCGTCCCAACCCGGCCGCTTGTCGGTTGTACCATGCGACTGCGTCATTGAGTTCGCTTTGTGCTAAGATGAGAAAACTTACTTTCACGAGCGGCGGTGTTTGGCCATAACGGACTCATAGGAGACGGTTGGGATCTTGCCGGCTTTGTAAGCCGCCCACCGTTTGCGCGCCTCCTCCGCCCACACCCGGTCGATTTCCGGGTCCGGCTTGTCCAGGTCAGTGAGAATCGCGTCCACCAAGCGTAATTTCTCAACATCCGGCAGTTCACGAATCTCTTGTGCTATTTTGTCTACACTCTTGCCCATTCCGAAACCTCCTTTGATGTGAGTCTCAACACTAGACTATACGAAACTATTGCCAACACACATCCTGCATTCGTTTGAAGTAAAAGACTCCCCGACCTCGTCACGCCTTTCGTTGCAATTCGAAAAGCCGCCTGTCTCCATTCCTCCGCTCGCTTTCTCCCTCAGTGCCACCAACCCAACGCTGAACATCTTGGTCGCTGTGCTTCGACGTCTTCCCATTTGATATTGTCCGTGTCACTCATCAGACATCTTGCTACTTCCGCCAGCCCTGTAACGGTTGAAAAACCAGCCTGTCCCCATTTCATCCCTCAAGTATCCGCGTGACGATCCCGTAAGTGACTGTTCAGCCGTGAGCGAAGGTTAGCTGCAAGACCAACGTAATAGAGGCGGTTCTTTCGATAGAGAGAATACACGCCATGCCTCCGCTTGACGTATTCTCGGATAATATCCTTGTAGTCCTTCAGGACTTCCCTGGAAAGATTTTCCAGATGTTGAGTGACTAGCGACTTCTGTTTTGCCATACTCGCCTTATTTCTCTACCTCAGTGGATTCTCTGCCAAGATCCGCCGCGATCTCGGCAAACTGTGCCAGCGCCGCCTGCAGGTCTTCCATAATTTCAGCAGCGATTGCATCGGATGCCGGAAGATTGGCGGAGTCTTCCAGGGATTCGTCTTTGAGCCAGAAGATGTCGAGGTTGACCTTGTCGCGTTTGATGAGATCGTCGTAGGCGAAGCATTTGAAGCGTTCGCTCTCGGTCCTTTCGTGGCGATTCTCGGCGTGGTAGCAGGCGACGAAGTCGTCGAGGTCGGAACGCTTGAGTTGGTTTTCTTTGAGAGTGAAGTGCTTGTTGGTTCTCAGATCGTAGATCCAGAGCTTTTCGGTCCACGCCTTTTCCTGCGCCGGTTTGCGGTCGAAGAAAAGCACGTTTGCCTTAACGCCCTGCGCGTAAAAGATGCCGGTCGGCAAGCGTAGCAACGTGTGCACGTCCGCCTGTTTGAGCAACTCCCGGCGAACCGTCTCCCCTGCTCCGCCTTCGAACAATACGTTGTCCGGCACGACGATGGCGGCTCGGCCATGTTGTTTGAGGATCGTGAAGACATGCTGGAGAAAATTGAGTTGCTTGTTGCTGGTTGACGCCCAGAAGTCGTCACGGTGAATCGTTAGGCTTTCCTTCTCAGCCCGGCCTTCCTCGTTGACGATGGTCACGCTACTCTTTTTGCCGAATGGCGGATTGGTCATCACCATCTCGTAGTACTTGCCGCCGTGGCTGCCCAGTGCGTCGCGGATCTCCACGGGCACCGAGTCCGCTCCATCCGCGCTGATGCCATGAAGCAGCATGTTCATGCAGCACAGCCGCGCCACACCATCGACCAGCTCGACACCATATAATGTTTCAGTGGCCAGGCGCTTCTTCTGCTCGCGATCCAGTTGGTGGTGATTTGGATCGGACAAGTAGTTATAGGCAGCCAACAGGAAGCCGCCCGTGCCGCACGCCGGATCGCAGATCGTCATCTTCGGTTCGGGCCGCATGACGTCGACCATCGCCGCAATCAACGGCCGCGGCGTGAAGTACTGTCCGGCTCCGCCTTTCACGTCTTCGGCATTTTTCTGCAGCAGCCCCTCGTAAGCGTCGCCCTTCACGTCCGCCGACAGCGACGACCACTGCTCCTTGTCGATCAGATCGACAATCAGCCGCCGGAGCTTAGCCGGGTCCTGAATCTTGTTCTGCGCCTTGCGAAAAACGACGCCAAGCATCCCCTTCGCTTTTCCAAGCGATTCGAGCACGTGCCGATAGTGCGTCTCCAGCTCGTCGCCATCCAGGCGCATAAGACTCGGCCAATCGACGTTCTTGGGAATCGGCGACGGCTTGTTAAACGGCGGCCGGCTCTGCTCATCCGCCATCTTGAGAAAGAGGAGGAACGTCAACTGCTCGACATAATCGCCGTACGACAACCCGTCATCGCGCAGGATGTTGCAATAGTTCCAGAGCTTCTGGATGAGTTGGTGGGATTGCTCGGCCATGGTGAAGACGCCAGGATTCGAAAAAGAGCCTCAGGGTTATACGTGGTTTCCACACGCGAGTTTTTCAAGCACCCGGGCGCCTAATGACTTCAGCTGTCTCCACTCGTGCCAAATGAGTCGTCAGCTTGATAAGCAAGAAATAAAATCCAGTCTGTGTAAACGAAGCAACTCGCCGACTCTGACGTAGGGCGTCGTGATACAGTCTCGCAGACACTGAGCAAACGAGATGCAACAACACAAGGGCGCCATGAGTGAATTCGGAAAAGGGCGGCAAGTAAAGAATCTCGGTCTTGTCGTTATTCCGGAGAACCCTGCCATACTCCTGAAGACGATCTTCAATGCGGCGCTTCTCTGAGTCTTCCAACGCGTTCTTGCCACGGAATTGCCGTTCCCGTTCGAACTCTAGGTACCTGTTAAAATCGACAATAGGCGCCGCGGTTATAAAATCGAGCCGATCATCAGGCAGATCGCACGTGTTGTTTAGAACCAAAACCGTAAATTCCCGCGAACGCGCTTCACCTGCCTCATCAAGAAAGACGGTTGGAAAATTTGAAAGCACGTCCCCTTGAAGCCGCTCGAATTCAGGGTTGGGGATATCGATGACCCACCTGAAATCCGGAATTCGTTTTAGATTACTTGCGAGGGCGGGCAGATGTTCTTCGGGAATTATCTTAGCGAACCGTGAAAAATCCTCTGTGGGGCTCATTTGAAGTGAGACCAAAAAAATTCATTGATCGAACCCCGCTCCTCAGATGTAAGTGAAGTAACGTTAGGGAGCGCTTCTTTCGCCAACATCATCCAATGAAGTGCCGCGCTGTGCTCCTCGATGGAGAGCGCATCGAGCTCCATCGCTTTCAAAGGCAAAGACTCACAACCCTCGTAAACCACCGAGGTCGCCGTCGATTGTCGATAGCCTGAACCATTGCCGAACTGCGCTGGATTAAATAGCAGCGGCCACGCCAAAGTTACTGCTGTGGATATGGGTTCCATATCTAATTGAAGAGCTTACGTAACTTATTGCTCAAATACGCCTCAAAGACAAGGCGGTGCGGACCGTGCACGTGTTCCAGTACTTGGCGCAATTCACCTGGTTCTTTTGGTGCACCCTCCCAGATCAGGTCCAAATCCAGCATAACCGGCGAAACCTTACCGTCTCTTGCTGGCAATGCAGCAAGATTGATAACGAAACGACGATCTTCCGTCAGTTCCTGGTGGAACTGCATTTGGAATTCTCGTTGTTTGAAGCCCGGCAACGACGGGGCGGGTAATGTTAGTTTAAACCAATCGGCCCAGACCAACGGCACTTGTGGCACGTCAATCCGGTTGATGTACCGAAGCCCGACCCGTTTGAATTTTAATGGTCCAATTGCCTTCTGCAAATCTTCAAAACGCTCTAATATCGTATCGCGAAACAACTCCTCCCATCCAGGATAAGGACTGAGCTGGTTGGTCGCAATAAACAAACCGCTAAGTTGAACTAGGCGTTTCCCATCAGCTGATTTACAAATCAATCGATGGCCAAGGTTCCCCTCTTTTGTCTGGAGACCTTCAGGACTGAGATGAAAATCAACACGTCTTTCTTGCACAACTTTTTGGTCCGGGTAGCTTGCCGACCATATGGGTTTCAACGACTCGATCTTCTGCAACGTAAGCGGCTCACTCTGGTTAAAATGGATCTCGCAGATCGCCTCCTGAATCGGAGGATTGAGATAATTTCTATCCGGTTTAGTCATACTTCTCACGGTCGTTTAGCTTTACGCTTGGTTTTTTGTGACCACCCTCGGCCGACCATCTTTGCATTCTAACCCAAGATCACCCAGCTAGTCACATCGTGGAGCTAATCCCCCTCAAACGCCCGCTGCAAGACCGACTGGCGGAGGCGGTTCGCGCGCTGCAGGTTGGCGTTCACGACTGCTTCTAGCTCCTCCACTACGCTCAAGCGGCGCTCAACTTCGGCGACGATACTATGCTGTTCGGCGAGGGGGGTCGTGTCCCGAGTGTTGTGGAAAAAGAGAAAGGCGTATTCTCTCGGTATCCCA